>VBID01000115.1 GCA_005880615.1 Chloroflexota bacterium
TCTCTCTGTCAGAGAGGAAGCGAATCGTCCAGAGAGATCTCCGGCTGCGCATGGTCGGGGGCCTTGATCCCGGCACCGCTGTCGCCCACGGCTGCGCCGAAGAAGCGGTAAGCCCACTCCTCGGCGAATTTCCGCGAACCGGCAAAGACGATCGGCACCTCGGGGTAGCGCACCGTCAGCCGGCCGAGCATGTCTGCCAGCCAGGATCCGCGGCCGGGCTGGGTTCGAAAGAGGTCCGCGTAGTCGCCTTCGACGACTATCGCGCTGCGCCCGACCCCGGCCAGACGTTGCAGCTGGAAGGCCAGGCTTCCGTCCGAGAGGGAGGCCGCCAGGTTGTCAAGGGTCTTCCGCTCCACCACCGCGACCACCCGGTCCTCAACGATAGCGCCGTAGTCGCCGCCCGGGAGGAGCCGCCGTTCGATGCTCACCGCGCGGCCGGCAAAGCGCCATCCGTACTTCTCCCGGGTGTCGACTGCCACCGTGAGGGGGCCGGGGGCGCGGCCCCGCGGAACCCGCGCCCCCGGATTGGCGGTGTGAACCGTCCGCTGAGTCTGCCACCAGATGGCCGGCCGACCACGCGCATTCGTGAAGATAAACTGGGACCGGGACAATCGTGGGCGGTCCAGGATCAGGTCGATGGCGGCACCCCGACGCTGGCACACCAGGACCGTGGCTTCGTCCACCAGCTCGCCACTGTCTTTCCACGGGGTGGCATCCTGGGCGCAGAAGACCCGGGTGGCACGAGGCCACGCGTCGCGAGCCTTGAGCACTACGCCTCCCTCGAGCGGGAGCCACACGAGGTACGGCAATTTGCTCCCTGGATCGGGGTTACGAGCCACCCGGAAGCGAGCGTCCATCGCTGACTATTCTCCCCCACGAGGGGTGCCCGCCCGAGCTCGTCGCCAGGAGATGTCGATTTCACGCCACGTTGCTCGACGTATTGTTAGAGCCAGGGTTCAGCCGGTCGAGGCAGGCTGGAAACCCGGCTTCAAACCCTAATCACCAGGAGGAACGATAGATGCGAGTCATGATCGTGATGAAAGCCAACAAGGAATCCGAGGCGGGCATCATGCCCTCCCAGGCGTTGCTCGAGGAGATGGGCAAGTACAACGAGGAGCTCGTCAAGGCCGGGGTGATGCTCGCCGGCGACGGCCTGCATGCCAGCTCGAAAGGGGCGCGCGTCCGGTTCTCCGGGGGGAAGGCGACGGTGATCGACGGGCCCTTTGCCGAGACCAAGGAGCTGATCGCGGGCTACTGGCTGTGGCAGGTGAAGTCGAAGGAAGAGGCGATCGAGTGGCTGAAGCGCGGCCCGTGGGCCACCGGCAGCGAGGAGGCGGCCAAACTGGAGCGTCGCCTGGGCCCTTTCGAGATCGAGATTCGCCAGGTGATCGAGGCTGACGACCTCGGGGACGCGTACACCCCCGAGCTGAGGGAGCAGGACCAGCGCTTGCGGGCGCAGGCGGCAGCAAAGGCCTAGCACGGACGATACCCAACGCACGATCGACGCCGTCTGGCGGATCGAGTCCGCCCGGCTGATCGCAGGGCTGGCGCGGATCGTGGGCGATGTGGGTGTGGCCGAGGAGCTCGCGCAGGACGCACTGGTCGCGGCCCTCGAGCAGTGGCCGGTGTCCGGCATCCCCGCCAAGCCGGGCGCCTGGCTGATGGGTACCGCGAAACATCGGGCGATCGACCTGCTTCGGCGGCGCAAGCGGCTTGAGCGCAAGCAGGAGCAGCTCGGTCACGAATTACTCGTGAGCCAACAGGAGACCGCCGAAAAGGAGTTCGACGCCGCGATGGAGGATGAGATGGGCGACGACCTCCTGCGCCTCATCTTCGTCGCCTGTCATCCCGTGCTCTCGAAGGATGCGCGGGTGGCACTCACCCTCCGCCTCCTCGGAGGTCTGACGACCGAGGAGATTGCGCGCGCGTTTCTCGTGCCGGAGCCGACCATCGCCCAGCGCATCGTGCGAGCCAAGCGGACGCTGGCTGAGGCCCACGTCCCCTTTGAGGTGCCCCGCGGGGCCGAGCTCGCCGCCCGGCTCTCGTCGGTCCTCGAGGTGGTGTATCTGATCTTCAACGAGGGCTATTCGGCGACTGCCGGCGACGACTGGCTGCGACCCGAGCTGTGCGAGGATGCGCTCCGGCTCGGCCGGATCCTGGCAGAGCTCGTGCCGACCGAGCCGGAGGTCCACGGCCTGGTCGCCTTGATGGAGATCCAGGCGTCGCGGCTTCGCGCCCGACTTGGTCCGTCGGGAGAGCCCGTCCTGTTACTCGATCAAGACCGAGGCCGCTGGGATCAGCTGCTCATTCATCGCGGCCTTAAGGCCCTCGAGCGGGCCGAGAAGCTGGGCGGTGCGCTCGGCCGGTATACAGTGCAGGCCGCCATAGCCGCCTGTCACGCGCGAGCGGGTACCCCTGAGGAGACGGACTGGCCCGGTATCGCGGCCCTCTACGATGCCCTCGCCCAGCTGGCGCCATCACCGGTCGTGGACCTGAATCGGGCCGTCGCGCTGGGGATGGCGTTCGGTCCCGCTGCGGGTCTCGAACTCGCCGACACGCTAACCTCCGAACCGTCGCTCCAGAACTACGCCTTCCTGCCGAGCGTGCGGGGCGACCTGCTCGCCAAGCTCGGCCGCCTCGACGAGGCCCAGGCGGAGTTCGCGCGAGCCGCCTCGCTCACGCGAAATGCGCGCCAGCGCAAGCTGCTCCTCGAGCGCGCCGCCGCGTGCAAGCAAGGAGATCTCGTGCCGCAGCAGGACTGACGAGGGCCGTCAGCCGGCCTGGCGCCCGACCATGGCGAGGAACGCCTCTTGTGGGTCGGCGCCCCGAGGTAGGTCGACGGCAGGTCCGAGGGCACCGGCGGCACGCCATTCCTCTAGGTGAGGTTGGAGCGTAGATTGGGCGAACTGGACCAGGCCAGTGTCAAGCCGTTCGTCAGCGCCTATCGCTCGCGCCAGATCCCACGTGTGAATGGTGACGTCGGCAGCAACTTCCGAGAGGTAGGTGTCAGCGCGGCCATCACCGGATGACAGATGAACCGTCCTTTCCATTGCGCCTGGCTGGAGCGACGCCGCGATGGCGCTGCTCGACGCATCGTCCCAGGCGGCTTTCGGCTGCTTTCCCAGGAGGTCGCCCGTCAGTTCGTCACCGACCTCGGCGATGGTCCGGCCAGCCAGCAGGGGTGGAATCCATCGGAGCTCCCCCACCACATGATTGACCAGGGCCCGAACATCCCACTCGGTGCAGGGGGTCTGGCTATCCCACTGGTTATCCGCCACGGACTGCACCCTGCGGTGGAACCCGTCGACCGCCTGTTGGAACCGCTCGCTGGCCGTCGCCTCGGCCTGGACGAGCTCGGAGCGCCCGTAACTTCCCATCCCTTCCTCCTCTCCTATCTGCTGGCGCCAAAGATGCGCCATTCGGCTCAGGATACCGGCTTGCGGACCTACCCGTCAGGAGCGGGACGCCGCATTGCTCGCCTAGCCCGAATCGGCCTTAGACTTTCGTTCATGACGCAGTTCTATCATGACGCGCAGCGCCGGATGCAGGACCGTTTCGACACGCGTCGGCTTGCCGACCGGATCGAGGAGCGCCTGGTCCACGATTCCATCGACGAGGGCGACGCCGAATTCATCGGCGGACGGGACATGTTCTTCTTGGCGACCGTGGACCCGCAGGGCAGGCCGAACTGCTCATACAAGGGGGGCGACCCTGGCTTCGTGCGCGTCGTTGACGACCGGACGCTTGCCTTCCCAAACTACGACGGGAATGGGATGTACCTGTCAATGGGCAACGCCCTGGCCACCCGCGAAGTGGGAATGCTGTTCATGGATTTCGAGCGCCCGCACCGGCTGCGGGTCAACGGCACCGCGAGCGTCGACGAAAACGACGAGCTAATGACCGCCTACCCGTATGCCCAGTTCGTCATCCGGGTGGCCGTCCGGGAAGTGTTTCCCAACTGCCCTCGCTACATCCATCGCTTTCAGCTGGTTGAGCGCTCCAAGTTCGTTCCCAAGAAGACGGCGCGTCCACCTGTTCCGGATTGGAAGCGTTCGGATTGGGCGTGTGATGTGCTGCCCGAGAACGACCCCGCGCGAGAATCTGGGACAGCCGAGTAAGGGTGCCTTCATTGCGGCCGCTGAAGGTCGGCTTCCAGCTGCCCGAGGTCGAGCGAGAGGTGCGCTGGCCGGAAATTGCGGCCATGGCTCGCCTCGGCGAGCAGATCGGCTTCGACTCGGTCTGGGTTGGCGACCATGTTCTCTATCGGGACGCGACCCACGGCGCGCGGGGCCCGTGGGAGGCCTGGACCATGCTGGCGGCCATCGCCGCCTCGACGACGCGAATCGCGATTGGTCCGCTGGTGGCCTGCACCAGCTTCCACAACCCCGCCATGCTCGCCAAGCTGGCTGCTACCGTGGACGAAATCAGTGGGGGACGCCTGATCCTGGGCCTGGGCGCCGGCTGGAACGAGACCGAGTATCGGGCGTACGGGTTTCCCTTCGACCAGCGGGTTTCGCGGTTCGCCGAAGCGTTTACCATCATCCGGTCGCTGTTGCGCGATGGCCGGGTCGATTTCGCGGGAGACTTCTACTCGGCCAGGGACTGCGAGCTGGTGCCGCGCCCGCGACCGGGCGGACCGCCATTGCTGGTTGGCTCTACGGGTGACCGGATGCTGGGAATCACCATCCCTTACGCGGACGCCTGGAACGCCTGGTTCGTTCAGACCGGCAACCGGCCAGAAGGCATCCCGGCGTTGCGGGCCAAAGTCGACTCGGCCTGTCGGGCTGCCGGGCGTGATCCCGCCGACGTGGAGCGCACCGTCGCGGTCCTGGTCCGGCTGAGTGGCGGCTCCGGCCGCCAGCAGGGTGACGGTCCGTCCGCCGCCCCGCCGGTGGAGGGATCACCCGAGGTGATGGCGGAAGCGCTGCGCGCCTTCGCGCGCGAGGGGATTGGTCACGTGCAGCTCGTCCTGGATCCGATCACCGAGGCGTCGCTCGAAGCTCTCGCTCCAGTCCTGGCCCACCTGGACGGCACATAGGCTTGCCTTAGCGCCGCGCCGAGTTGGAGGGAGGCCTCCTTGCGGCAGGCCTCTTGGCTGGGAGCGTCGACACGAAGTCGATGCCCCGCTGGACCCATGCCGCAAGGGCCGCGTCGGTCCGGTACCCTCCGGGGTCCACGCACACGAAGCCGGACAGTGGCCGGCCGGCAAAGACCATCCGCCGCACGTGCGGCCGCGCCAGCGCCCGCTCTAACCCTTCGGGGCCCACGCGAACCATGAGGGCGGTGCCGGTAACGCCGCAGCACAGGCTGCCGTTCACCATGAACGAGCGCCCTCCGACCATCCTCTTCTCGACGACGTTCCGCTGCCCCGAGAGGACCCGCCGCACTCGTTCGGCCACCCTTTCGTCGTAGCCCATCGCCTTAGACGCCCCTTAGCTTGCTCGGTGTGTCGGCCGCCGATCTCGTACGCGCGATTCAGCGCCGACTGTAGACAACCAACCGGTCCTGGGAGTCGGGCCAGCGAGGGACGGGGGCTGTCTCGATCTGCTGCCAGGATCGCTGCAGCAGGGCCTGAAAGCCCTGACTCCCAGGAGCTGTTTTGCCGGGTTCACCGACTACCGCCAGCCGCCTGCCCGGGTAGGCGCGCAGCGCGGCCTCGTCAAACCCGCTCCACGGGTCCGGCCAGCAGATCAGGAGGGTTCGCTCGGCATGGCCGCCAAGGACTTCCGGACCGCCTTGCAGGACCTCTGTCCAGAGCACCGGCTCGGCGCGATGCGCGTTCGGCCGAGCCTCAATCGCCCGGGTGCCATCCCAGTGAGTCTCGGCCAGGACTGACGGGCGGAACCAGGAGCGCCATGAATCGCCCATGACGTCGTAGGCGACGATATCCACGCCTCGTTCGCGCAGGCAGCGAGCCCAGTATCCGGTGCCGGCACCGATTTCGATCAGAGGTCCGTACCGGGCGAGACAGTCGAGGGCCGCATCGCCGGGCACGCCGAACGCGTACTTGTGGGTGAGGTGCTGTCGGAGCTGCCTCTGGTTGTCTGGTTCGCCTTGCCAGCCCGGAACACCCAAGCCATTCGCAGCCGCCCACTCCTCGAGGTATGGATTCCAGGCCACGACAAGATGCTAGAGAATCGAACGGGCGGTTGAATGTTCGAATAGGATCAACAGGGGGTCCGACGGATGTCGCTAACAACCACGAAGAGTGCGCACAGCGTGCCTGCAACCGTCGACCGGCTGATCGCGGCGCTGGGTAGGCGTGGAATCACCATATTCGCCCGCATCGACCACGCGGCTGGAGCGCGTCAGGCTGGCCTCGAGCTGGCTGACGAGGAGTTGGTGATCTTTGGTGATCCGCGGGTTGGCACGCTGTTGATGCAACGGGATGCCGCAGTCGGATATGAGCTCCCCCTTCGGCTGCTCATATGGGACGCCAACGGTCAGACCATGATCGGCTATCGGCGGCCGACCGCGCTCCGTGACGACTTTGCCGTGGCGGATCAACTCGAGGTCCTTCGGCGAATGGAAAATCTGTTGGGGCAGATCATCGCCGAGACATCGCGTGCTGACAGCCGCTGAAGCGTCGGCTTTCAGCGGCCTATCGTGCTTCTCCGGAAGGAGTCCGGGGCTACTTCGCAGCGGACTTGTCTTGGGCGATCGCCGTAAGTTGGGCGCGGGCAGCGGCGACGATGTCGGCACCCGTGTTGGCATGCCCGTTGATGCCCCAGCCGCCCTCGGGTGACTCGGTGATCAGCACCCAGGTGCGAGTGGTAAGGGTGGGGTCACCAGCCGCAGCGGCCACGATGTCGGTGAGCTCCCGGACCACGCCCAGCTGCTTGTCGCGGTCGAGAACGCCAATCGGGGTCAGGACCTGCACCCGGATGTAGTTGCTATCACCGGCCACGTTGGACAGCGAGTCGGCCGGCAGGTCGTGGACGAAGGCGGCCGTGTTATTCGCGAACAGCGAGATCTCGGGTACCTTCTCCCAGCGCATCACGGCAGCCGCCAGGTCTCTGGCCAGCGCGTGCTTGTTTTTGAATGTTCCGGTGACGGCGTAGACGTCGATCATCGGCATGGGCGTCTCCTCCCCCAAATTATGATGACCATCATAGTGACAAGTAGAGAGTATCCACTATGATGACCGTCATAGTCAAGAGGAGCGACTGAATGGCGGCCGACAGCCGGGCGCGCATGGTGCGCAGCGCCGCCTCGTTGATCCGGTCTCGCGGCGTGAACGCGACATCGCTCTCGGATGTGCTCGCCGATAGCGGAGCTCCCCGCGGCTCCATCTATCACCACTTTCCGGACGGGAAGAGGCAGCTGGCCGAGGACGCGATCCAGTGGACTTCCGAGCGGCTGCTCGCCCACCTTCGCGCCGGTGCCGCCACCACACCGTCGGGCGTTCTGGACCGCTCCATCGAGATGTGGCGCCAGGTCGTCCTCAGATCGGGTGGTTCGGCTGGCTGCGTGGTGGCCGGCGTCGCGATCGATACCGGTGCCGACGAAGCGAGCCTGATGCAGGTGGTGCGGGCGGCGTTTCGGTCCTGGGTCGCCGTGCTGGCGGAGCAGCTCGAGGCGGTTGGTCTGCCCGCGCATCGAGCGAGGTCGATCGCCATGGCCACGCTGGCTGGTATGGAAGGCGCGCTTATCCTGTGCCGTGCCGAGGGCAATGTCAGGCCACTGGAGGCCGTCGCCCATGAACTGATGCGTCTGCTGCCAACCGAGAAAATAGCCGCCGGCCGGAGAGCGCGACGCCGCTAACCCCCTGAGAACCTCGCGACGCAGCCGTCTTGTAGGTTGTTGAGGTGTCTTTACCGCCTGGATATCCGCCGATCGAGCCCTACGCGCACGGCATGCTGGACGTAGGCGAGGGGCAGCAGGTGTACTGGGAGGTCAGCGGCCACCCGGCCGGCAAGCCGGCGATCGTGCTGCACGGCGGACCCGGCGGCGGCAGCTCTCCTGGCCGCCGACGCTGGTTCGACCCATCGGCCTACCGCATCGTCCAGTTCGACCAGCGGGGGTGCGGACGCAGCGCGCCACCGGTGAGCGATCCGGCAACGGACCTCTCCACCAATACGACGGAGCATCTGATTGCCGACATCGAGGGTCTGCGCGAACATCTCCACGTGGACAGGTGGCTCGTGTGTGGCGCGTCGTGGGGCGGAACGTTGGGGCTGGCCTACGCCGAGCGTCATCCCGAGCGGGTCACCGAGTTGATCTTCGTCTCGGTCACCATGACGCGCGCCAGCGATGTCCACTGGCTGTACCATGAGGCCGGCCGGTTCTTCCCCGAGGAGTGGGCACGGTTCCGGTCTGGTGTCCCGGAGAATGAACGAGACGGCGATCTGGTCGCGGCCTACAACCGGTTACTCAACGAGCATCCGGACCCGGCCGTTCGGGCAACAGCCGCCCAGAACTGGTGTGATTGGGAAGACGCCGTCGTTTCGCTCGAGGAGGGCTGGACCCCCAACCCGCGCTACCAGAACGCCGATTTCCGCATGACCTTCGCTCGCCTGTGCGCTCACTACTTCAGTCATGCCGCATGGCTCGATAGCGACCAGCTGGTGCGCAACGCCGACAGGCTCGCCGGCATCCCAGGCGTCCTGGTCCACGGCCGCTTCGACCTTGGAGGGCCGCCAGATGTGCCATGGTTACTTGCCCAGGCGTGGCCGGCCGCCGAACTGCACCTCGTCCGCACCGGCCATGTCGGCGGAGACGAGATGATGGAAGAGCTGATCGGGGCGACCGACCGTTTCGCCGCTCGGCTCTGACTCAACAGCCATAGGATTCAAGGGGCCGCGCGGGAGCTAATGGCTCGAATCTCCTGAGGAGCAGGAAAATGGATCTTCTGACCCGGTCGAGCGCGTTACCTGCCAGCGACGAGGCACGCGACTTCGTCGGCAGCGACCACGGAGCTGACCTGACGCTGATCCAGTCCTGGGAAGGACGACGCCTTTGCCACCGACTTCTCCATTCGGCGTTCGGTCAGGCCGGCCGGAGCATCGCGTCGCGTCATGGTGATCCGAACCAGGTAGTCAGCGCGTCGCGCAATCCGGTAGCTGTGCCGTCCCCTACCCAGGCGATGTATCCATCGGGTCTGATCAGCACGGCAGCGGGGGCTGCTACTCGGCCCAGGACCGGAAGCTCCCAATTGCCGGCATACTTGGCGGTGATCAGCTGAACTCGATCCGCCCATGGCGTGATGTCGAAGCCGCCGCTCTCACCGAGGTTGAGTAGCACCGGCCGGGCATTGTGCAGGAGGGTGAATACCCGCAGCGGGCCGTTGGCGGTGACCAGGTCGAGATCGGGCATGCGGCGCCCGAGCAGCGGGTGTCCCTCACCGAGGTCGTAATGAATGTCCAGGCCGGACATCATCGCGGCGATCCGCTTGCGCGGCTCGTCCATGCTCAGCAGCTCGGACATGGTGTCGCGCAAGGCCTCGATACGGTCGCCGGCGCTGAGGAGCGCGGTTTGCGCCATGGTGTTGCGCAACACGCGGGCAGCGACCGGGTGCCGCTCGGCATAGTACGTATCCAGCAGGCTCTCTGGCGACGTCTCCTTGACCACCTGGGCCAGCTTCCATCCCAAATTCACCGCATCCTGCACACCGATATTGAGGCCCTGTCCACCCACCGGGAAATGCACGTGCGCGGCGTCGCCGGCCAGCAGCACCCGTCTGTTGCGGTAGGACGCCGCCTGCCGTGTCATATCGGTGAACCTGGAGATCGAGGTGGGACTGTGGATCCCGTAATCGGTCCCGTAGACGGCGATGAGGGCCTCGCTGAGATCGCGCAGGGTGGGCTCACCGGTGTTCCCGACGTGCTGTTCGGTCACCAGGACCCCCACCAGTCCATCCTCCAACCTGGAGAAGGCATGGACGCCGATACCGTCGCGGCGGGTGCCCCATAGCGGCTCCTGGCCGATCTCGACCTGGGCAATCAGGCAGCTAGTTGTCGGATCCCACCCCGGGAACTCAATGCCGGCTGCCTTACGGATCAGGCTGCGTCCTCCGTCGCACCCGACGAGATATGCCGCCCGCACCGACTGGCCGTCGGACAGTTCGACGTCGACCCCGGTCTCGTCCTGCGCGAACCCGGTCACCTCACGTCCGCGATAGATCGGCACCGCCAGTTCGCTGACCCAGCCGGCGAGTATTCGCTCGATGTGGTTCTGCCACAGCCCGAGCCCGTAGTTGTGCCGGGTGGGAAAGTCGCTGATGTCCAGACGGATCCAGGCGAACCCCGCGACCTGGGCCACCTGTCCCTGCGAGAGGAACCGATCGGCGATTCCACGCTGATCGAGAACCTCGATGGTGCGTGAGTGCAGACCGCCTGCGCGCGAACCGATGAGGTCCTGGCTGGTGCGCCGCTCGACTATGGCAGCGTCGACCCCCGCCAACGCCAACTCGCCCGCCAACATCAGCCCCGTCGGACCGCCTCCGGCTACCACGACCGCATGTTCGGCGATACGCCACCCTCCCTACACCCTTCAGTCCTCAACTCGTAGCTTTCTTCACGAGCTTGCTGATCTGTGCCTCTATCGCGAGAGGCGCGTTCGAAAAAGCGCGCTGGCGGAGGGAGAGGGATTCGAACCCCCGAAGGCTTGCACCTTAGTGGTTTTCAAGCCCCAACATCCGCCGCTGAATACGAAAGACCGGCCCAAGAGGCCATTTCCTCAGTGGGGATTTCCCCACTGAGGCTGCACCTCCTGCCAAGCGGCCCACCGACCGCTTGGGTTTTCTCGCGCAAACCAGGATCACAGTAGCACGAGGCGGCGGACGACGATTGGAAGATCTACCGGCCGCGTCAGTCTTTGGTCGAGGTTATCTCCACGGTGTAGCTAGCGGATTTGGGCACATACACCCTCACGCTCGCCGAAACCAAGTCTTTGAGCTTTTCTGCATCAAAGCTAGCGGGCGCATCAATCGTGTAGAAATTCGAGGCTCCGTGAACCTCGAAGGTATTACGATCTAACACCTCGATCGCGCCACCGGCCCGCTTAATGAGATCTTGATGCAAGGTCTCGGGACTCGGGAATCCGACGCCTATACCCTTCAGCAACACGTGCCACCGTTTCAGTTTCGCTTCATCTTCAACCATCGCGAAGAATTCTAAACTCAATGCGTGTCTGAAGTTGAAATCGATGAAGCGTTTTTCTGCTGCGAGCGCGTCGTAAGGGTGCCCAAAGAGGATGGCGTCAAGGTCGTCACCTGTCCTGAGCACGGCACCAAGTTCACGGTGACCCGGCGGACGACCCATGCCGGTGGCGGAACGGTGACCTTTAGCAAGCCTGCGTAGGGCGCACGTACAGCAATCCCCCTGAATCCATCGAGCTAGCCCAATCTCGGCTGGAACTGCGCGGCAGCTACGCTCGAAGATCTCGGCGGAGAAGCACGGTCAAGTCTTCCGCAATAGCCTTAGTCTGCGCTGTCAGGGCTCCCCTGTGACGCCGAGCAGGCGAAAGATGAACGAGCACGTAGGCCGATGAAAACGGCCGGATAGCGACCGTGTTCGGACTTTTCTGATGTTCGGCGCGGGTTCGCCAGCCAAGATGCCCGCCACCTACGACTGCGGCGACCGGCACGACGTCTGAAATCCTGCCCAAAGGGTCGATGGTGTCCAGGAGCCATCCCGCGAATGCAAGTCCCTTCTCGACCGCATCGCGGACATCCTCTTCAATGAGCACCGGAAGGCCATAGGAGCGCTGGTCTTCAGCGTGGGCGGGTCGAACGATCTGAACGGTGCCAAGCTCGTCAACAAGGATCGAAGCCTGTGGCTGAGTAATGATTAGGGTGCTGCCTTTCATAGCTGCCTTCGTCTGTTCAGTACCTAGGAATCCTCGAGCGCCGAACATCGCTTCCTGCATAATCCTCCGGGCAAGTTCCGGTTCTTCGAGCTCGGTCGGGCGGAGGATCTGCTGACGCGGACCAGTCGCCACGACGACGCATAGTGTGGCTGCGCCGGCTGGCGCACTCTTCGGAATGAGGGCTTCGGCCCGCCCGAGCATTTCGCCCTCGTCGGCTGGTCCAAGTGCCTGGCTAAGAGCCAACTTGTGCAAGGCTTGGGTCACCGCATCGCCGAGCTGATTAGGCGTCGCGAATTCGGCAGTGTAGTGTCCTGTGGCCCATTGCCGGACTTCGCCTATGAAGGCTTCCTGCTGCTTCTCTCGGCTAACGTCGGACTGAACGAACGCGAGCACTAAGCCTCTTTCGCGCGCTTCTCGATACTCCTCGTGAGTCGGAGACAGCCCGGACGCCTGTGGATCGCCGTAACGCCCACCCAAAAGCAGCAGCACAGTGTAAGCGGCTCTTACGGCTGCGAGGCATGCCCGCTGAGGAGAATCCGGCGACGCACCAAAGTCCTCGGCGCGCAGGACCTCGCGCCCCAGCAGGCGCGCAGAGTGGGCCGCGGCTTCCCTGTACGCCTCAAATCCCGAGATAACCGAGCTTATGAAAACCTTCATTCTTGGCTCGCTTGACACTAATACCTGGCCTTGGCGAACTCATCAAGCCTGGGTCTGCTTCGCAGCCGACGGCACTCTTGACTTGGCGTCCCCAATTATCTAGGATATGGTCATGTCTGTCAATAACCTAGAAAAAGTGGGATTGATAAAACGGCCTCAGATTGAGCAGGCTATGGCCTGGCTTATCGAACACGGCCCGCTTGTGGAGAAGCCGCAACTTCCTGCCTGGATGCTCAAACAACTCGTCCGGGAGAATCGAATCGCCCGGCTACGCCGTGGGTTGTACCTGGTGCCAGACAAAGCCGGCCGGATGCTGCCCGTAGCCGTTGTGGCTGCGCTTCTCGCCCCGTCAGGATACGTGAGCTTCTACGGTGCCCTAACCCTGCACGGATTGACCGATCAGGATGCCTCTGTATGGGCCGTTGTAACCGACAAGTTCCAAGGGGACGTTCGGTACGGGCCGTTTACCCTGCAATTTGCGGTTTGGCCCAGGCGGCTTCGTCGCGCCAAGACCAAGAAGATGGCCGTCGATGGCGTGCAAATCCGTGTGGCCACACCTGCGCAGGCGCTCTCCGACACACTGGAGGCGCCTCGTTTCGGCGCAGCCCTACCTGAGCTCCTCCATGTTTTGAGAGTTGGTCTCAGCACGCGCAGGGTGACCGTTGCGCAGCTTCGACAACGCGCCGTCGAGCTTGGATCAGTGACCCTCGCCCGTCGGCTCGGATTGCTATTGGAGCTTGCCACTGGCGATGTCGACCCGGTTCTGGCAACTCTCGCACGCCGCTCGCACCGATGGACAGAGGGCAATGGCCGGCAAGTGCGTGACTCCCAGTGGCGGCTTGTATTGCCAACATCGCGCAAGCGGATTCTTACGGCAGCTCGTGAATGAGAAAGCGCAAGGCCGTACCGGCTGCGCCAACTTTTCGAACGGCTGTGGTGCAGGCTGCTCAGCAGGTGAGGGTTCCGGTCGATGATTTCGAACGAGCCACGATCCTTGGGCAAATAGCAGCACTCCTCACGCAGGATCCGCGCATGAGGACTGGCATTGCGTACAAAGGCGGCGCGATCATGCGGCTCGTCGACAACAGCCCACGTCTTTCGCGGGATCTGGACGGTGCAGCTGTCAGCGGGATGGCCATTCGTCGGCGTTGGGTTGAGCAGGCCTTGTCGACCCCCGCCGCGCGACGCATCATCTTAGGGGTACCAAGAATCGTAAATGAAAACCCTACGAGCCTTGTGTTCCCCGTCATAGAATGCCGTTCCCTCTCGGGCCGCGGCAAAATTAGCCTCTCACTGAGCATCAACTGGGATGACCCTCTATTGGAGGTACCCGAGCTGCGCGACATTCAGTTGCCAAAAGGAGTCGCCTCGATTCCCGTGGTTCACCGACGTGAGCGCGCGGCAGAGAAAGTCCGCGCCTTCATGATGCGAGGCGAGGTGTCGGACGCGTTCGACCTGTATCAGTACGGCGCCCACATTTTGACAGCTGAGGATTGGCCTGCCCTTCCACGCCTCATTTCTCGGAAACTGCTCGGCCGCTTCCAAGAACAGGACGACCTTCACCGACTGTTCGATGAAATGGTGGCCCAAGTCAAAGAGTTCTGGGGACGGCCCGGAAGCATGGTGATAGCCGCCGACGTTCCCGGCTGGCCTCCGGTGCTACAGCAGCTCAAGCAGTTTAAGGCCAACGTCCCGCCCACCGTGCAACGCTAGGCTGACTTCTCTACTGACCCCCAGAGGCGTGCCCACCAAGGCGTAAGGTGGTCCCTCACCGAGGCGAGGTAGGCCGTTTCTAAGTCGGCCAGGCCACTGTAGTCAATGCCGGCAATGTTCATCTCGGCGTCGGTGTGGAGAGCGGCCGCCTCCCATGCGGCATGCATCTGGCTACCGGCGAGCCTCCGGGTTGCCTGAACTAATGCACGATAACTGGCGGCCACGTCGGGAGACTCGCTCTCGATCCAGGCGGCGTAAAAGGCCAGCTGTTGCTGGATCGTCCGCAGGATCTCGGACAATCGGATTCTCTCCACCTCGGCACGAGGCCGCCCTGGCAACCCCTTGGGCCCGCCCATGGCCAAAAACCCAAGTGGTCCCTTGAGTCGTTTGGCGTATTTCGGCGCCCCAGTGGTTTGCGAAAAACCCAGTGGTTTTGGACTTCTTCCCGACACCTTCACCTCTCCTTTTCGGCTGCCTGGCGCCTTTTTTGACAGCGCCCAGAAAACGCCGAAAACCGGCCCCTTGGACCGGTTTTCGTATTCAGCCTATCGCGAGAGGCGCCGTCGAAAAACGCTCTGGCGGAGGGAGAGGGATTCGAACCCCCGAAGGCTTGCACCTTAGTGGTTTTCAAGACCACCGCCATCGACCACTCGGCCATCCCTCCGGCGCTCCAATCATACGAATGCGGTATGACAACCAGTCTTTGTCCTCCCACCTGAACCACCCAATCGCAAAGACATCGGCATTGCTCGGAATACCCCACCCTACCCTCCCCGCAAGGGGAGGGATATCTAATAGTTCCCCGCAAGGGGAGGGACACTGAAATAATTCCCCGCAAGGGGGAGATTGACCTACGAAGACTCCTTGATGACCTCCAAGCCGCCCATGTAGGTGCGGAGCGGGAGAGGTACCGTGACGCTGCCGTCGGCGTTCTGGTAGTTCTCCAGGATGGCCACGACCGTGCGGGGCAGCGCGAGACCCGAGCCGTTCAGCGTGTGGACGAACTCGAGCTTGCCGTCCTTGCCCCGATACCGCGTGTTCATGCGGCGCGCCTGGAAGTCCCCATAGTTGGAGCACGACGAGACCTCAAGGAATCGGCTTTCGCCTGGGCTCCAGGCCTCCAGGTCGTATTTCTTCCACTGGCCAAAGCCCATGTCGCCGGTGCACATGAGCAACACCCGATACGGGATTTCCAGTTTCTGCAGGATCGTTTCGGCGTTGGCGACCAGCGATTCCAGCTCGGCCATGGACCGGCTGGGCTCGCTCCACTTCACCAGCTCCACCTTGTTGAACTGGTGCACCCGGACGTAACCGCGGGTGTCCTTGCCCGCGGCGCCGGCTTCGCTGCGGAAATTGGTGGACCAGGCGACGTGCTTGATGGGCAGGGCTTGCGGGTCGACCACCTCGTCGCGGTACATGTTGGTGACCGGGACCTCCGCGGTCGGGATCAGCCACAGATCGCGCTTCTCGATCACGAAGGAGTCGTCGGCAAACTTGGGGAGCTGGGTGGTGCCGATCATCGCGGCGCGATTGACCAGCATGGGCGGAAAGATCTCCGTGTAGCCGTGTTCCCGGATGTGCAGGTCGAGCATGAAGTTGAGCAGGGCCCGCTCCAGTCGCGCCCCGGCGCCCTTGAGGAAGAAGAAACGGGAGGTGGCGACCTTCACGCCGCGTTCGAAGTCGATGATGCCGAGGCGCTCGGCGACCTCGTAATGCGGACGGACCGTAAACGGTCGAGCTTTCCGCTCTCCCCATTCGCGCACGGTCACGTTGCCGGAGGCGTCCTTGCCGACCGGGACTGACTCATGGGGCGGGTTCGGCACTTCCAGCAGCAGCTGGTTCAGAGCCTGCTCGATGGGCCCCAGCGTCGCTTCCAGCTCCTTGATCCGCTCACGCATCGCCCGCAGCTCGTTTTTGGCTCCCTCGTCGGCACCGCGCGAGGCGGCCGAGCCGCGGCGTTGCTCGGCCTTCAACTGCTCGACCTGGGTCACGATGTCCCGCCGTTTCCGGTCGAGCTCCAGGATGCGGTCAACCGGCGCCGGCTCGCCCTTGAGCTGGGCCCCCTTCCGGACGAGGTCCGGGTTTTCGCGGATAAAGCTAAGGCTCAGCATCCTTCGCCCGCAGGTGAGGAAAGAGGATCACGTCCCGGTTGGAATGCTGGTCCGTTAATAGGGCGGTCAACCGATCGATGCCCAGCCCCATCCCGCCGGTTGGGGGAAAGCCATGCTCCAGCGCCACCAGGAAGTCCTCGTCGAACGGATGCGATTCGTCGGCTCCCTGGGCACGCGCCCGCGCCTGGTCCTCGAATCGGCCGCGCTGGTCGATCGGGTCGTTGATCTCGGAGAAGGCGTTGGCGATCTCGGTGCGGGCGATGTACAGCTCGAAGCGGTCTGTCAGTCGCGGATCGTCCGCCCGCCGGCGGGCCAGGGGCGAGACTTCGACCGGATGCCCGAGGACGAAAGTCGGCTGAAGCAGGCCAGGCTGGACCAGCGCCTCGAACAGGACGTTGACCAGGCCACCCCAGCCGAGACCTGGGTCGACGTCGATCTTGCGGGCGCGGGCGATGTCCCGTAGCCGAGCCACGTCGGCCCGGCCGAGGTCCTCACCCACCGCCTGGTTGACGGCATCGAGCATCTCCAGCCGTCGAAAGGGGCGGCTGGCGTCGATCGGCTCGCCCTGGTAAGTGAACGATGGCCCGCCGACGGTGACCTGCGCCAGGTGCGCGACCAGGCTCTCGGTCAGCTCCAGCATGCCCTCCCAGTCCGTATACGCCTGGTAGACCTCGAGCATCGTGTACTCCGGGGTATGCCAGCGGTCCACCCCCTCATTGCGGAAGACGTGGCCAATCTCGTAGACGCGCTCGAAGCCACCCACGATCAGGCGCTTCAGGTGCAGCTCCAGGGCGATGCGCAGGTAAAGCTCCATGTCCAGGGCGTTGTGGAACGTCTTGAACGGTCGGGCCAGGCCGCCACCCGGGATGGCTTGCAGGACCGGCGTCTCCACCTCCACGAAATCGCGCTGGGCGAGGAAGTTCCGGATCTCGCTGATGATCCGGCTCCGGGTGACGAAGATGTCCTTGACTTCCGGGTTAGCTACCAGATCGAGGTACCGCTGGCGATAGCGGAGCTCCTTATCCTTCAGGCCGTGGTATTTCTCGGGCAGCGGCCGCAGCGCCTTGGCCAGCAGCACGAACTCGTGGACCTCGCCGGTGATCTCCCCCCGCTTGGTGCGAAAGAGGGGGCCGCGGGCCCCAATGAAATCGCCCAGGTCGAGCTCGACGAAGCGCTGGTAGGCCGCCTCGCCGACCGCGTCCACCTTGACGTGCAGCTGCAGCCGGCCGGTCCCATCCTGGATGTGGGCGAAGGTGGCTTTCCCCATGACGCGGATGGAGACCAGGCGGCCCGCCACCGACACCGGCTCGGTGCGCGCCTGCGGTCCTTCCCGCTTCTCGACGTCTTCGAAGAGCGCTAGGGCCTCGGCGCAGGTGTGCGTCTTCCCGTAGCGACTCTGGTAGGGCTCGATGCCGGCAGCACGAAGGGCGTCGACCTTTCGCCGGCGATTGACCTCTTGCTCTGACGGGGCTTCGGCCATCTGGGGAAGTTTAGCCGGGATCTACCGGATCGACCTTGCATCTCGGGCGCGAGACGGCCGATCCGGGCGTTGGCTCCTGCGCGCGCTCGCTTACAGATCGATGGATATGCGCGCTCGCGGGCTCGTCGCCGCCTTCGGCTCGCCACCCCCGCATCCCGATCTGCGTCGGCCGACCGGTAGCTCCCGGCTTAGGTGCTAGAGGACATCGAATGCCCGCGGCACCATCGGCCGGTCTGGGCGAAATGGATTGGCGTCCGGCGATAGCCGTCCGAGGATTGCGTCCACCGCCCGCCGACTGCCGCCAATGCTGCCCATAATGCCATGGCCGCTGTATCCGGTGTTGATGGCCAGTCCATCGACGCTGCTCGGGCCCAGCAGCGGCCGGCGGTCGGGCGTGTAGGTGTACTGGCCAGCCTGCAGCCACCATTGCAGCCGGGGCGAGGCCCATGCCTCTCGCCAGAATGGCGTCACCCGGGCCAGGGCATGATCGCTCTCCGGATTGAGCAGGCCGAAGGCGAAATCGGCGCTGGTGGGCACGTCCTCGGCGGGCGGCTCGGCCGGCGCCGGCGCAGTCCAGAGGCCGAACGCACCGCGTAACCCGGGACGCCAGTGGGCGCCGGTCTCGACCTCGATGGTCATGGGGGCGTCCTGGGGGACCAGTGGCAAGTTCGGCACGATGAGCTTGTGGCGCCGAACGGTGGTCAGGCCAGGGTCCAGCCCGACGGTCGCCAGCAACGGCCCGGAGAGCGGCCCGGTGGCCACCACAGTCCAGGGCGCGCTGACCTTGCCGGCGGCGGTCTGCACCCCGGTGACCCGGTCACCCTGGCGGAGGAATCCCGTGGCCGCGACCTCGAGGGCGAAGTCGGCACCGCTTTCCGCGGCCAGGGCCAGGGCCAGCCGCCGTGAATCGAGCCAGCCGTCCTGGCGGCCAAAGCGCCCGGCGTTCACGTTCGGGGCCAGGTACGCGAAGCGCCGTTGGGCCTCCTCCCCATCCATCAGCTCGACGTCCACGCCCCATCCCATCATCCGGCGGCCCATCGTCTGCAGCTGGCGCTGGCCGTCAGGTGTGCGACTGACGAACAGGTAGCCCTGATGGGTCAGTCCGATATCGTGCCGGCGGGCCAGTTGCTCGAAGAACGCCACGCTCTCGCGTACCAGTTCGATCTCCTCCGGGTTGTCGAACTGCAAGCGGAACCCACCGGTGGCGACCGGCGTGGTCAGGGTCGCCAGCGCCGCCCGCTTCTCGATGACCAGGGTGCGCAGGCCCGCATGGCGGGCGAAGTAGGCGGTGGCACAGCCGATGACGCCGCCCCCGACGATGACGACATCCGCGGTGGGAGGCAATCTGCCGACGAGCGCCATCTACATACCTTCGGATCGCAGGGAGGTCGCCATCCGGCGGGAATTTCGCTCCCCTTGGTGCGGCTCGCGAAATTCGAGGCCTCGCCCGACCGACGCAGATACGCGCAACCCTAGCCTCTTCCTGAGCGCGGGAGTCGGGCGCGTGCTGTGCTGCCACGCGGTGCTCCGGTCGGGCTCGGAGCTCGCCACCTGACTGTGGCTCGCTACCGGACCTCAATGATCAGCATCCGGGTGACCCCACTCGGGGTGGTCACCTGGACGTCGTCGCCCACCCGCTTGCCGATCAGCGCCTTGCCCACCGGGGACTCCATCGAGATCCGCCCCTTGCTGGGCTCGGCCTCGGTCGAGCCGACGATGGTGAAGGCCTCGTCCCCATACTCGTCGTGGACCTTGACCGTGGAACCCACGTCCACCACGCCGGCCGAGTGGTGCTCGTCGATGATGGTGGCGTTGCGGAGCAGCTTCTCTAGCAGGAGGATGCGGCCCTCCACGAATCCCTGCTCGTTCTTGGCGTCGTCGTACTCGGCGTTCTCGTTGATGTCGCCGAATTCCTTGGCCTGGCGGATGCGCTCCGCCACTTCCGGGCGGCGCTTGTTGCGCAGGAAGTTCAGCTCCTCCTGCAGCCGGTTGTAGCCGTCCTGGGTCAGAAAGACAGGCTTCTCGTTCTCCATAGTTCTCTCCAGCTCCGCCCCGACCCCCTCGTCAAGTGGCGGAAAAGCCGCCGTATTATACGGGATTCCCGGCGGCGTGCCGGCCGGAGAGGGAGCGCCGCTACTGCAGAGTTACTTCGGCCGGCGGCAGGTTCTCTGAGACGCGGGTGCCGGCTCCCATCGGCAGGGTGAACAGGAAGAGGCCGTGAATTGTATAGCGGCCGGGGTGGAGAGTGGCAGACACCGGCCAATCGACCTGGAAGGTGGCGGTCTGGCCCGCCGCGAGCTGCTGGTTCGTGAGGGCCATGCAAGTCACCTCGGGGGCGGGCTCGGTCCAAGCCCGCTGGTGCTGGGTGTCCAGCACCCAGAGTCGCACGGTTTGCACGCACCCGGCTTCGTATTCGGTCGGTCCGGTCACTGTGACCGTGGCGTGGACCGTGCCCCCCGGGCTGAGCCGGTCGGGAGCGGCGACCAGGGTCAACTGACCCGGTTCGGCGCTGGGTCCCGGATCGCCAATGACCTGGCCGCCGCACCCGCAGAGGAGGAGGCTGGTCAGCAGGGTAGCCAGGGCAAAGCGCATCACCCATAAGACGGAGTCCGACCCGAAAAGTTCGCTGGGCCGGGCTAGGCGACAGCCTGGCAGGACTCGGCGACCGGCGCTTCCTCGTCGGCCGTGGTCAGCAAGCCCGGGTCGGTCCGCAAGGCCTCGTCGAGCACCACGTCGACCTGCTCCGGACCGGTCAGGGTGTTGACCATCTCGCGCAGCCGGGGTGCCCCTTTGAACCCCTTCAATCCCCAAGCCACGAACTTTCGCAGCAGCCGGGAGCCCCGCTCCGGCCCGTAGTACTCGAGCACCAGGTCACAATGGCGGCGCACCAGCGCGATCCGCTCCGCCCACGAGAGATCGGGCAGACGGTCACCGGTCTGCAGGTGGTACACGGTCTGCCGGATCAACCAGAGGTTGCCGAGGATTCCGCGACCGAGCATGACCGCATCCACGGCGGTCTGCTCCTGGCGCGCGGCGGCGTCCACATCGCGCCGCAGGTCGCCGCTGCCGGCCACCGGGATGCGTACGGCCGCCTTGACCTGACCGATGGCCTCCCAGTCGGCCCACGGATCGTAGCCCTGACTCCGGGTACGGCCATGCACCGCCAGCGCCGACACTCCCGCGGCTTCCAGGAGGCGAGCCATCTGCAGGTAGTTGCGGGACTCGAAGTCCCAACCCAGCCGGATCTTGGTCGTAACCGGGACCCGGACGGCGGCGACCACCGCCGCGGCCACTCGAGCAGCCCGATCGGGCTCGCGCAGGAGTGACGCGCCACCGGAGGTCTTGACCACTTTGGGCACCGGGCAACCCATGTTGATATCCACGATGTCCGCGCCATGCGCCTCCGCCATCCGGGCGGCCTCGGCCATCACCTCGGGGCTGCCGCCCATCAGCTGGACGGACACCGGCCGCCGGTCCCAGCGCAGGTCCATCAAACGGAACGACTCCGGGTTGCGGCGCACGAGCGCCTCGCTGCTGATCATCTCAGTGCAGGCCAGCCCGGCTCCGAACTCGGCAGCCAGCCGGCGGAACGGGGCATCGGTGACCCCGGCCATGGGGGCCACGTAGACCGGGGACGGCAGCCGGTAGGGTCCGACCAACATGGTCAGTCGCCCACCTGTGCGCGCGGCGCATTGAGTTCATAGACCAGGCGCAAGCCATCGAGCATGAGTCCGTCGTCCACTTCCTCGATGATCGTCGTTTCCGGCGCAATCACGCTGGCCATACCACCGGTGGCGATCACCCGAGCCTCGTCGCCCAGCTCCCGCCGCAGGCGGGCCACCATCCCCTCCACCTGGGCCACAAAGCCATAAATGATCCCAGCCTGGAGGCTTTCGCCGGTGGTGCGGCCGATGACCGACGGCGGTGGCTTGAGCTCGACCCGGAAGAGGCGGGCGCCGTGCTGGACCAGGGCGTCGATCGAGATCTGGACGCCGGGGGCGATGGCGCCACCCAGGTATTCCCCATCGCGTGACACGGCATCGTAGGTCGTCCCGGTACCGAAGTCGATGATGATGAGCGGACCGCCGTACTTCCGAAACGCCGCCAGGGACGCCACGATCCGGTCGGCACCCACCTCGCGGGGGTCCTCGTAACGGATCTTGAGCCCGGTCTTGACGCCCGGCATGACCATCAGCGGCTCGCAGTGGAAGTAGCGCCGCACCGCCTCGGCCAGGCGGGCATTGAGGGGAGGGACGACGCTGGATACGGCCGCGCCGCGGATCGCAGCGGCATCGATGTCGGCCTCCCGCATCAGCTGGGTGAAGACCAGGCCAAGCTCGTCCGACGTGCTGTCCAGGCGGGTGGGAATGCGCCAGTCGTGGAGCCGGCGGTCCCCATCGAAGACGCCGAACTTGATCCCGTCATTGCCCACGTCGATGGCCAGCAGCATGCTGGAAGTGTAACGAGGGAGCCCTGCCAGAATGGTCACACGGTGCGTGACCTGAAGCTGGATCCCGCCGAGGTGGCACGCGAGATCCGGCCGTTCTGGCAGGACGGCCGAATCCTGCGCTGGCCGGCCCGCGATGCGCGCCGCCGGATGGTGCTGGCCGAGGTGGCCAGGATCTTCCCCCTCGGAAAGCGCCTTCCCGAGGAGGAGGTCGATCGAGAGCTGCGTGGGATCTGGCCGGACTACTGCCAGCTGCGGCGCGCCCTAGTCGACTATGAGTTCCTGGCGCGCAAAGCCGGCCGCTACTGGCGGGTTGGGTAACGAGACCCCCACCCGACCTCCCCCGCAACGGGGGAGGAGAACTAGCCGGAGAGGGGAGTCGGAGACAGGAACCTAGTAGATGTCTTCTTTGCGGGAATCTTCGTCGACTTCGGGGAACTCGAGGGTGGTTTCGGTTTCCCCCTCCTCGACGGTGTGCATCCCTTCCAGCTCTTCGGACTCCGGAGCTTCCTCTTCGGTTTCTTCCGGGTCCACCGAACGGGCGATGAGAGACTCCTTGGCGTAGGGGCGGAACTCTTCGCGGCCCCGCTTGATAGGGAAGGACGGCTTGCCGTAGAACTTCGGGTCCTGGTAGGTCTCCCGGACGATGAGCTTGACGGCGTTGCCCTCACAGCTGGCCACGGCGCCCGCGTACTGGTTGCCGCCTTGCATGAACTTGATCAGCCGGCGACCCATGGCGTGTTCCAGGTGCCCCAGGGTCACCCCCCGGACGCTCTCCACGTTCAGGGTGTCCCCGGCGACGACCAGCTTCACCGGCTCGCCGCCGGTCACCTTGCTGCAGGGATCGGCATCGTTGTGGACGTGCAGGCCGGTCAGGATGCTCTTGCCCATCTCCTCGATGAAGAGATCGACGCCCACCTGGGTCTGGCCGGTGGGAACCTGCTCCTTCCGCTCCCGCCAGGCACGCAGTTTGGCCATGTTCTTCTGGGCGATCTGGTTGAGCGGGTTCACCTTGAGGGCGCCCTCGTAGGCCGCCAGGGCGTCCTCCACCCGGCCCAGCTCGGTGTAGGCCTTGCCCAGCCGGTTGAGCGTCTCCTCGTCGGGGCCGAACCGGTCCAGGATGGCCCGATTCAGCTCGACCGCATTCGCCCACTTGCTGGCCAGGGCCACCTCGATGGCCTCATCGACGTACTGGGAGCGGGGTTTCACCCGTTCGGCGTACTCTGCCACGGTCTTTGCCTTCCTCCTGTGCGCGTATACCCTACGGGCGGTCCAGAAGTGTTGTCAAGCGATCAAGTAGGGTTCCCGTCCTGCCACAACGTCAAACCCGCTCGGCTCTTGTGAGCCCGCGCCGGCGCATTATTAAGAGGTATTAGAGAGGGGCGTCCGCCGGCCAATTTCGAATTGGACTCAAATTGACAGAGGTAGGGCAACCGTGTATAAAAGGCTCGCAATTCTCGGGACTGTATTCTTGCGTCAACACGACAGTAATAGGTAGGAGGAAGGGTATGAATAGCCCCAAGTTGCTAGCCGGGCTCGCGGTCACGGGCCTGATCCTAGCGGCCTGCGGCGGGGGTGGGACGACCACCCAGACGATCAAGGGGACGATCAAGATCGGTATTGACCTGCCGGTCACTGGCGAGGATGCGTCGGATGGACTGCCCGCCCAGCAGGGGGGGAAGCTGGCCATCACCCAGAAAGGCAAGGTGTGCGGCGCGTCCAGCCACGCGGACGCCTGCTTTACCCTGACTGCCTTCCCGCTGGACGACGCCGTCAACGGCGTCCACGATCCCAAGCAGGGCGCCGCCAACGTCCAGCAGTTCGTCGCCGACTCGGCGGTGCTGGGCATGATGGGGCCGTTCAACAGCTCGGTCGCCCGGGCCGAGATCCCGATTGCCAACAGCGTCAACCTGACCATGGTCAGCCCATCCAACACGAATGAGTGCCTGACCCAGGAGCCCGCGGACGGCCACTGCAAGGGCCAGGCGAAGATCCTTCGCAACAACAGCACCAAGAACAACTACTTCCGGGTCTGCACCACCGACCTCATCCAGGGTCCGGCGGCGGCCGACTACGCCTACAACAAGCTGGGCAAGAAGAAGGTCTACATCCTGAATGACCAGCAGACCTACGGACTGGGCATCGCCCAGAACTTCGCCAAGCAGTTCGCGGCGGATGGCGGCACGGTGCTCAACACGGACCTGGGCGGGTTCGACCCGACTGCCACGACCGACTTCAAGTCGAAGCTGACCCAGGCTGCCTCGTTGGGCGCCGACGTGGTCTTCTTCGGCGGCACCACCGCCACCAAGGGCGGGGTCATTCGCAAGCAGATGAAGGGCATCCTGGACGTCCCGTACGTGGCCGGTGACGGCATCTCGGGCGACCAGTTCCTGAAGGACGCGGCGCCCAACGCCGCCAACAGCTACTTCACGGTGGCAGGCCCCTACGCCAGCCAGCTGCCCACAGCCACGGCCATGATCGCCGCCTACAAGACGGCCTTCGGCACCGACATCGGCGCCTACAGCGCCCAGGGCTACGACGCGGTGGGCGTGATCATCGCGGCCATCAGCCGGGCCGTCGACGACGCCGGCGGCAACATGCCGACCCGTGACCAGGTCACGGCCGAAATGCTGAAGACTACGACCTACTCAGGTGCCATGGGCACATTCGGCTTCGACGGCAATGGCGACACCACGCTCAAGATCATTACCGTCTACAAGTGGAACCCCGATACGGGAAAGTCCGACTACGCCGACCAGGTGACCGTCAAGTAGGATCCGGGCGTTGACAGCGACGGGGCAGGGCGTTGGCCCTGCCCCGTTTCTTGCTCCGGGTGGGGGCCGGGCGACCCTTGGCGCTACACTGGGCAGCAACCAAAAGCGGGAAGGGGACGGGTGAAGTTCTTCGTCGACCAGCTGGTGCTGGGGCTGACTAACGGGGCCATCTACGCGCTGATTGCGCTGGGCTACACGCTGGTCTACGGGATCATCGAGCTGATCAACTTTGCCCACGGGGACGTGTTTACGGTCGGGGGAATTATCGGGCTGACGCTGATCGGCATTTTTCGCCTGGAGCACCTCTCCCCGGCGCTGCTGGTGCCGGCCGTGATCCTGCTCTTCGCCGCCACCATGACCATCACCGGGTTCCTCGGGGTGGCGATCGAGCGGCTCGCCTACCGGCCGCTTCGCAACGCCCCCCGCCTGGCCCCCCTGATCACGGCGGTCGGGGTCTCCTTCGTGCTGGAAGGCATCCTCTTTATGGTCAAAGGCGCCAACCAGATCTCCTATCCGAATTTGCTGCCGTCGGGCAAGATCGGAGGCGGCGCCTTCGAGATCGGCATCACCAACCTGATCATCATCATCATTGCCCTCGTCCTGATGGTCGGCCTGCACCAGTTCATCCAGCGCACCCGGATCGGACGCGCCATGCGGGCCACCGCTCAGGACCGGGACGCGGCCCGGCTGATGGGCATCGATATCAACCGCACCATCGCCATCACCTTCTTCATCGGTTCGGCGCTGGCGGCAGCCGGCGGCATCATCTTCGGCTTCTACTACCAGTCGATCGTCTTCGACCAGGGTTTCGAGGCAGGCCTCTTCGCCTTCACGGCCGCCGTGTTCGGCGGCATCGGCAACGTGATCGGCGCCTCCCTGGGCGGGTTCGTGATCGGCTTGATCCTGACCTTCGTGGCCGGCTACTGGTCCGGCGGCTTGCAGTGGGCCAGCGTGGTGGTGTTCAGCATCCTGATCCTGACCCTGGTCTTCCGGCCCACCGGACTGCTGGGGATGCGGGTAGCGGAGCGATGAGCCGCTCCAAGGGCGGTCTCCTCGAGCGCCTTGCCCAGCTCCCCCCCAAGAGTCTGCGCGCCTTCGCCACCGACACGCGGGTTCCCGGGATCGGACTCGGCCTCGTCCTGGTCCTGTTTCCGCTCCTCGATCCCAACAAGTCGCACGTGAACGTGGCCGCGGATGCGGGAACGTTCATCCTACTGGCGCTGGGGCTGAACATCGTGGTCGGGTTCGCCGGGCTGCTGGACCTGGGGTACGCCGCCTTCTTCGCCATCGGATCCTACGCCTACGCCATGCTGGCCTCCGGTCAGTTCAACATCCACATCCCCTTCTGGTTCCTGCTGCTGACCTCGGCTTTCACCGCCGCGTTCTTCGGAGTGCTCCTGGGCGCCCCCACACTCCGGCTGCGGGGCGACTACCTGGCTATCGTCACCCTGGGATTTGGCGAGATCGTGCCGCGGGTCTTCAAGAACGCTTCCACCTTCACGGGCGGAGTCAACGGGATCGTCGGCCTCGACCAGCCGAGCTTCCCCCACGTCCTCGGGTTCCCCGGGTACAAGTTCGGGTTCAACCCCGTCCCCTACTACTTCCTCATCCTGGCCATCCTGCTGCTCTCGGTGGTCCTGATCAGCAACCTGCGCGACTCGCGCCTGGGCCGTGCCTGGATGGCGATCCGGGAGGACGAGGTGGCGGCGGCCTCGAACGGGATCAACACCGTCACCACCAAGCTGCTGGCCTTCGCCATGGGCGCGGCCTTCAGCGGCTTCGCCGGCACCTACGCGGCATCCAAGCTCTTCATCGTCAGCCCGGATGACTTCGGCTTCGTCGTCTCCGTCTCCATCCTGGTCATGATCGTGCTGGGCGGGATGGGGAACCTGCGGGGGGTGATCGTGGGCGCCGTGCTCATTTTCTTCATCCAGCGCTACCTGCTGATCCAGCTGCCGGGCTGGATCGCCGCGCTGACCGCCAACATCCCATTCCTGGCCTCCGTCGACGTTGCCGGCTACGTGCAGCGGTCGAACTACCTGATCTTTGGCCTGATCCTGGTGTTCACCATGTTGCTGCGACCGCAGGGCCTGATCCCCAGCGCCCAGCGCAAGATCGAGCTCGAGCTGGGAACGACCGAGGAGGCGGTGGCCGACCTGCGGGGGTCGGCGTGAGCGCAATCCTGGAGGTGCGGTCGCTGACCAAGCGGTTCGGCGGCCTGGTGGCGGTCAGCAACGTGAACTTCAGCATCGAGGCCGGCGAGATCTTCGCCATGATCGGCCCCAACGGGGCCGGCAAGACCACCTGCTTCAACATGATCGCCGGCCTGTACAAGCCCAGCGGCGGCGAGATCGCCTTCAATGGGACCGGCATCTATCCGGACCGCGATTTCTGGGTGAATTACCTGCCCCCGCTGGCCATCTATTACACGGCCATGGGCGCCGTCCGGCGCGCCATTGGGCTGGGCCCGGTGCCAATCGGGCTTCGGCCCCACGCCGTGACCAAGCTGGGGGTGGCCCGCACGTTCCAGAACATCCGGCTCTTCTCCTACATGACGGCCCTGGAGAACGTCATGGTGGGCCAGCACGCGCGGATGCACGCCCAGCTCTGGGACGCCCTGCTGCGGACCCCGTCGTCCCAGCGCGAGGAGCGGAGGGTCCGGGACCGGGCCCGGGAACTCCTTCGGTTCGTCGGGATCGAGCGGCACGCCGACGATTACGCGCGCAACCTGCCCTACGGCTTCCAGCGCCGACTGGAGATCGCCCGCGCGCTGGCCAGCGACCCCAAGCTCCTGATGCTGGATGAGCCCGCGGCCGGCTTCAACCCGCAGGAGAAGGCGCAGTTGATGGGGCTGATCCAGCAGATCCGGGCCCAGGGCATCACCATTTTCCTGATCGAACACGACATGAAGGTGGTCATGGAAATTTCGGAACGCATCGTCGTCCTGGATTACGGCGAGAAGATCGCTGAGGGGCCGCCGGCCAAGGTGCGGACCGACCCGAAGGTGATCGAGGCCTACCTGGGGAAGGGCGCGTGACAGTCGTCTCCACCGCGGTCCTCGAGCTGGAGGGGATCGACGTGTTCTACGGCCGGGTCCAGGCACTGCGCGGCGTGAGCCTGCACGTCGACCAGGGCGAGATCGTAACCCTGATCGGCGCCAACGGGGCCGGCAAGACCACCACCCTGCGCGCCATCTCCGGCCTGACGCCGGCCGCCGCAGGCCGGGTCCTGCTGCGTGGCGAGGAGATCACCCGCGTGCCTGCGGAGACGATCGTGGCCCGGGGGGTGGGTCACGCTCCCGAGGGACGGCGGATCTTCTCCCGGATGACCGTCCTGGAGAACCTGGACCTGGGGGCCTTCATCCGCAAGGACGGAGCGCGCCGCCAGGACATGGACCGGGTCTTTACGCTGTTCCCGCGCCTGAAAGAGCGGCAACGCCAGGTCGCCGGCACGCTTTCGGGGGGCGAGCAGCAGATGCTGGCCATCGGCCGGGCGCTGATGTCACGCCCCAAGGTCCTGCTGCTGGACGAGCCCTCGCTGGGACTGGCACCCATCCTGGTGGAGACCATCTTCCAGGTGATCCGCGAGGTCAACGCCGAGGGCACCACCGTGCTCCTGATTGAGCAGAACGCCCTCAAGGCGCTCTCCGTCGCCCACCGCGGGTACGTCTTGGAGACCGGCCGGATCGTGAAAGAAGGCACGGCCCGCCAGCTGCTGGACAGCCCCGACGTCCAGAAAGCCTATCTCGGCGTGTGACCGTCTAAGCCCGAATCCAAGCTTGCACAAGCGGTAAGCTAGCGCCATGCATCTCCTCTTCGAAATGGCGGCCTACGCGATCACCACGGCGATCACGCCCAGGAAGATCATCGCGGGCGTCGTCCTGCTGATCATCATCGTCGCCATCGGCGTCTGGTGGGCCAGGCGCCAGAAGCCCACACCCTAGGGTTCGACATCCTGGAGTAGCAGACTCTTCGAGACCCCCTCCCCAACCCTCCCCGCAAGGGGGAGGGAGAGTGAATGGCTCCGCCCAAGGGGGAGGGAGAGAAAGAGACGAGACCCCTCCCTGCTCTCCCCGCCAACGGCGAGGGGTTCTTGAAACAGCTAGCGGGTGAGCAGTGCCAGCGCCACCAGGTACACGCAAATCACGGCAAATAGGCCGTACTCGAAGAACACGCGCCGGGTGAGCGAATCATCGAGCGCATGCAGGATGAAGCCCTGATTGGCGTACCACGCGAAGGCCAGCACCACCGCCACATAGGCGCTGCCCTGGTTGAGGTAGGTCACCATGCCGAAGGCGAGCGCCGTCACCATCTGCGCGGTGACGAAGGCGGAGAACAGCGCCCGCCCCTCGCGCTGGGTCACCAGCCGGAAGCTGCGATAGCCGCTCAGCAGTGACACAGTGAAGATCCAGATGAACTTGATGGCGTTGGGGAGTTCGGATTGCAGCACCAGGAAGAAGAGAGCGAGCAGGGCCAGGAAGATGGAGGAGTCGCGCAGGAACCGGTGCAGAGGCCGGACCCGCCCGATGCCGCGGCACAGATCGACGTAGCTGCTCATATAGATCGTTACCCCCATGGCGCCCATCGCCGCCGCGTGCAACCGCCAGTCCGAGGCCAGCATCGAAAACGAGGACGCCGCGATGACCGCCAGGGCGGGACAGGCGTAGTAGTCGAGGCTGAACCAGACCGGCGTGCGGTTGCGAGCGTGCAGGAACATCAGGCCGGCGGTGGTAAAGGCCACCAGGCCAGCGGTCGCGGCCCAGACCTGGTTGGGCGCCAGCAACTCCGACTTGAAGGCCAGCCCGATAATGACGGCGCAAGCGGAGAGGAAGCCGAGGTAGCGCGTTCCCAGCTTGACGGGGGTGGCCCTGGGCGCCGGAGCCAAGCGTGGGCCCACCGGGCGCGCGGGGCGAGGCCGGGCAAGCGTGGTTGAGGAGTGCGGCACCGCCGCCGACATGGCGCCCAGTCTAGCAGTTGAACGTGTGTTTGGGGCTGGGGGAAACCGGTTCGAACGCGACCGAATCTGTATTCAAAAACATATGTTCGACGGCTGGCAGCGCCTCTGTGGAAACTGTGGATAGATCAGCCCGGATCCACCGAGCGGACGAAGCAGATTGGGATGCGGGGCCAGATGAGCCGAAGGCGGCGACGAGCACGCGAAGGCGCGCACCCGTCGGTGCGTAACTGAGCGCGCGTCAGAGCCAACGCACGGATCGCTCGCATCCGCGCCCAAGATGCGAGTTGGTTTCGGTGGACGCGGGCTTAGGCGGTGGAGGTCCCGGCCCGGCCGTACTTGTCCTCCAGCCGCACCACATCATCGATCTCGGGGGAACTCACCTCGAAGAACTCGCAGTCGTCGACCGCGATCATCCGGTGCTTGCGGCCGGGCACGATGCGGCGAACCATCCCCGGTGTCAGCCGGTGGGTGTGCATCTGGCCCTGATCATCCTCCAGCTCCAGGTCCATGATGCCTTTCACCAGCAGCAGGGTCTCATCCTTCTGCTGGTGGTACTGCAGGCTCAACATCTCCCCGCGATTGACGTGGATCACCTTGCCCAGGTACCGATCCGTGATGGCAAACCGATGCTCCCAGCCCCAGGGCTTGGCCACCCTGGAGCCGTCGGCGGGTTGGTCAGGCAACCTGGCGCACTCCGAGGCGGTCCTCGAGCGCGGCCAGCAGCTTGTCGACTCGCTGGCGGCTGGGCGCTTCACTGTAGACGCGGATCAACGGCTCGGTCCCGCTGAATCGGGTCAGCACCCAGCTGCCGTCGGCGAAGTAATACTTGAATCCGTCGTCGGTGCGGCTGCGCTGGATGCGCTCACCGGCCAGCTCCCGCGGCGGGTTCTTCTGCAGATCGGCATAGATGGCAGCCCGGCGATCCGCGTACTCCTCGCGCTCGAGGTGGATGTCGTGGCGGGCGTAGGCATGCGGCCCCACCAGGTCCTCCAGGTGCTGCAGCACCTTGGCCAAGGGCTGGCCGTACTGGACGATCAGGTCGGCGATGAAAATCCCGGAGAGGATACCGTCGCGTTCCGGGATGTGGCCCCGGAAGCCGAACCCGCCGCTCTCCTCGCCCCCCAGGATGGCGTTCACCTCGGTCATCTTGGGCCCGATGTACTTGAAGCCCACCGGGAGCTCATGGACCGTGATCCCAAAGCGTTCGCCCAGCTTGTCCATCATCGAGGTCATCGTCAGGGAGCGCACCACGTCCCCCTTCCAGCCTCGCTTCTCGACCAGGTACAGCATCAGCAGCGCCATCACCTGCAGCTGGTTGATGAACTGGCCGCGCTCGTCGATGATCCCCACCCGGTCGGCGTCGCCGTCGTTGGCGATGCCCAGGTTGTAGCCGCCTTTGCGGATCAGGGTCTGCGCTTCATCCAGGTTGGGGGGGATGGGCTCGGGATGCATCCCCCCGAAACCCGGGTTGCGCTCACCGTGGATCTCGTCGACGACGGTGCGGCCACCCGAGAGCAGCAGTTTCAGGTATCCCTGGCCGCCGCCGTACATGGAGTCGTGCAGGATGTGCAGCCCGGCGTCTTTGAGAGCCTGCAGGTTGACCATCCGGCCGATCTGCGCGATGTAGGCCGGCCGCGGGTCGAAGATTTCGATCAGGCCCTGCCGCTCGCCGTCCTCAAATCGCAGCTGGCGAACCTGGCCGCTTCGCTGGACGACGGCGATCTCCTGCTCCAGGCGGCCGGTGACCTCCGGCGAGGCGGAGCCCGCGTACTCTGGCTTGTACTTGAGGCCGCTGAAGTAGTAGGGGTTGTGGCTGGCGGTGACCACCACGGCACCGCTGGCCTTCCGGTCCAGGATGGCGTAGGAGGAAACCTGGGTAGGGGAAGGCGCGTCGATGAGCAGCGCCCGCACGCCGTTACCGGCCAGCACCTGGGCCACCTCGCGCGCGAACCGGTCGGAGGCAAACCTGGTGTCGTATCCCACCACCGCGGACGGGCTTGGTTTGCTGGTCAGGTACTGGGCGATGCCCTGGGTGGCCACCCGCACGGCCTCATAGGTGAAGTCGTCGGCGATGATGCCGCGCCATCCGTCCGTGCCGAACTTGATGTCCAGGCTCTCACCCTCGTCAGGATGCCGGTCCGGTCAGCGCGAAGCCGGGACCGGAGAACTGCGAAGCCGCGCTCGCCAGTAGTTTAGGGTATCCTCCAGCGTCTGCTCCAACGAAATGGTCGGCTCCCAGCCGGTCAGCTGCCGGAACTTGGTGGCATCGCCGACCAGCAATTTGACGTCGGACGGCCGCATTCGCGACGGGTCGTTCTCGACGGTGATCTTTTCCTTGGTGAAGGACAGCAGGATGTCGAGCATCTCCTTCACCGTCCGGCGGCGGCCCGACGCGATGTTGTACACCTCGCCAAAGGTCCCGTGCTCGAGCACCAGCCAGTAGGCGCGCACCATGTCGCGCACGTCCGTCCAGTCGCGGACCGGGGAGAGGTCACCCACCTTGATGACGGGTTTCCGGCGGCCCAGCTCGACCTCCGCCACCTGCTTGGCGAAGGACGAGGTGACGAACACCTCGCCTCGGCGGGGCCCCTCATGGTTGAAGGCCCGGGTCACGACGGTCTGCAGGCCGTAGGAGTAGTGGTACTGGATGGCCAGCATCTCCTGCGCCACCTTGCTCACGGCGTAAGGAGAGAGCGGCCGCAAGACGTTCGATTCCTTGATCGGGACCTGGTGCGGCTCCACGTGGCCGTACTCTTCGGAGGACCCGGCGATGTGCACCCGCGGATCGACCCCCTCGCTGCGGATGGCCTCGAACAGGTTGACCTGGCCAATGACGTTGGTGTTGAGCGTTTCGACCGGAGCCCTCCAGGATGTGGGCACGAAACTCTGGGCGGCCAGGTGAAAGATCCGGTCGGGTTGCGTCTCGCGGATGACCAGGCGCATCGAAGATGCGTCGTTCATGTCACCTTCCAGGACGTGGATCTTGCCCTCGAGGTGCTCGATGTTCTCCACCCGGCTGCGCCACCGCTTGATCCCGAAGACCTCCACCCCGGGCAGGGTGAGGCAGTAGTCGGCCAGGTGGCTGCCGGCCATCCCGGTGATGCCGGTGATCAGGACGCGCATGACTGTTCAATCGATAGCGGCATCCGGAACCTTCTGAATACCCCCACCCCACCCTCCCCGCAAGGGGGAGGGAAAGGATTGCGTGCCACTGGACGGTTCACAGGTATTCCTTCTTCCCCATCTGCTTCAGCCGTTCCACGATCAGGCGAACGTCCTGGGAGCGGGTCTTGGGACAGATCAGGATGGCGTCCTCGGTCTCGATTACCACCATGTTCTCCAGGCCGACCGCCGCCACCAGCTTGCGGGGCGAGTGGATCATGCAGTTCCGCGAGTCGATCAGCACGTGCTCGCCTTCCACGAAATTGCCGGCCTCGTCCTGCTCCAGGATGTCGTGGAGGTCCGCCCAGGACCCGATGTCGTGCCATTCGAACTGGGCCGGCACCATCAACAGGTTGTGCGTCTTCTCCAGCACCGCCGTATCGATGGCCGCCGTGGGCAGCGCCAGGTAGGCCGCTTCGGCCGCCGCCGTATCGCCCCGCCCACTGGCGTCCCCGAAGGCGGCCAGCCCGCCGTACAGGTCGGGGGCATGTTTGGCCATCTCGGCGAAGAGGATGTCCACCGACCAGCTAAACAGCCCCAGGTGCCAGAAGTAGTCACCCTCCGCCAGGTAGCGGTCGGCTGTCTGCAGATCGGGCTTCTCGACGAACGCGCGGACCCGGTAGGCGGGGTCGCGGCCGGGCGCCTGCACCCGCTCGCCGAGCCGGATGTAACCGAAGGCCGTGGACGGATAGGGCGGCTTCAACCCCACCGTGACCAGCTTCCGCTCCTGTTCGGCCCACCCTGCCTCGCCGTCCAGCGTCCGCAGGTACGCGTCCTCATCGTTTCCGAGGTAGTGGTCGGCGTGGACTGAGATCATGGTCGCCCCGGGATCCGCCCGAGCGATGGTAAAGGCGGCCAGGCCGAGGGCCGAGGCGGTTCCCCGGCGGGCGGGCTCGATGATGAACTGGCCTTGGGTCAGGCCGGGGAGCTGCTCCTGGATGCTCTCCACCTGCGAGCGTTCGGTGATCACCGACACATCGTCGGTCAGCCGGCGGACCCGGTCATAAGTCGCCTGGAGGAGCGACTGCTTCCCGTGGAGGGCCAGCAGGTGCTTGGGATGCCCTTCCCGCGAGCGCGGCCAGAGCCGCGTGCCGCTCCCGCCGGCCAGGATCACCACGTGACGGGCCATGCTAGTTCCGCTCCATCAGACGCCAGTAGTCCAGGGTGTCGCGCAGGGTGCGGTCGAGCGAGATGGCCGGTTGCCATCCGGTGAGCCGGCGGAATTTGGTGGCGTCGCACCAATACGTGCTGACCTCCACGGCGTGCGTCCGGGCCGGGTCGACCTCGACCGTGATCGGGACGCGGCTCATGGGCAGCAGGAGCTCGACCACCTGGCGCAACGTGGGCGCCTGGCCGGCGCCCAGGTTATAGACCTCGCCCGGACGTCCCTGCTCGATGGCCAGGCGGTAGGCCCGCACCATGTCCCGCACGTCGGTGAAGTCGCGGCGGGCATCCAGGTTGCCGACGCGGAGCGTGGGGGGCTGCCGACCGGTCTCCATGCGGGCCACCTGCCGGGCGAAGCTGGGGATGGCGAACGTTGGGAGCTGGCGGGGTCCGGTGTGGTTAAAGGGACGAACGCGCACCACCGGCAACCCCAGGCTGAGAAAGTACTGGAGGCCAAGCAGATCCTGCCCGACCTTCGACACGCCATACGGGGTCAGCGGCCGCAGGGGCGCCTCTTCGGTGATGGCCCGCTCCCCATGGTCCGGCTGCTCGCCGTACTCGTCGCCCGAGCCGACCACCAGCAAGGCTGGCGGCGTTTTCAGGGCGCTGGCCGCGGCCAGAACGTTGGCCTGGCAGCCGAGGTTGGTGTGCAGGGTGCCGGCCGGATCGTCCCAGGACTTGGCCGGGCTGGACGCGGCGGCCAGGTGGAAGACCCACTCCGGCTTGATGGCCCGCATCAACTCGTCCACCGCCGAGCGGCGCAGCAGGTTGATTTGGTGGCAGCGAACGCGCCGCGAGAGCTGCGCGGTCGCGTACGGGGTGGCTCCCCGGATGGCCCCATGGACCAGGTGCCCTTCGGCCACGAGGAGGTCGGCGAGATGGCTGCCGGCGAATCCATCGACGCCGGTGATAAGGACGACCCGCCGCCCTCGGTCAGGCGTCCTGTGACTCCATCACCTGGAGCCGTTGCACGCCGGCTTCTTCCGCCAGCTGGGCCGCCTTGTCCGTCCGCTCCCAGGGGAGGTCGAGGTCGGAGCGGCCGAAGTGGCCGTACACCGCAGTCTGCTTGTAGATGGGCCGGCGCAGGTCGAGCTGCTCGATGATGCCGACCGGCGTGAGGTCAAAGTATTCGTCGATCAGCTTTTCGATGGTCGCGATCGGTACCCGTTCCGTGCCGGCGGTGTCCACCAGGACCGAGACCGGTTTGCGCACGCCGATGGCGTAGGCTACCTGGATCTCGCAGCGCCGAGCCAACCCGGCGGCCACGATGTTCTTGGCCGCGTACCGGGCGGCATAGGCGCCGGACCGGTCGACCTTGGAGGGGTCCTTGCCGCTGAAGCAGCCTCCCCCGTGGCGGGCGTAGCCGCCGTAGCTGTCGACGATAATCTTGCGGCCCGTCACGCCCGCGTCCGCTCGCGGCCCGCCCAGCACGAAGCGGCCGGTGGGATTGACATGAATGACCGTGTTGCGATCGATCATCCGGGCGGGAACGATGACATCGATGACGGTCTCCCGGATGTCGTCGCGAATCTGTTCCAGGCTGGCCTCTTCGCGGTGCTGGGCCGAGACCACGATGGTGTCCACCCGCGCCGGCCGGCCGTTCTGGTACTGGATCGACACCTGAGTCTTCCCATCCGGACCCAGGTAGGGCAGGGTCTCCTGCTTGCGGACCCGGGCCAGCTGCCGGGCCAACTGGTGAGCCAGCTGGATGGGCGCCGGCATCAGCTCCGGCGTCTCGTCGCAGGCGAACCCGAACATCATCCCCTGGTCGCCGGCGCCGCCGGTATCGACGCCCCGCGCGATATCCGGCGACTGCTTATCGATGGACACGATGACGCCGCAGGTGTCGGCATCGAACCCGAACCCCGGCCGGTCGTAGCCGGCCTCCTCGATGGTCTGCCGGATGATGTCCCGCATCTCGACGTAGGTGTCGGTCGTGATCTCACCGATGACGAACGCCAGGCCGGTGGTGACCGCGGTCTCGCAGGCAACCCGACCCAGCGGGTCCTTGGCCAGGATGGCATCCAGGATGGCGTCCGAAATCTGGTCGGCGAGCTTGTCGGGGTGGCCTTCGGCTACTGATTCGGAGGTGAAGAGGTGGGTGCGGGCGGCTGCGCTCACCGGGTGCCGGACTCCCAGCCCTTCAGGTAGGCGTCCTGCTCGGCGGTGAGGGTGTCGATCCGGATTCCCATGGCGGTCAATTTTAGGCGAGCGATCTCACGGTCGAGCACCTCCGGGACAGGGTACACGCGGGGCTCCAGCTCGCCCGTGTGGCGGACCAGGTGTTCCAGGGCGAGCGCCTGGTTGGCAAAACTCATGTCCATCACGGCGGCCGGGTGGCCTTCCGCGGCAGCCAGGTTCACCAGCCGGCCCTCGGCCAGGACGAACAGCCGGCGCCCGTCGCGGAGGTGATACTCCTCGACCGAGCCGCGCACGCTGCGGACGTCCTGGGCCATGCCGTCCAGCACCTGGAGGTTGATCTCGTCGTTGAAATGGCCGGAGTTGGCCAGGATGGCGCCGCTCTTCATGGCCTGCAGGGGGGCCTCATCGATGACGTTGATGTCCCCGGTAACGGTCACGAAGATGTCGCCCTCCTTGGCGGCCTCCGCGATCGGCATGACCCGATAACCATCCATCACGGCTTCGAGCGCCTTGACCGCGTCGACCTCGGTCACGATCACCTGGGCGCCCATGCCCCGGGCGCGCGAGGCCAGGCCGCGGCCGCACCACCCGTAGCCGCAGACCACGAAGACCTTGCCCGCCAGCAGCACGTTGGTGGCCCGGATGATGCCGTCCAGCGTGCTCTGGCCGGTGCCATAGCGGTTGTCGAAGAAGTGCTTGGTCTGGGCCTCGTTGACCGCGATGATCGGGTAGCGAAGGACGCCGTGCTCGGCCATGCTGCGCAGACGCACCACGCCGGTGGTGGTTTCTTCGGTGCCACCCAGCACGGTGGGCAGCAGGTCCTGGCGCTCCTTGTGCAGCGCCGCCACCAGGTCGGCGCCGTCATCCATGGTCAGCGTCGGGCGGTGGTCCAGGGCGGCCGCGATGTGCCGGTAATAGGTTTCGCTGTCCTCGCCCCTAATGGCAAAGACGCTGAGGCCGTGGTCGACCACCAGCGCCGCGGCGGCCGCGTCGGACGTGGAGAGCGGGTTGGAGGCGCACAGCACCAGGTCGGCGCCGCCCGCCTGGAGGGCGAGTACCAGGTTGGCCGTCTCGGTGGTGACGTGCAGGCAGGCCGAGATCCGCTGGCCCCTAAACGGCTGCTCGGCGGCGAACCGGTCGCGGATCTGGCCCAGGACCGGCATCTCATGGGCAGCCCAGGCGATGGTGCGAGTGCCCTCGGGGGCCAGCTTGAGGTCCCGGACGTCGTAGCGCTGGGCTACCGTCGCCATACCCCGTCCAGCGAAACCATGGCGCGGAGTTCCTCGGCCCCGGTTTCGAGGTCGGCCAGGGTGACATCGGTCATGCCGTGCACGCTGAAGTCGGTGACTGCCAGCGCGCCCAGCACGTTCCCATACAGCATGGCGGCGCGTAATGCCTGTTCGTCCGTCCGGCCACCTCTCGCCAGTGCGCCCATGAATCCTCCGGCGAACGCATCGCCCGCGCCGGTCGGATCTTTGACCTGCGAGTGCTCCAGCAATCGGGCGGGTGCCGCAAAGACGCCCTCCGACGTAAACAGGAGCGAGCCGTATTCGCCGCGCTTGATTATAAGGGCCCGCGGGCCGAGGTCCCGAATCTGACGCACGGCCCCGATCAAGGAAGGCTGGCCGGTGAACTGCAGCGCCTCTTCATAGGACAGCATCACGCAGTGCACCCGACGGTAGAGGCGCTCCAGGCTGGGGCTCTCGGTCTCGATCCAGAGGGAGATGGTGTCGCAGGCGATAAACTCGGCCTGGGTCACCTGGTCCAGGACCTCGTGCTGCAGGCCCGGGTTGATATTGCCCAGAAAGACAAAGCGCGAGGCCCGCACCGACTCCGGAAGATGCGGGTGGAAGTCGGCGAACACGTTCAGGTCGGTGCGCAATGTCTGGCGGGTCTCCAGGTAGGTCCCGGAGTACTCGGCGCTCCAGCGAAAGGTCTTGCCCGGCCGACGCTGCAACCCCGCCAGATCGATGGGCCGCTGCTCCAGCAGCCGCAGGTACTGGGCCGGCAGGTCATCGCCCACCACCGCGATCAGGCGCACCGGGGCAAAATGGGATGCCGCCAGGGTGAAGAAGCTGGCCGACCCGCCCAGCACATCAATGACGCTCTCTTTGGGGGTCTTCACGGCGTCCAGCGCGATGGAGCCGACGGCCAGGATGGAGGAAGCAGTGGGCATGATGGCTCAGAACTTGATGTGGGAGACCACGTCGTACTCCGCCAGGTTGTCAATCCCTTTGAGGAAGCGGAGCTCGATCAAGAAGGAGATGCCCACCACCTGGCCCCCCAGTTGCTGGACCAGCCGGGTCGTCGCCCGGGCCGTGCCGCCGGTGGCCAGCAGATCATCCACGATGACCACCGGCTGGCCGGGCTTGATCGCGTCCTTGTGGATTTCCAGCACGGCCGAGCCGTACTCGAGGGCATAGGATTCGGCAATCTTCTGGGCGGGCAGCTTGCCCTCCTTCCGCACCGGGACGAATCCCGCTCCCAGCTGGTACGCCAGCGCCCCGCCGAAGATGAAGCCGCGCGACTCCACCCCGACCACCAAATCGACGGTTTTGCCGCGATAGGTGGCGGCCATCAGGTCGACGGCTTCCCGAAAGGCGGCCGGGTCCATCAGCAAGGTGGTGATGTCCTTGAAGAGGATCCCCTCCTTCGGGAAGTTGGGGACGTCCCGGATCTTCGCGCTCAGGGCCGCGAGGGCGGCATCCGCGGCGCGGTCGGCCTGCACGGGCCCTAGTGTAGCCCGGGTCCGCCGATCGGACGACGCAGATACGAGTTCGATTCGGTGGACGTCGGCTTATTCTCGGCGAGGAGCCATCAGCCCGGGCCGGACGGGACGCAGGTGGGCCTGGAGCCGGTTGAGCAGGCTTACCAGCTGCTGCTGTTCAAGCGCACCGAGGCCGGCGAAGATCCGCCCGACGGCGCGGTTGTGCTCGGGGAGCATCTCGGCCAGTAGGATTCGAGCCCGGTCCGTCATCTCGACCCGCAGCATGCGCCGGTCCTCCGGATGCCGCACCCGGCGGACCAGCCGGCGGCGCTCCAGGCCGTCCAGCAGCCCGGTGACCGTGGCCCGGCTGACCGCCAGCCGGTCGCTGATCTGGTGGGGGGCGGCCGATCCACCAGACTCGTGCAGGACCTGGAGGACGCCGAACGCCGCGCTGGAGAACCCCTGCCGGCGGACGCTGCGGTCGAGCTCGGAGCTGATCAGGCTGCCCAGCTGGCGCAGCCCAGCGGCGCAGGCGCCCGCGCGGGGCATCGGGCGGCGGACTGCCAGCGGGGCGGTCACCCCCTCAGGCTAGCAGAACCTGGACCATAGTTTGGAACCTAATGATTTGGGCATAAACGACCTGAAACCGGGGTTCCCCGGTACGAGGCTACGGTTTCCGTAAGGGGTTAAAGGAGAACTGAAATGGCTGAGGTGAAGACCGAACTGCTTCCCCTCCTCTCGTTAAACAACGGGGTTGTGCTGCCCGGCATGGTGGTCACCATCCCGCTCGACCGGGAGGAAGCCCGGGCTGCCGTCCAGGCCGCGCGAGCTGGCGATAGCCTGTTGCTGCTGGTCCCGCGGGTGGAGGGTCGCTACGCCACCCTGGGCACCGTAGCTCGGGTCGAGGATTCGCGCAAGCTGGCCAACGGGATCGAGATCACGGTCCTGCAGGGCCAGTACCGAGCGTCTGTCGGAAGCGGCGCGGGGGGAACCGGGCCCGCCCTGCGCGTCATGGCGCAGCCGGTGGCGGACGTCAACCCGCTCACCGAGCAGGCCCATGTCCAGGCCCGTGAGTACAAGGCCCTGATCGAGAACCTGCTCGAGCTGCGTGGAGCTGCGGACGCCATCCAAATGGTGCGCAGCATCGACCGGCCGAGCCAGCTGGCGGACCTGTCGGGCTACTCGCCGGATCTCTCGCTGGAGCGAAAGGTCGAGGTCCTCGAGACGCTCGACGTCGAGGCTCGGCTGCAGAAGCTCATCGGCTGGACGCGCGAGATCCTGGCCGATGCGTCCCTCAAGGACAAGATTCGCAACGAGGTCCAGGAGGGGATGGAGAAGCGCCAGCGTGAGTTCTTGCTCCGGCAGCAGCTGGAGGCCATCAAGAAGGAGCTCGGCGAGGAAGGCGGCGACGTGGTCGCCGAGTACCGCCGGCGGATCGAGGAAGCCGGCATGCCGGACGCCGTACGCAGCGAGGTCGAGCGTGAGCTCGGCCGGCTGGAGCGCACCAGCGAGCAGAACCCGGAGGTCGGCTGGATTCGCAACTATCTCGACTGGATGCTCGACCTGCCCTGGAACAAGCGGACCGAGGATCGGTTCGACGTGGCCGAGGCGCGGCGCATCCTGGACCAGGACCACACCGGCCTGGACGACGTGAAGGATCGCATCATCGAGTTCCTCGCCGTCCGGAAGCGGCGCGAAACGCGCGGCCTGGGCGTCGCCGGCGGCCGTGGCTCCGGCGCCATCATTACCCTGGTCGGCCCGCCCGGCGTGGGCAAGACCTCCCTGGGGGAGTCGGTCGCCCGGGCGCTGGGTCGCAAGTTCACCCGCATCTCGCTGGGTGGCATCCATGATGAGGCGGAAATCCGCGGACACCGGCGCACCTACGTGGGCGCTCTGCCGGGCCGGATCGCGCGCGCCCTGAAAGAAGCGGGCACGCGCAACCCGGTGATCATGCTGGACGAGATCGACAAGGTCGGCAACGACTGGCGGGGCGACCCGTCGTCGGCCCTCCTGGAGGTGCTCGATCCGGCGCAGAACCACTCCTTCCGCGATCACTACCTGGAGGTCGACCTCGACCTGTCCGAGGTCCTCTTCATCCCCACGGCCAATGTGGCGGACACCATCCCCGGGCCATTACTGGACCGGATGGAGATCATCCGGCTGGACGGCTACACGGAGGAGGAGAAGGTCGCCATCGGCCGCGATCACCTGCTCCGGCGCCAGCTGGAGCGCAACGGACTGAGCGTTGATGAGGTGAGCGTGACCGACGAGGCGATCCGGCGGATCATCGCCGAGCACACCCGCGAGGCGGGCGTTCGCAACCTGGAGCGCGAGCTGGGCCGGTTGCTGCGCAAAGTGGCGACCCGCATCGAGGGTGGCAAGCTGAGCGCACCCGTGCGCATCGACACGGTCGACGTCCGCGAGTACCTAGGGAGGGCCAAGTTCCAACCGGAGGCGGCCGAGCGCACCGAGGTGCCCGGCGTGGCCACCGGCCTGGCGGTCACCGGAACCGGCGGCGAAGTCCTCTTTGTGGAGGCCGCCGTCATGGACGGCCCCAAGGGGCTGACCCTGACCGGGCAGTTGGGCGACGTGATGAAGGAGTCGGCGCAGATCGGGCTCTCGTACGTCCGCTCCCATGCCGCGGAGCTGGGCATCGGTCCCGGCTTCGAGGAGAAGGGCTTCCACGTGCACGTGCCGGCCGGCGCGGTTCCGAAGGACGGTCCCTCGGCGGGCGTGACCATGGTAACGGCGCTGGTGAGCCTGATGACGGCGCGGCCGGTGCGGAGTACCGTGGGCATGACCGGCGAGGTCACCCTGCAGGGCACCGTGTTGCCCATCGGCGGCGTCAAGCAGAAGCTGCTGGCGGCCCATCGAGCCGGACTGACCGAGATCATCCTGCCCTTCCGCAACGAGGGAGACCTGGACGATCTGCCAGCCAGCGTCCGGCAGGCGATGACGATTCACCTGGTCCGCGATGTCCGCGAGGTGCTGGAGAAAGCGCTCCAGCCGCAGCCGATGACGGTGAACAAAGCGGCCTAACGGACGACTGAGCCTCTACCGCCTGACTACGACCCGGCGCATCGCCGGGTCGTAGTCGTGATTGCAGGGCCACCCCCACCCCTACCCTCCCCTGGGGGAAGGAGAATCTTGGAGGACAATCCACTAAATGCTCGGGGGTAGCCGCCTGTGGCGGCAGCCAGATTTCCTCAAGCTCTGGACGGGCCAGACCATCAGCGTGGTCGGCAGCCAGGTCACCGTGCTGGCCTTGCCCACCATCGCCATCCTGCTGCTGCACGCGACCGCCGCGCAGGTTGGACTGCTGGCCTCGCTCCAGCGGCTGGCGTTTCCCGTCCTGGCGCTGTTTGCCGGTGTGTGGATCGACCGCGTCCGCCGCCGCCCGCTCATGATCGCCGCCGACGCGCTGCGGGCCGTGGCCTTGCTGTCGATACCCCTGGTGGCGGTGGTTGGAACGCTGACGCTGCTCCAGCTTTACGCGGTGGCCGCCATCCTGGGCATCGGCACGGTCCTCTTTGACATCGCCTATCTCGCGTATGTGCCGACGCTGGCCCGGCGTGCCGACCTGCTGGAGGCCAACACCAAGCTGGAAGTGAGCCACTCCGGTTCGTACCTGTTCGGACCGGCACTGGCCGGAGGGTTGATTCAGCTGGTGGGCGCAGCGCAGGCCATGCTGGCCGACGCGTTTTCGTTCCTGGTGTCCGTCGCCACCATTGCCTGGATCCGGCAGCCGGAGCCTTCGCCACGCGGTGACGGCCACCCGCGGCTGAGCGTCCTGGCCGACATTCGGGACGGTATCCGACTGGTCTTCGGAAATCCAATCCTGCGAAACATGGCCCTCATGCTGACGGTCGGGGCCGTGGGATTCCACCTCGCCGAACCGGCGTTCTACCTGTTCGCCTACCGAAACCTGGGGCTGAGCCCGGGAGCGCTGGGGCTGGTCTTCGCCGCCGGGGGCGTGGGCGCGGTGATCGGAGCATTCATCGTGGGTACGGTCGTCCGCCGCCTTGGGCTGGGGGCAACGCTGGCCATCACCATCGCCGGAGTCGGAGCCGGGTTCCTCTTGTGGCCGCTGGCGCTGGTTGGCCCGCCACTCGCCACCCTGGTGGGCGCCGAGTTCCTGGTCGGGGTCAGCGATTCCATTTACAACGTCAGCCAGGTGAGCCTGCGGCAGTCGGTGACGCCGGACCATCTCCAGGGGCGAATGACCGCCACCCTGCGCACCATGTTCTGGGGGGCCTGGCCGCTGGCCAACCTGGCGGGCGGAATTCTGGCGGGCGCGGTGGGCGCCCCCATCACCATCGTGATTGGCGGTCTGATCGGGATGGCTTCCGCGCTGATCGTCGTCTTCGGACCACTGGGCCGGCTGCGAGAGCAACCGGGCGTCGCGGGCCAGCCTGGGATCGAGCCCCGATGACCTACGGGATCAGCCCCTTACGGATGACCCGCCACTCGTCCGCGTCGACGGCGCGCAGCAACACCAACGCCACCGCGTACACGGCGGCCCCAACCAGGATCACCAGGACAACGGGCCAGGATCGAAGCAGCAGGACGGCGAGGCCCATCACGCCGCCACTCAGGAGGATGCGGGCGATGCCGCGCACCACCGGCAGCGCGTACAGGTGGCGACGCAGCAACCACCAGCCGCCCAAAAAGAGCGCCAGCTCGGTGAGGACCGCGGCCCAGCTGGCGCCGAGGTATCCGAACGGCGGAATCAGGGCCAGGTTGAGAACCACATTGACCACCAGGGTGGCCAGCGCCAGCCGGGTGAAGTCGGCCTGGCGGTTGATCGCCGTGAGCGTATAGATGAAAGCATTGTTCAAGAAGAGGAAGACCACCGAGAGCGCCAGGATGGCCAGGGCGGGGATGGTTTGCTCGTAGCCGCGGACGGCGTGCACCAGCGCAGGCGCCGTGAGGGCAATGCCCACCGCCAGCGGGACCCCCACTACGGCCAGCAGGCGGTAGGACTTCTGGTAGGCGAGCGAGAGGCGGTCCTTGCCGGAGACCGACAGCAACGACAGAGCCGGGAAGACGGCGTTCATCGCCGTCTGCGGGATCCAGGCGATGGCGTCGACGTACTTGTTGGCGGCCACGTACCAGCCGACCATCCGGAAGTTGGTGAACAGCTGCAGCAGCACGACATCGACCTGGGCGTAGATGCTGGTGATGACAAAGCCGAGGGCGAGGGGTGCGCCGCTCCGTAGGACATCGCGCAGGAAGCCCAGGTCGAGGCGGGGCGACGGCCGCTCGCGCCAGATGCCGAAGATCACCCCCAGGGCCAGCAGGCAGGTGAAGAGGTAGCTGGCCGCATACACCCAGAGGAAGGCGTCCCATGACGCCCGATGGCCGACGGCGTACAGGGTCAGTCCCAGCAGGACAGCGGCCTCACCCAGGATGGCCACCACCTCATAGCCCAGCGTGCCCCGCGCGTAGAACGCGGAGCGGAGGAGACCCGAGTAGGAAACGGTGATCAGCAGCACGAACGCCCCCAGCGTGAACGGGAACAGCGCCGGCGCCAGCAGGCGCAACGCCCCCGCCAGCACCAGGCCGGAGAGGACCAGGAGCAGCAAACGGACGCTGATCAGGTTGCCGAGATAGCGGTCGAATACGGCTCGGTCGCGGGCCACGTCCCGGACAAAGACGGTCTGCGTCCCAAGGTCGGCCAGCAGCTGGGCCAGGCTGACGTACACGATCATCGCCCCGAAGCGCCCGTACTCGGCGTCGGCGAGGTGACGCCAGAGCAGGACCACCACCACGAACGTCGCGACCTTGGCCACGGCGCGACTGCCGACCACCAGGGCGGTGTTGCGAAAGGTGCGGCTAGCGAGACTCACGTGTCACGCCGGGATTATGAACGGTTACGATTTGCGGACCATGGGCTCCCCCAAACCCCGCGTGTTTTCCGGCATCCAGCCCAGCGGCGGGTTGCACCTGGGCAACTACCTGGGCGCCATCCGCAACTGGGTCCGCGACCAGGACAAGTACGACAACATCTTCTGCGTCGTCGACCTGCATGCGATGACCCTACCCTGGGATCCGAAGCTCCTCCGGGAGAACACCCTCCAGGTGGCGGCCGTCTACCTGGCCTGCGGCATCCGCCAGGACACCTCCACCATTTTTGTCCAGTCGCGGATCCCGGCCCACTCCGAGCTGGCCTGGATCCTCACCTGCCTGACCCCGATGGGCTGGCTGGAGCGGATGACCCAGTTCAAGGAGAAAAGCGCCGGCGAGCAGCGCGAACGGGTGGGCACCGGCCTGCTGACCTACCCGGCGTTGATGGCCGCCGACATCCTGCTGTACGAAACCAATTTCGTGCCGGTCGGCGAGGACCAGCGCCAGCACATCGAGTACACTCGCGACATTGCCCAGCGGGTCAATCAGCGATTCGGCCAGGTCCTCACCCTGCCCGAGGCCCTGATTCCCAAGGCAGGCGCCCGGATCATGGGACTGGACGACCCGGAACGGAAGATGAGCAAGACCCTGGCCCAGGCGAATCCGGGCCATGCCGTCTTCCTGACCGACCCGCCGGAGGTGATCCGCAAGAAGTTTGCCCGCGCCCAAACCGACGCCGAGCCCGCCGTTCGCTTCCCGCCCGGCCCGGGAGTCGCCAACCTGCTCCAGATCTACCAGTCGGTCACGGAAACGACGGCCGAGAACCTGGAGCGCACCTTCGCCGGCAAGTCGTACAACGAGCTCAAGCAGGCCGTGGCCGAAGCCGTCATCGCGGCCCTGCGCCCCATCCAGGAGCGCTATCGTGAGATCCGGTCCGACGACGCGCAACTGGTCCGCGACCTGGACCGGGCGGCCGACCGGCTGGCGGTGACAGCCAACGCGACGCTGGCGCGCGTGCAGCGGGTGACGGGATTGCTGGGCCATGACTAAGCCCGGATCCGCCGATCGGACGACGCAGATTGGGATGCGGGACGAGCTGAGCGGAAGGAAGCGACCAGCACGCGCAGGCGCCCTGGCAGCGGCTGAGCCTGGTCAATCCCGACCAGGACTGCGCTAGCTCGTTGCTGGCGGTGGAGGGAGCCGTCGGGGGCGTGCGCTGGATGGAGCTTCCGGAGGCGGATCAGAGGCAGATCGCCGCGCACGCCGCTCAAGCTAAGCGGTCTTCCGAGTAAGTTCTGCTCGAGGTGCGGACCTTTGTCCAGGGACACCCCCACCCCTACCCTCCGCGCAAGGGGGAGGGAGAGTTAAGGTCGGAAGCAGATCGCCGCGTATGCTGCTCGAGCCAAGCGGTCTACTGGGTAAGTTCTGCTCGAGGTACGGGCCTTACTCCAAGGACACCCCCACCCTTGCCCCTGCCCGCAAGGGAGAGGGAGAGGGGAAGGCGGCATCGCCAGAGAGGATGGGCGAAGGCTTGAATCCTTTGACGATCATCCAGACGGCAAGACTCATCTCCGAAGCGAACACCGGGATGGCCGCGATCAACCCCCTGCGATCGCCGCGACGGCGGCAACAATGAAGAACACGCCAGCCACCACCGCAATCCTTCCAGTGGAATTCACGCCACGCTCCTTTTTGCTTTCCACATGGCGGTTCATGCGGCTGCCACCGAAATGACGACCTTTCCTCGAGCGTGTCCGGTTTCGAGATAGCGGATCGCATCTGGTGCTTCGCTCAACGCATACGTCCGGTCGATGACCGGTGTGATCCTGCCGGCCTCAAGCAGTTCCCGTAGAAACTGCAGGTCAGCGCTACTTGGCTTGGCGATAAGCGGACGCATCGTCTGGCCGCCGATGAACGGCGACAACAGGAGGGCCTTAATGATCCGGCCGACGGGCCCGATGATGCGACCGGGGGAGTCACCGCTGCTGAGGACGAGCGTGCCGGCTGCGGTGAGGGCGCGTCGGCAGGCAGATGGGGAGGCGGTGCCCGCCAGTTGAAAGATCAGGTCGTACTGTTGACCAGTCCGGGTGAAGTCCTCCCGGGTGTAGTCGATGACGCGGTCGGCGCCGATCGAGCGGACCATCTCCAGGTTCCTCGTGCTGCAGACTCCGGTCACCTCCGCGCCGTACCACTTCGCGATCTGCACGGCAAACGTCCCGACACCTCCGGACGCCCCGACGATCAGGACCTTCTGCCCCGACCGGATCGCTCCGGCATCACGAAGGCCTTGCAGAGCGGTCACCGCCGCAAGCGGGACGGTGGCCGCTTGCTGGAAGCTGAGGTTGGCCGGCTTCACCGCCAGCAGTTTTTCGGGAGCCGAGACGTACTCCGCGAAGCCGCCCGATCCGACAAAACCGAAGACCTCGTCGCCCGGCCGAAACCGCGTCACGGCATTGCCGACCGCCTCGACCTCCCCCGCCACATCGGTGCCGAGAACTGAGTGCTTGGGCCGGCGCAGTCCGGTTGCCATCAGGCGGGCGATGTAAGGTACGCCCCTCATGAAGTGCCAGTCGTACGGGTTCGCGGAAGCGGCGCGAACCCGAAGCAGAACCCTGTCACTCTCGATGTCGGGTTTGCGGACCTCCTTGACCTCGAGAACATCGGCTGAGCCGTACTTCTGGTATGCGATCGCCTTCATTCCCATCTCCTCCTACCGCCTTTACCGGGTGTACATCGTACACCCAGTGCGCAGTGTAGGTGTACGTCGTACACTTGTCAAGAGGAAATAGGATTTGGCTAAGCAGATCGAGGCTCCGCGCCGGGCCCCCCTGAGCAGGGGCCGCGTGCTGCGCGCCGCCGTGGCGCTTGCCGACGTTGGCGGGATCGAGTCGCTCAGCATGCGCAAGCTCGCGGAGGACCTGGGGGTCGTGCCGATGGCGCTCTACAAGCATGTGGCCAACAAGGAAGAGCTCCTGGACGGCATGATCGATGTCGTCGTGGGCGAGATCGATCCCCCGGCCACCGGAACCGAGTGGAAGAGCGCGGTCCGGCAGCGAGTCCTCTCGGCGCGACAAGCGCTCCTCCGTCACCCGTGGGCGTCTTTCGTGATCGAATCGAAGAAGACCCCCACACCGATGGTGCTGGAGTACATGGACTCGATGATCGGGTTATTCCGGGCGGGCGGCTTCTCCGTCAATCTCACGCATCACGTGATGCATGTCATCGGCAGCCGGGTGATGGGGTTCACCCAGGAGCTATTCAATGACTCACGCACTGTGGATCCAGAAGTGCAGGCGGTCATGATGCGTGAGCTGGGACCGAAGTTTCCCAACGTGCTGGCGATCGCCATGGCGGCCTCCCATGAGGGGGAGTCGGTCGTCGGTCAAGGCTGCGACGATCAGTTCGAGTTCGAGTTCGCGCTGGATCTCCTCCTGGACGGATTCGAAAGACTCCGACAGGAGGAGCGGGCAAGGGAGACCGCGAGTTAGAAGCTAGGCGGTCCCTTCGGCGACCTTCTCGGTGACCTGGTACTCGAGGTACATACCCAGCATCAGTCGGGTCTGCGCCTCCAGCGCCGGGAGCACACTCAGGAAGAGCCCGACCACGGGATAGCTCACCAGCTGGAAGTACGACCACAGCTGACGCCACCAGCCCCAGCGCGGCGGCCGGGGCGGGTTGAGCCGTGACTCCACCCAGATCAGCAAGGCGATGTTGAGGAGCGTGATATTCAGCAGGCCAACCGTGATGCCGCCCAGCGAGGCGGCCGCGTTGGTCAGGCTCCAGTCGAAGTTCAACAGCCGGGGAATGGCGGCCCCGAAGAACAGCAGGATGGGGAGCGTGGCCCAGGTGAGGTGGTTGAACACCATGTACCCGTAGCGCCGGGCGCGGAGCCACCAGGGAATATCGCTCCGTCGCAGCAGCCGGACGGTCACGTAGGGCAGGTCGCTCACCCCCCAGGCCCACCGTTTGATCTGGTTGTACTGGTTCACGTGGGTGCTGCTCCAGTCCCGCGACTGGGGGGCGTCGCCATAGATGGGCAGGCAGACGGGGATCATCTTCAGCCGGCCGGCGGTGGTAAAGAAGGCTTTCCAGTAAAAACGGGAATCCTCGGGGATGACATCGTCATCCCAGTAGCCCACCCGGGCCACCAGGTCGAGGGACATCGAGTAGCTGCTGAAGGCCACCAGCCGGTCCGGTCGCGACTGCAGGAACATCTGGTACTGGGTGCAGGCGCTGGCCATCACCCGGATCGCGGTCGGGACCCGCCACAGGTTGTTGTGGAACATCGGGATGGGCTGGTAGATGCGTTCCAGGCGGCCAGGGTCCAGCACGTAGCGGTACGTGATGCAGCTGAAATACTCCCTGTGGACGCGAAAATCAGAATCGAGGTCAGTGATGACGACGTCTTTGGGGTCCAGGCCCATCCGGTCGAGCTCCTGCTTCAACACCGGCCCGCCGTAGGCCATCGCCGCCGACTTGCCGACCACGATGCCCGGCAGCAGCGGATCCTTGATGTGGAAGAACGCCCGCAGCCGGGGGCCGAACTCCTCCTGGAGCCGGCGAACGTTGTCCCACCCGGGCCGGTCCGTTTCCCGGGTGATGATCGCCACCACCTTGTTCTCGGCTGGGTAGTGGGCGTCCACGATGGCCTTGACGGTGGCCCGCAGGATCTCGTAGGGCTCGGTATAGGTGGGGATAAGGGCGGCGTGGATCACCTGGCGCGGGTCGGGACGGCTGGGATCGGTGGGCAGGTCGAGGCACCGCTGCCACCAATCCACGGCCTCCGTCATCCGCAGCTTCCGGTAGGTCCGCAGGATGCCGGCCACCACCAGGAAGGAGCGGGCAAACCAGTACACGTCGATGACCACGATGGCGAAGGCCACGTAGGCGGCGAAGGGGAGGGAGGCGACCAGGGGCGCTGCCAGGATGATCCAGGTGAGCGTCCCGGGGGCGCGCTCGAGTGCCCGTTGGACCCGGCGCTGGGCGGGAGTGAGTACGGCTGTCCTCGGCACGGTCCTCCTCGTGGCGGCCGCCCCCGATGGGCTGGGAGGGGCTGAAACCTAGTCTAATCGGCGCTTTGAGACACGATTTGCACCATTACCCCCCAGCGGCACTGTCAGGACCTGCGGCCGTAGCCTTCCAGACAGGGACCGTCTATACTGAAGGTCGGGTTGCCGACAGGTTCGTGAGGGGCCTGTCCGATGCTCGTCACACGGGCACCCAGCCGTCGAGCCCCCGACCTGCCAGAACGCAGGCCCAATGATGCGCACTAAGGAGCGCGCTGTTTGAGCATACGGATCCCGCCTGTCGCTGCAGGATCACCCTTCGCCCGCCGCGCCCCGGACCTGGTGGCCCGGCGGATTGCCGTCTCGGCCGCGCCCGATAGTCAGGCGGCTGCCTTGCTGGAGCACGCCGGGCCTGACGTCCTGACCCGCCTGATGACCGAGGCTACCGAGGGCGACGGCTACGTCGACATCACAGCCACGCCCGTCCGCCTGACCCTTCACCTGCAGAAACGAACCACCACCTCCATCGAGCGCTTCGGCCTGCTCGGGAGCCTCTACGGCACCGCCAGCAAAGACCTGGCCTTTGCCGTGGAGCGGCTGCAGCAGGACCCCGATCCGACCAAGGATGCCGGCGACATCCTCGCCATCGAGGTGGAGGAGGTGGTCCTGGACGCGCCGGCGTACTCGGCCGGTGACGATTGGGTGCAGCGGCGCCTGTGCGCGTTGCAGGAGGCCGCCTCCTTGCCGCTGGTGCTCGCCGGCCAGGAATTCGCCAACCACGAGCGCCAATGGCTGGCCAAGCAGGCCGAGCAGGACGCTCGCCCCTACGAAGTCGAAACCGAGGGCTTTATCTGCGGGAAGTGCGACAACCTCCAGCAAAACGGCCCGCGCTGCGCCGTCTGCGGGACTACCACCGGCGACCGGGCTGCCGGCGCGGTCATCGTGCTCAGCCGGCGAGGGGGCTTCAAAGAGGGCGACCGGGTGGTCATCACGCCCAGCGTGGGAAGCGAACGTGAAGGCCAGCTGCTGCGAGCCCAGGGCGGAGGCGGCCGGCGCTGGCTGGTCAAGTTACGCGACGAGGGTGCGCTTGGCCCGGGCACCATCCGGCCCCAGCCCATCACGGCCGTGGTCGAGGTCCAGCAGCGGACCCTCAACGGATTCGGAGCCGGCGACATCAGCCTGCGCCGGGTGGCGGCGCTGCTGATTGCGCCGGATGAGGTCCGGCCTCCGGTGGCCTCCGCCATCGAGCCGTTTGACGCGCGGCTGAACCCCAGCCAGCGGGAAGCAGTCGCCGGCGGCACCGGGCTGCAGCCCGGCTCGATGATGCTGGTCCAGGGGCCACCCGGCACCGGCAAGACCACCTCCATCGTGGAAACGGTGCGCCAGCTGGTGGCGCGCGACCCCGACGTCCGCATCCTCATGACCTCGCATGCCAACACCGCAGTGGACAACGCTCAGGAGCGGCTGCAGGGGCTGGACTCGCTCCGGATGGTACGCATCGCCGAGCCGGAGAAGGTGGACCCCAAGTTTCGCTCCAGCATCGTCGATTCCGACGATCCACGGGTGCGCAGCGCGCACGTCGTGTTCGGCACCGTCAACCGGATCGCGCTGGCCTGCCGGGAGGCCGAAATGTTCGATTGGCTGATCCTGGACGAGGCCAACAAGGTGCGCTTCACGGAGACGCTGCCACTGCTGCGGTTGGCCCCCCGCTGGCTGCTGGTGGGTGACCACCGGCAGCTCCCGCCGGTGCTCGATGAGAGCGCAGCCGCCTTTCCGGTCGACGAGGACGAGGCCCGGGTGATGGTTCGGGATGCCAGCTTCTTCGAGCTCAGCTGGGCCGTCCTGCCGGAATCCAACCTGGTGATGCTGGATGAGCAGTACCGGATGGCGGCGCCCATCGGGACCTACGTGTCGCAGGCGTCCTACGACGGGCGGCTCAAGAACAGCCCGGAGATGGGGGCCCTGCGCTCCCCGTTGCCCTGGCCCTTCAACCGCAACTTGACCTGGCTCACCATCCGCGGGCGCGAGAAGAAGAGCGGGTCCGGCAGCCTGAGCAACCGGGCTGAGATCGAGGCCGTGGGACGCGTGGTCCGCCACCTGCAGCGGCTGGGCCTCGGCCATTTGAAGGTGGCCGTCATCGCCATGTACCAGGACCAGGTGACCCAGCTGCGACGGGAGCTGCGCACCATCGACCTGCCCGAGCTGTACGTCGATACCGTGGACGCCTTCGAGGGTGAGGAGGCGGACGTCGTCATCCTGAGCCTGGTCCGCAGCAACGAGGCCGAGCGCATCGGCTTCCTCAAGAAGGCACAGCGGCTGAACGTCGCCATCTCCCGCGCCAAGCACCTGCTGATCGTGGTCGGGGATATCGAGACGCTAACCGGGCGGGAAGGGCAGGACCTGTATCGGCCCCTGCTGGAGCACATCGAGCGTGAGGGCCGGGTGGCCGGCATTGGCGCCCTCCATGCCATGGACGCTGCCGCCGGTGGACGGCACCGAGATCGGCGCCGCGGGCGCGTTGGGCAACCCGCGGTCGGCCGTCGGGGACGGCGCCGCCGGCCCTATGTCGCCAGCGGGGCGGCGACCCCAGCCGTCAGTCCGAATGGCGCTGAGACGGCGGCTGAAGGCACGCCGGCCGGACCCGTCGCGGATGGGGCAGCCGGCCAGCCGACGGCCGCGCCGCGCCGGTTCAGACGTCGGCGAGGACGGCGGCGTGGGCCCGGCCGCCCACCGCTGAATGGGGAGGTGGGCCAGACACCAGCTGGCGAGCAGCCAGCCACGCCGGCCCAGCCCCAGCCGGCTCCGATCGCGCAGGCCGACTAAGCCCGGATCCGCCGATCGGACGACGCAGCTTGGGATGTCCGGCGAGATGAGCGGTAGGAGGCGACGAGCACACGCAGGAGCGCACCTGAATGGTGCCTAACCGAGCGCGCGCAGGAGACGACACCCGGAGCCCGGGGCCGTCGGACGAACGAAGCAGATTGGGATGCGGGGCGTGCCGAGCCGCAGGAGGCGACGAGCACGCGAGGGAGCGCATCCGTCGATGCGTGACTGAGCGCGCGCAGGAGACGACGCCCGGATCGGCCGCAGCCGCGCCCAAGATGCGAGTTTGTTCCGGCGGCCTCGGGCTCAGCTCGCCCGGCGCCCAGGAGGCAAGTTCGATTCGGTGGATTCGGCCGTGACTAGCTCGTCTTCGCCGGCGGCCCGCCCGCAGGGGCCGCGTCGAGCACCCCGCGGAGTGCCTGGACGGCACCGAGCAAGCCCATGGACTCGTAGGGCACGACGATCTTGGAATTGTCGCTGGCCGCGAACTTGCTGAGCGTATCGAGCTGCAGGATGGAGACCAGGGTTGGATCCGGAGCGGCGTCGTGGATTGCCTTGTAGACCGTGGCAATGGCCTGGCCCCGGCCTTCGGCTTCGAGAATGGTCGCCTGGCGAATGCCCTCGGCGCGCAGGATGGCCGCCTGCCTCTCCCCTTCCGCGTTCTTGATGGCGGCCTGCTTGGCGCCGTCGGCAATGTTGACGGCCGATTGCTGCTGTCCCTCCGACTTGAGGATGAGAGCCCGCTTCTCCTGGTCGGCCGTCTTCTGGAGCGCCAGGGCGTTCAAGATCTGCTGGGGCGGCGCGATGTCGACGATCTCGATCCGGTTGATCCGGATCCCCCATTTGTCGGTGACCGATTCCATCTGTTGTTGGAGTTGGGCGTTGATGCGCTCCCGCTGGCTGAGGGCCTCATCCAGGGTCATCCCACCGAAGATGGCCCGCAGGGTGGTCCGGGAGAGCTGGTCAATAGCGATGAAGTAGTTGCTGACACTGAAGAGGGCCAGCTTGGCATCAACCACCTGGCTGAAGATGGTGGCGTTCACGCTGACCGTGACGTTGTCGCGCGTGATGACGTCCTGCTTGTCGCCGGTGCGAGGCGTTTCGCGGATGTCCACTAGCTGCAGGTCGTCGATCAGCGGGACCAGGAACACCACGCCCGGCGGGCGCGAGCCGAGGAACTGGCCGAGCCGCTTGATGACGCCCACGTAGCCCTGCTGCACGATGCGGACGGTCCGGGCGATGACCAGGATGATCAGGAGGACGAGAATCCCGATGAAGATGGCGAGGCCCATGGTTACCCCTCTTTGTTGACTAGGTCGATGACGTCGAGCTCTGGACGGGTTCCACGACCAGCGTGGCGTTGCGCAGTGCTTTGATCACGACGGTGGTGTCCGCCTGGACCGGGCTCCCGTCGGCACTGATGGCCGGCCAGCGTTCGCCAAAGATGACCAGGTGGCCCGGCCGCTCGAGACCCAGGATGGCGTCGGTGAGGACAACCCGCTGCCCGATCATGCCCTCCGCGCCCGAGACCAGCGGGGCCTTTCCACCCCGGTGCAGCGAGCGCATCACCAGCGGGCGGAAGAGCAGGATGCCACCCACGCCGACCACGCCGAAGACGAGGACCTGCACCAGAATCGGAAGCCCCAGCGCGGCCGCGAGGGCGGCGCCGACGGCCCCGGCCGCCAGGAAGGCGGCAAAGAAGGCAAGCGTCAGGATCTCTCCGACGGCAAAGGCCACCCCGACGATCAGCCAGAACCAGAACCAGCCGCTCATTCCGGCCACATTGTAGTTCTCATGCGCTCATTCCGGGACCCACTCCCGGGTGAGATACAGCCAGAAGGCCAGGCCCGCGTAGCGACCGTAGCGCCGGAACCGGAACTTCATCGCGTCGTCGGTCGCCCGCTTCCGGTTCGCAATCCGGGCATAGGTGGGGCGAGTCCAGGAGTCGAGGACCAGCCGCGAGTATCGGCCGAGCATCATCATGATGTGCGCGGCCGCGTAGGGGCCCACCCCGGGGAGCGCCAGCAGCCGGGCCGCCAGTTCGTCGTCAGGCAGCTCGTCCGGGGTTGCCTGGCCCAGGGCCTCGAGGTCAACCATCTTGGCGGCCACCGACTGCGCCAGTCCCTTGAGGTAGGCGCCCCGATAGCCGGCTCGCACCGTGTTGCGATAAAAGGCATTACTGGCGGCGGCCATCGCCGCGGGTGTGGGAAAGGTTCGACCCCTCGCGCCGTTCGCCGGAGCGCCGGCGGCGGGCTCGCCCAGGTGGGCCACCAGCGCCGTCACCATGCGTTCGGTCGCGGACCACGCGCAGTTGGTGGTGCAGATGGTCTTCACTATGTCCTCGAAAACCGTCGAGCTCCGGATCATGCGCCCCGCCCCGGCCGCAGCCCAGGCGAGGTCGGGATCGGCGGTGGCCAGGGCGTAGAAGGACGACAGGTCCTCACCCAGCCGAAGGATGTGTCCCACCGCCCGGCGGACGGCATCACGGGTTCCGTCGGACGGCCTGATGCCCAGCACCGTGATTTGGGCCGCGGTCGCTCCCGCACGAGTGACGCGGACCATCCTGGGCCGGTGGCCGGCGATGGGGACGGTGACCTCGAGGGTGCACGTGTGCTCGTCCACAGCCAAGGGCGGCAGCGTCGCGACGCCGTGCGAGGTCAGCGTTCGCAGGAGATCGATGGGCTCGCCCTGAGGACCTACAAGGGGCAGGTCTATGCTGCTTGCGGCTCGCGCTGGCCCGTCGGTCACAGCCTTCATGATGTCGAAGAATGGTGCCCTCGGCAGGACTCGAACCTGCGACGCCCGCCTTAGGACGGCGGCGCTCTGGTCCCCTGAGCTACGAGGGCGACGACCCATCAGACGCCGTAGGCGAGTATACCCGCGCTACAATTGGCCTCTGCCGCCTGAGGCGGCTCCGTCGGGGCGTAGCTCAGCCAGGTTAGAGCGCACGGTTCGGGACCGTGAGGTCGGTGGTTCAAATCCACTCGCCCCGATTCTTCAAGATCGGATATTTGGGCTGCCAGGCGATCGTCGGCCACCATTTGGGTGATGGCCTCAGCCCACGCCGATTGCGAGACGCTATCGCGAATACGTGGTGGGCGAATCCAACGCAAAGGCAGTGCGACAGGAGCCCGCCTGGGCCTCGAATAGCAAGCGGGTCGCTGACACGAGTTGGATCAAGACACGCCGAGCCGGGTGAGAGGAAGACTGTGTGGAAGTCTGTTGCCCCTGCTGACCCACCGACTCAAAACAGTACACCTCGTTGCCCGGGGTAATCCCTGAGAACTCGCGGTTGACCGTGCCACTGCTGGTGGGGATGAAATCCAGCTTGAAGGCGCTGCCTCCATTGCCTCCAAATGACACCACGCCCTGCCCTGGGTCGAAGTTATCGTGAACGAGGGCAAGGCTTTTGCTCCAGCCCTCCGGACTGCCTGCCGATACGTCGCCCACAAACCAGTTGCCCTGGGCGGTCCCCGCCTGGTCTTGCATGACCGTACCGCAAACGGGCGGAGTCGTTCGGGGACTGCCGGTCCGCCCAAAGCGCGGCAGCATACTGTCACGAACGCTGCCGACAAACAAATCGAATGGACACACGACGTGTAGTTGGTTGTAGCGAGCAGGGTTCGAGTACGCCATCGGCGGAGTCCGGTCGTCCGTGGCCCCGAAATCAAAGCCGGCCGCGGTTCCGCCGCCCGCTTGCCCGATGACTTCACCCGCCTGGGCCACGTAATCGAAATTGGACTTGCAATAGCGGTAGGTGTCGCCGGGTCGCGGATGGTAATCCTCACAGCGCTCTCCGGCCGTAGAAACCGCCTGGCTCAGCGCTGAGGAAAGACCCGTGATGTGGTCGAAATAGGCGTCGACTCCCGGACAGGGCGAGAAATCGACTTTGGAATCGTGGCTGCGGACGGCACTACCAACGATCGTGGTGATTCGGGTCACTCTGGTGATGTGGATCCTGGCAGGAGCCCGAACGCTCGTCACGGGTGGTGGGGCCTGCCTGAAGTCACCCGCGAACACGTAGTAAATGTGGTCGGTGGGTGTGGTGTGATCGGGTGGACTCAAATTTCCGAGAGGAATCAGGTAGGCAAAAGCGCTGCTGTCGGTCGGCGCCACTGTGAAGACCGCACCGCTGCTGGGGCATCCCGGCTCCGCCAGGCGGGCGATGACGTGTTGGAGCTGCGAGTGCAAAACGAGGGGGACGCCGAGCAGGACCACGATCGGGGCGATGAGAACGAGATGCCTAGGTCGCCCGGCAATCCACCTCAGGCGAGCCCCCACGACACCTCAACGGCCGGCCCCGACGGCCCCTGCTTATCTGATCGCCACCAGAACAACCCCGGCCAGGATCGCCCCGGCCCCTGCCATCCGCAGCCACGCTCCCGTCCGCTCGTGCAACCGCCACACTCCCCAGCCCGTCACCAGCACGATGGCCGACTCGCGCACCGGTGCCACCACCGTCAGGGGAGCCAGGCGGAACGCTCCTAGCACCATCAAATAGGCCGCCGTCATGGGGATGCCAATGGCCAGCCCTCGGCGCCAATCGGCGGCGCGCCAGGTTACATTTCTCTCGCGCAGGAGCACCCAGGCCGACAGCAGCACCGCCACCCCTACCCATAGCGCCCAGCCGTAAAGCCACACCGGACCCAACCGCACCCCCACGCGATCCACTGCCGAATATGCCGCAATGCACACCGCCACCAGAAGCGCCGGTAGGGTCGCGGATCCGGCCGCCGCCGGCCGCCGGACGGCCCACACACCCGCCAGCAGGCACGCCACCCCGGCCAGTGCGACCAGACTCACCCGCTCCCCCAGCACGGTCAACCCGATAGCCACGGCCAGCAGCGGCGCCGTCCCGCGGGCCAGGGGATAGACCATCGACAGCTCGCCCCGCGTATAGGCAACGGACAGGAAGATGAAGTAAGCCAGCTCCAGGACACTCGAGACGAGCGCCAGGAGCCACCCTACCGGCGGGAGCCCGGGCCGGCCCCAGGCCAACCACAACACCGCCACCGGGATGGTGAGCAGCACCGCCGAGGACGTCACGGCGCGGGCCGCGGCATGCAGAGGGTTGTCGGACGTTTTCAGAAGCACGTTCCAGGTGGCATGCAGGGTAGCCGCTCCCAGCACCAGCGCCAGGGCGAGCAGGCTCACCTGGCCAGTCTATTGGCCGCATGCTTTCTGGCGCCTGCCTGGGCGCTGATGCGACACCGATGAAGTGCGGTCTCTGTGGGTTGGTCAGTACCTGATGCCGGTTCGTTGAATCGTGCGCCGGAGTGACGAGCGCCGATGAACCGTTACGACGCGCTACGAACCGCCTGGTTCCGACGCAACAGCTCCCGGACCTCGCCGTCTGACGTCTGGGAGAAGTCCCGAGACCAGGCGCCCACCCCGTAGAAGGGCTCCGGAGTCACCGCGCAAACCACGCGATCGGCCTCCGCCTCCAGCTCGGCGCAGGTCTCGGGCGGCGCTACCGGTACCGCCACCACCACCTCTTTGGGGCCGGCCGAGCGCAGCCCGGCGACCGCGGCCTGCATGGTCGCCCCGGTCGCCAGACCGTCGTCCACCAGGATGACCGTCCGTCCTGGGCCGCCTCGAACGCCACGGGCACCCCGCCGCGAGGCAGCTCCAGGACCAGCACGTTCGGGCGGCCTCGAAATTCGGCCAGTTGGGCGGCCAGCAGTCTGCCGGCACGAGCGCGATTCTCGAACGGCAGAGCGATCGCCATCAGGCGCCTCCTGAATCCATCCTGGCCCCTGCCGATGCCGCCTGTGGCACGCTTATGCCCGTGATCACGGCCCACACCGACGTCGTCGGCAGCCTGCTGCGGCCGCCCGAGCTGCTCAAGGCCCGGGATGACCTGGTAGCCGGAAAGATCGCGTCGGCGGCCTTCAAGAAGATCGAGGACCGGGCGGTGGATGCGGCCGTCAAACTCCAGGAGGACGCCGGCCTGGACGTCGTCACCGACGGCGAGATGCGCCGCCTCTCCTTCCAGAGCGCGCTCACCGATGCCGTCGATGGTTTCGGTGACGTTCCCCTGGAAGCCTTCCTCTGGGGCGACTGGCATAGCGAGGTCCTCGGTGAAATGGACATCGCCCGGCCCCCGGAGCTGGGAGTGACCTCAAAGCTCAAACGCCGCCACCACCTGGCCGCCGAAGACTTCACTTACCTCCGCGGCCGCACCACCCGCATCCCGAAAATCACCCTGACCAGCCCCAGCCTCTACGCCAACCTCTGGTCCAAGGAGCGCTCGGGCGACGTCTATCCCACCCTCGACGACTTCCTGGCCGACGTGGTCGCCATCTACCGCGACGAGGTGGCCGAGCTGCAGCGGCTGGGCGCGACCTACATTCAGCTGGACGCGCCCCACTACCCGCTGCTGATCGAACCCAAGTGGCGGGCCTTCTACGAGGCGCGCGGCTGGAGCGTGGACCGCTGGCTCTCGCACGGCATCGAGCTGGACAACGCCGTCATGGCCGGCCACGATGGGATCACCTTCAGCATGCACCTGTGCCGCGGCAACCAGGTCAGCCGCTGGCTGGTGTCCGGCGGGTACGAGCCGATCGCCAGGCAGATCTTCCAGACCGTCAACGCGGACCGGTTGCTGCTGGAGTACGACGACGCCCGCTCCGGCTCGTTCGAACCGCTGCGCGAGGTCCCGGAGAACAAGATGGTGATCTTGGGCCTGGTGACGACCAAGACGCCACGCCGGGAGACCGTCGAGGACCTGACCGGGCGCATCAAGGAGGCAAGCCGCTACCTGCCACTCGAGCGCCTCGGCCTGAGTCCCCAGTGTGGGTTTGCCACGTCGGTGATCGGCAATGCCATCACGGTGGACGACGAGCGCACCAAGCTGACCGCCATCGCCCGGACTGCGCAGGCCGTTTGGCGCTGAGCTCTTCGTCCGTCACCATCACCGGGCGGGGGCTGACCCTCGACGAGGTCATCCAGGTCGCCCGTCAAAAGGCCCAGGTGGTGCTCCACCCGGATGCGATCAAGACCATGCGACGATCGCGGGCGGTCGTCGAGCGCGCGGTCGAGCGGGGCGACAACGTCTACGGCCTCACCACCGGGGTCTCCGCGCTCAAGCGGGCACGCGTCGATCCTGGCGCGCTAGCCCGGTTCAACCGAGACCTGATCATCCAGCACCGAATCGCCCAGGGCCCGCCGGCCGCCGCCGACACCGTGCGGGCCACGCTGGTGCGCCTACTGAATCACCTGGCCTCTGGCTACCCAGGCGTCCGCCCGGAGCTGGCCGCCCACGTGGTCCAAGCCCTCAACGAAGACCGGCTGCCGGTGGTCCGCACGCTCGGCTCCGTCGGCCAGAGCGACCTCGCTCCGATGGCCGACCTCGCCCACGGTGTGCTAGGCGACTTTGCGCTGGCCGCCGGCGAGGGGCTCTCGCTGCTCAACAACAACGCCTTCTCCATCGGCTCGGCGGCGCTGGCCATGCATGACCTCGGCCGCCTGCACCAATCAATGCTCAGCGTCGGGGCGCTCAGCCTGGAAGGGTTCCATGCCAACCCGAGCATCCTGCACCCGTCGCTCGAGTCTGCCCGCCCGCTGCCCGGCCTCAAGCGAGCGGTGGGCCAGATTCGCAGGCTGCTGGAAGGCAGTTTCCTATGGTCCGCCCCGCCGCGCAACCTGCAGGACCCGCTCACCTTCCGCACCCTGCCCCAGGTCATCGGCGCCCTGGACGACGCACTCGTGTACGCCCGCGACCAGCTCGACCGGGAGCTCAACGCGGCCCAGGGCAATCCCATCGTGGTAGTCGACGAAGATCGGATCATCTCAGTCGGAAATTTCGACATCGCGCCCCTGGCGGGGGCGCTCGACCTGCTGCGGATCGCGCTGGCGCCGGTACTGACGGCGTCGGCCGAACGAGCCATCAAGCTGCTCGAGTCGCCGTGGTCGGGTCTCCCCACGGGTCTCCTCCCAGGTGACGGCACGCCCGACGCCGGCCTGAACGAGCTCGGGATCGCCGCCGCGTCGCTGGCGGCCGAGGCTCGCCTGCTGGCCCAGCCGGTTTCGTTCGAGCTGCCCAGCACCTCCCTGGCGGAGGGGATCGAGGACCGTATGACCCAGGCACCGCTGGCGACCAGGCGCCTGAACCAGATGATGGATCTGTCCGCACGCATCCTGGCGATCGAGCTCACGGTCGCCGGCCAGGCCGTGGAACACCGCAATTTGCAGCCGTTGGGACGCGGTACCGCCAAGTTGCTAGCGCAACTTCGCCAGCGAATCGCGTTCATGCGGGAGCCGGGGCAATTTCCTGACAACCTCGAACCCGTCGTGGACCTGGTGCGAATGCCAGGGTAGGAATGTTGGCTAGGTCGCTGGGGCGCCGGCGACCGCGGCATCGATCACCACAATCGTCCGGGCCCCGACGCCGCGGCGCATTCGGTCGAACGCCTCGTCGATGCCCTGCAGGTCCGTGAAGTCGGAGACCACCTCTCGCAGCGGCAACTTCCCGTCAACCACCATCTGCGCCAGCTGTGGGATGTCCGCCCGCGGGTTTCCCGAGCCGTAGAAACAGCCCTTCAGGCCCTTGGCCGACAGCAGCTCGATGGCCGGGATGGAGACCTCCAGTCCGCGGGGCGCCAGCCCAACCACCACGGCCGTGGCGCCGGGCCGCAGCACGTCCCACGCCTGGCGGATGGTGGCCGCGATGCCAACCACCTCAATGGCATGGTCGACGCCGCCACCGGATAGCTCCCGGATGCGCCCGACCGCGCCGTCGCGCGAAGCATCGACTCCGTCACTGGCACCCATCGCCAGGGCGCGGTCCAGCTTCTCTTGGCTGCGGTCGACCGCGATGATGGGCCTGGCCCCGGCGCGCTGGGCGGCCGCCACCACCTGAAGCCCCACGCCCCCGCAGCCGATGACGCACACGCTCTCGCCGGGTTTCACCTTCGCCACGTTGCGCACCGCGCCGAACCCGGTGATGACCCCGCATCCGACGAGGGCGGCCTCCCATAAGGGGAGCGCTCGCGGGATGGGGATGGCCGACGCCTCAGGCACGACGGCGTACTCGGCAAAACAGGACACGAAGTTGAAGTGCTTGAGCGACGACCCGTCCGCGGACTGCAGGCGCATCGTCCCGTCCAGCATGGTGCCGCGATACGCGTACTCCCCGGACGGCTCGCACAGCGTGACTTCCCCGTTCCGGCAGGCGCGGCAGACGCCGCAGAAGGGCACGATGGAAAACGACACATGGTCACCTGCGGCCACCTGGGTGACGCCCTCGCCCACCGCCTCGACCACGCCGGCGCCCTCGTGACCCAGCACGATGGGGAGCCGCTTGGTTCCCAGCCCACCTTCGGCAAACAGCAGGTCGGAGTGACAGACGCCCGCCGCCGCCACTCGCACCAGCACCTCGCCCGCGTGGGGAGAGTCCAGGCGCACCTCCTCCAGGGTCATCGGCTGCCCGATGTCGCGCAGCACCGCCGCCCGCATGCGCTTCATTTGACCCGGAATTTCTCCAGCGCGTTCAGGTCGGGCGTGACACCGAGGCCCGGCCCGTCGGGTGGCCGGATGGTTCCATCGGCCGCGATCTCCAGCGCCAGCGGAAGGAGCGTGTCGCGCCGGGCTGGGCTCCAGGCCGGCGGATCGTAGGGGACCTCGATGTACTCGCAGGTGGAGACCGCCATGGCCAGATGGAGGTTGGCGACCAGCCCGATGCCGTTGCTCCAGGTGTGCGGCGAGAACCAGCGACCGAACAGGTCGGCCATGGCCGCGATCCGCCGGCAGCCACCGATGCCCCCGGCCAGCACGACGTCCGGTTGGATGACGTCCACCCCGCCGCGCACCACCAGGTCGCGCGCTTCGTGCGGGCTGCGTACCATCTCGCCGGCCGCGATTCGGATCCCAGTGCGCTGCCGCAGCAGGGCGTAGCCCTCCACGTCGTCCGTGCGCAGCGGCTCCTCCAGCCAGTAGATGTCCAGGGGCTCCAGGGCCTTGGCCACCGCCGTGGCCGTCGACAGATCCCAGGGCGTGCGCCGGTCACCGGCCATCCGCCAACCCTGATTGACGTCGACCATGATTTGCATGGTCGATCCCACCGCCTGCCGCACGGCCTTCACCACCTCCACATCGCGCCGCCAGTCGGTATGGCTGAACCGGATCTTGACCGCCAGGATGCCGCGATCGCGCCAGGCGACGGTCCGCCGCACGCGCTCCTGGGGCTCGACCCGTTCGCCGCTGGAGGCGTAGGCCGTCAGATGATCGGACCGCCCGCCCAACACCCGCCACAGCGGCTGCTGCAGCGCGCGGCCGACCAGGTCCCAGACGGCCACCTCCACCGGCCAGGGCCGGCTGCCGTGGAAATCCACCGTCTCGCAGACTTCGCGCACTACCTCGGTCTGCATGGGGTCCACGCCTTTGAGGAAGCGCTCCAGCACCTCGCGGTCGGGCAGCGGCGCGCCGCTGCCAAACCCACACACCCCGTCTCCGGCGTGCACGATCACCAGCGTGTCGTCGACGTGGTCGCGCGGCACCGGGTCCCAGGCCGCCTTGAACGGCGGATCCAGCGGGAACCGGTACCGGCGGGTCTCGATCCCGGTAATGCGCACGTCAGCCATCCTCCTTCGCGCGAGGAAAAAGGCGGGTCGTCCCTGGGCCCCTCATGCGGCGTGGGCGTCCAGGTCCAGCACCGCCCGCACCGGGATGCCCTGGCGGACCAGGTCCAGCGCCTGCGCCGCGCTGCGTAACGGCAAGCGGTGCGTGATGAGCCGCTCCAGCGGTAACCGCCCATCCGCGTGGAGCGCCAGGATGGCGGCGAAATCCCGGTGTGGGCTGACCGATCCGTAGGCGCTCCCCAGGATGCGCCGCTCGGCCCGCGGGATCTGGACGGCCGGCAGCGCCAAGACGGCGTCCGGGCGGGAGATGCCGATCAGCACCGCCGCCCCGCGAGGCCGAGTCGAGAGAAATGCGGCCTGCATCGCCTCTTCCCGTCCGGTGGCTTCGATGGCGTAGTCGACGCCTCCACCCGACGCGTCCTTGACCGCCCTGGCCGTCGCCTCCGGCGTGCCGGCCCACGGCACGACCGCGCTGGCGCCCAGCTCGGTCGCCGTCCGCAGCTTGTCGGCTGACACGTCGACCGCCACGATCGGTGCGGCGCCCACGCTTCGCGCCCCCAGGACGGCGCTCAGGCCAACACCCCCGCACCCGAAGATGGCGACCCGGTCTCCGGGCCGGACCTCGGCGGTGCGCCAGACCGCCCCCACGCCGGTTGACACGGCGCAGCCCACCAGGGCCGCCACGTCGAATGGAACCGAGGTGGGGATAGGCACGCAGCTTGTCTCCGGCACCACCGCCGCCTCAGCAAACGTCGACAGGAAGGAATAGTGATACACGGGCGAACCGTTGCGCGAGAGACGCGGCGAGCCATCCAGCAGGCCTCCGTGGCCCATGGCCGTCCAGGCCACCCGGCACAGGTGGGTCAGCCCGCGGACGCATTCCTCACACCGCCCGCAGGAGGGCATCCAGGACAGCGCCACGTGCGTGCCCACCCGCAGCTGGACGCCGGGACCAACCGCCTCCACCACGCCAGCGCCCTCGTGGCCCAGCACGGCCGGGCAGCGGGTTTCGGACGTCCCGTCGACGGCGTTCAGGTCGCTGTGACAGACGCCGCTGGCGTGCAGGCGCACCAGCACTTCGCCCACTTGGGGATCCGCCAGCTGCACCTCGGTCACGTCCACCGGCCCCCCGGTCCGCTCCAGGACCGCTGCCAGCGCTCTCACGAATCCTCCTCCGCCTTCGGCCGCGGCCTTCGCCCGCGATCGTTGATCGCGCTGACAGTCTACAAGGCGTTTCCGCTGCAGGTTCACCATGACTTCAGGTAGGGTGTCTGCGTGCGCGTGGCGATAGTGGGTGCGGGCTGGATCGCCGCGGAGCATATCGCCACCCTCCGCCAGCTCGACGCCGTCGAGGTTGTCGCCGTCTGCGACGTCAATCGGACGCGTGCAGCAGAGCTGGCGGGTCAGGCGGCGACCTATACGCAGTGGACCGAGATGATCGCCCGCGAGCGGCCTGACGGGATTTTCGTCTGCACGCCGCCACTGACCCACCGCGAGGTGGCGGTGGCCGCGCTCGAGCAGGACATTCACGTCTACCTCGAGAAGCCGATCGCGCGAGGGCTGGCCGATGCCCGGGCGATCGTCGACGTGGCCGGCCGCAGCCGCGCCGTCTGCGCGGTGGGCTACCAGTGGCGGGCCGTCGAGGTGCTGGACGACCTCCGCGCGGCGCTCAGCGGGCAGGATCTCGGCCTGCTGATCGGGATCAGCGCCGGCCCCACCAGGAGCCGTCCATGGTTCCTCGACCGGGCGCAGGGGGGCGGGAACCTGCTCGAGCGGGCAAGCCACCAGATCGACCTGGAGCGCGCCGTCGCCGGCGAGGTGGTTTCCGTTCAGGCCGCCGCGAGTGGGGTGTTGCTGGCTCAGAGCCAGGGCCAGCGAGGCAACATCGACGACGCCGCCGCGGTCCTGCTCCACTTCGCGGACGGCGGGCTGGGGGCGATCCAGATCGCCTGGACCCGGGATGGTCTCCCGGGCACCTACTCGCTCGATGTCTACGGCAGCGACGCATCCCTGCACCTCGAGCTCGACCCGGCCTTTGCCCTGCATGGTCGGTCGGACGGACGGCAGATCGAGGCGACCTCACGGCAGCATCCCCTCGAGCGAAGCCTGGTTCGCTTCATCGCCGCGGCGCGCGAGGGCAAGCGGGATCATGTGTTCTGCTCGCCGGTCGATGCGGCCGCCACCCTCGCCGTCGCCATCGCCTGCGAGGAAGCGCTCTCGAGCGGCGGGACCGTCCGCGTGCCGAGCTATTAGTCCAACTCCTCGCCCTCGAGGAGGCGACCAGTCGATCGATGTCGCCGCCGAGCGGGCGATCGGACTCGATGACGGGTACCGTTTTTTCGATCACCCCGGCTTGCGGGCGGGGTCGCCTGGTGAGCTTCACGGCGGGCACGCTGAGCCGCCGGAGATCTTCCAGGTCCTGGGTCGTAACCCGATCTGGATCACGGATCACGGCGTGGAGGGCGACGTCGATCGTCGAGTGCCCCTCTAGCTGAGCGCGAGCGCGGATGACGGCGTCCGCCGCGGACTCCCCGGGTCTCGGGCTGGTGAAACAGAACGCCGTGGTAGTGCCCCCGAACACGGCCGACCTTGGTCGCCGACGAAATGCCAGTCAGGAGGTGGGTGTGCGGATCGATGCCGCCGGGCAGGACATAACACCCCCGCGCGTCAATGATCGCGGCATCGTGGCCGGCCCCGCGTGCCACGCTGGGGATCCGCCTGCCTTCGACAATGACATCAGTCCGGCGGACGCCTTTCGGCGTCACCAGCCCACTCCTGATGCACTGGCGCCGGCTCAGTCGCCGCTGTAGAAGGGGTTTTTCAGGTTGTCCCGGTCGGCGACCAGCCGCGCCGCCGCCTTCGGGTCGCGTCCCTGGACGCAGGTCGCGATCGCCTTCCGCACCGCGTGCCGGTTGGCGACGCGGACCGCGGTCTCATCCTCGGCATCCGGGTCGACCCAGACCGCGACAAAGACCAACAGGTCGCCGGTGGCTTCGATCAGCCCGTCCGCCACCGCGTCGAGGACGCCCTGGCCGATCCCAAGCTGCGCGGCGCCCCAAGTGATCGTCTGGTGCCGGTCACTGGTCGCCGTCGCCTTGTTCATCATCAGGGTCGGCGGCCAGACCGGCTCGTACTGGGCTTCCTCGGGCCCCACGCAGACGAGTACCGGCGTGTGACCGGGCGCCGGGTGCGCGAACATACCGACCGCCGCCGCGGCGATCGCGCTGCCGCGACGGGCGAGGACGACGTTGACGTGGCTGCCGTTCGGCTTGACGCCGCCCCAACCCTCGCCGATCCGCCCGTCGAGCTCGTCCGGTATCACGCGGCTGGCTGCTTGGTTCCGGCCACCTGGGCGGCCTCTTGTGGCTGTGCCTGGAGGCGCCGCAGTTCCTCGATCGGAATGTGGCAGCGCATCAGATGACCTGGCCCGACCTCGACGAGGGGAGGCTCTTTCTCGTCGCAGATCGCGCCAATTCGCCGGTGGCAGCGGGTGTGGAAGACGCAGCCCGTTGGTGGCGCAGCGGCGCTGGGGATCTCACCGGCGAGCTTGATGCGCGCCCGCCCGCCGCCATCGATGGTCGGCACCGCCGAAAGCAGGGCCTCGGTATAGGGGTGGTGCGGACCGTCGAAGACGACCTCGGCTGGCCCCATTTCCATCAGCCGGCCGAGATAGAGCACGGCGATGCGGTCGGAGATGTAGCGCACGACACCCAGGTCGTGGGAGATGAACAAATAGGCGACCCAGCGCTGGACCTGAAGGTCGACCAGGAGGTTGAGGATCGCGGCCTGAACCGAGACGTCGAGCGCGGAGGTGGGCTCGTCGCACACGACCAGGCGCGGTTCGCCGGCGAACGCGCGAGCGATGGCAACCCGCTGCTTGAGGCCGCCGGAGAGCTGGTTCGGCCGAACCGTGAGATAGCGCTCGGCCAGGCGGACCGAGCCGGCGAGCATGAGCAGCCGCTCCTCGGCCGGGGCTCCCGAGATCCCGGCCAACTTCTTGAGCGATCGGCGGAGGATGCTCCGAACGGCATGGCGGCGGTTCAGCGCCGAGTCGGGATTCTGGAAGACGATCTGCAGCTCGCGAACGTCCGCCTGGGTCCGCCTCGAGAGCGTGGGCGGGAGGACATGGGCATCGAGCTCCACCGTGCCTCCGGTGGGGGCGAAGAGGCCGAGGACGGCCCGGGCAAAGGTCGTCTTGCCGCTGCCGGACTCGCCGACGAGTCCCAGAGTCTCACCCGGCCAGAGCGCCGCGGAGACGGCCTCGAGCGCGTGGATCCGGCGCCCATTCTGCTCGAAGGTCTTCGTCAGTTCCTTGACCGCCAGCAGCGGTGCCTTCGAACGGTCGACCAGGATGGGCTGCCCCAGCTCGGGTGGTGTCGTCCGGGGCAGGTCCTGCGCCCGCTCGTGGAAGTAGCAGCGGCTCGAGTGATCTTCCGTGATTTGATACAGCGGAGGCTCCGTCGCACGGCAAATGTCCTGAGCCAACCCGCACCGGGGCGCGAAGACGCACGCCCGTAACTCCTCGTCGATCGACGGCAAGAAGCCGGGAATCGTGTCGAGCCGCCCCCGGTCCTTACGCGCACCGCCTCGCGGGACGCAGCGGAGCAGCCCGACCGTATACGGGTGGCGCGGACCCTTGAGGACCTCGCTGACAGGGCCTTCTTCGACGAGCCGTCCGGCGTAGAGCACGCCGACCCGTTCGCACATCTTCGCGATCACGCCCAGGTTGTGGGTGATGAACAGCACCGAAGTGCGGAACTCGGCCTGCAGGTGCTGGATCAGATCGAGAACCTCGGCTTCGACGGTGGCGTCCAGGCTGGTGGTCGGTTCGTCGAGGATCAGCAGCCCCGGATCGTTGGCAAGCGCCATGGCAATGACGACGCGCTGCTGCATGCCGCCCGACAGCTGGTGCGGATAGCGCGCCATCACCGATCCTGGATCGGCAATCTGAACCTTGGCCAGCGCCTGCAGCGTCCGTTCCAGGGCCTCCTCGCGCCCGGCGCCACGCACACGGAAGACTTCGGCCACCTGCTCGCCGATACGGATCGATGGATTCAAGGCTTCCGCGGGATTCTGATACACCATGGACACGTCATTCGTCCGCAAGTGGCGCAGGGCCCGGTTCGACAGGCCCACCACATCGCGGCCGGCAACGCAAATCGAGCCGCCGCGAATCCGTCCGTTGCTCGCCAGGTACCCGACCACGGCGAGGGCGGTCGTCGACTTGCCGCAGCCGGATTCGCCGACGAGCCCATAGGTCTCCCCGGCGGCGATGGTGAACGAGACGCCGCGCACGACCTGGCGGTCGCGGCCTCGCACCCGGTAGACGACCTCGAGATCCTTGAGCTCCAGGGTCGGAGCCGCGCCACGGTCGGTCATCGCCCAAACACCCGGGCGAGCCCGTCGGCGACGAGGTTAACGGCCACCACGAGCGAGATGATGGCCAGCGCCGGGAAGAGCACTGTCCACCAGTAGGTGCCGGCGCCCAGGAGCGTGTAGTTGTCGGCGATCTGCAGCGCCCAGTCGGGCGACGGCGGCTGCACGCCGAAGCCGAGGAAGGTCAGGCCGGCGACCGCGAAGATGGCGTAACCGAGGCGCACCGTCGCTTCGACCACGATCGGCCCGAACACGTTCGGGAGGATCTCGACAAACATCACGTAGGGGGCTCGCTCCCCTTGGAGGCGCGACGCCGAGACATAGTCGAGCTGTCGCTCGGCCAGCACGGCGGCCCGGACGGTCCGCGAAACGATCGGCGCGAAGACCAGGCCGATCACCACGATCACGGTCAGGGTGGAGTGCCCGAGCGCCACCAGCACGGTGACCGCAATCACGATCAGGGGCAGCGACAGAACGGCATCGACAATCCGGCTGATCACGTCGTCGGTCAGGCCCCGGAAATAGCCGGTGACCAGGCCGATGGTCGTGCCGCCGACAACCCCGAGCAGCGTGGCTAGCGGCGCGACGATCAGAATGTCCCGAGCCCCGGCCAGCACCCGCGAGAAGACGTCGCGGCCCAGCTGGTCGGTGCCGAAGGGATAGGCGCGGCTCAGTCCCTGCAGTTGCGGAAAGGCCTGGGACAGCGGATCGTGGGGCGCGATGCGGTAACCGAAAATCGCACAGAACACCCAGAAGGCGATGATGATGACGCCGGCCATGAAGGTCTTCGACCGGAGGAGCTGCCGCCGGGTCTCCCGCCGGGCGATCCGTATTTCCGATGGCTGGACGATTGTGGCAACGGTGCTCATTCAACACCCGCGTAGCGGATGCGCGGGTTGAGCAGGGAATAGAGAATGTCGGCGAGCAACGTCGCCGTCAGGTAGACGATTCCCACGACGAGCACGCCGCTCTGCAGCATCGTGAAGTCCTTGTTCAGCGCCGCGGTGTAGATGCGCTGCCCGATGCCGTTGTAATTGAAGAGCTTCTCAATCACGACCAGGCCGCCAATCAGGTACCCCATCTGCGTCGCAATCACCGCGATTGTCGGCAGCAAGGAGTTGCGGAGCACGTGCCGGCGGATCACGGTGGCCGTGTCCAGGCCCTTGAGGAAGGCCGTCCGGGTGTAATCCGACTCGAGGGCCTCGATCGTGCCGGCTCGAGCCATCCGGGCGATGTAGCCGAACAGGACCATCACCAGCGCCAGTCCCGGCAGGATGAGGTACCGGATCTGGGTGACGGCGTCGGCGTCGGCCGGGGAGGCCGCCGTGACCGGCAACCAGTTCAACAGCAGGCCGAAGATCAGGATCAGCACGATGGCCGAGATGAACTCGGGCACCGCCGTCAGCGACAGCCCCGTGAGTGTAATCAAGCGGTCCAGCCAGTGGCCCCGGCGAAGCGCGGCGAACACGCCGCCGACGATGCTCAGCGGCACCACGAGCACAAAGGCGACGGCGGCCAGCTTCAAGGAATTGACGAGCGAGGGGCCGAGGAGGCTCGCCACCGGAACTTTGTACTCGAGCGACATGCCGAGATTGCCGTGGGCGAGTTTCCCGATCCAGGCACCGTACTGAACGTAGATCGGCCGGTCCACGCCCAGTTGGTGGTCGAGCGCCTTGACGTCGTTGGGACTGGCGAACGGCCCGAGCACGTTGCGACCGATGTCGCCCGGCAGCAGCTGCGAGGCGGCAAAGACGAGCACGCTAAGCACGAACAGCGTGATGAGCGCGAGAGCGAATCGCTTCAGCAGGAAACGGGCGATGACAAACCTCCTCCCGACCGGTCGGGTGTCGGAAGGTATCGATTAGGCGAGCGACGTTTGGCTGAGGAACACCGTGCCCTGTGGGTCGGCATAGTAACCCTTGACTGACTGCGAGCCCGCGGCGAGGTAGTTGTAGAAGTAGGGGAAGATCACCGGTGTGTCCTGCAGCAGGATGGTTTCGGCCTGCTTCGCGTACTTCCGCTGGTCGTCGATCGAGATCGCGCCGATGAACGCTTTGGCGGCCGCATCGAACTGCGGGTTCGAATAGTGCGCGGCGTTCCAGACGCCGTTGGTTTGCAGCGCCGACGTGAGAAACACATTGGGAACCGACCGATGACCCCAGTCGGTGATGTTGATCGGGGCGTTCAGCCACGGGGTATCGCCCCAACCCGACGGCGGGCCCAGCTGCGAGCCGGCGAAGTAGGCGGTCGAGGTCAGGATGGAGAGCTTCATGTCGATGTTGATGGCCTTCACAGACTGCTGAATGATCTGCGCCAGCTGAGGGATCTCACCCGTGTCCTCCGTCGTCAGCGTGATCGAGAACCCGTTGCTGAACCCGGCGGCGGCCATCAACTGCTTGGCCTTGGTCAGGTCCTGCTGCCGCTGGGGCACGTCCGGCGCGCCGACAGTCGACGGGTAGACCGGCCCCCACGGCGTGTCATTGCCGACATCGGCGTACTTGCTGAACAACTTGTCGACGATCGCGGGACGGTCCAGCGTCAGCGCGATCGCCTGCCGAACCTGGGGATCCTTCAGCGGGTTGGCGAGATCCACCCGCATCGGCACCTGGCGGTGGGTGGCGCCGCGACCGCCGAAGATCTGGATCTTCGAATTGTTGAAGAGGGCGCGGTCGGTCGCGAGCTGGATCTGCCCGATGAGGTCAATCGTGGCGCCAAGCAGGGCCGCGTCGACAGCGGCGGCGTCCTGGTAGTAGGTCACGTCCACCCCGTCGAGCGGCGGGCGGCCGCCCCACCAGTCGGTGTAGCGCTCGTACTTGGCCCCCACGCCTGGCGTGTACGAGGTCAGCTTGAAGGCACCGGTTGTCTGCGGCTTCGAGGTGAACGTCCCGAGCTGATAGTTGGCGGGCAGCATGATGCTCTGGTAGGTCGTGGAGCTGAGCAGGTAGGGGAAGCTCGCCGTCGGATTGTCGAGCTGGAACTTCAGCGTAAGGTCGTCGACCTTCGTGGTCCCGCCCGGCGAGAGGACCCCCTTGAACGCCGACAGTGCCTGCGAACCCGAGTTCGGGCTGACCAGGCGCTCGTAGGTCGCCACGATGTCGGTGGCCGTCAGTACCTGACCGGTCTGGAACTTGACGTTCGGCCGCAGCTTGATGGTCCAGACCGACGCGTCCCCGTTCGGTGTCCAGCTGGTCGCCAGCTCTGGAACGAGCTTGAGGTTGGCCGCGCTGCGGATCAGGTGCTCACCGGCGATGCTTCCGGTCTCGAGCGCCCCCTGGTCGGCGAATGTATGTGGTTCGATGTCGTGCGCCGGGGGCGGAATGATCCCCACGCGGAGACGCCCGCCGACCTTTGGCCCCGAAGTAGAGGTCGGCGACGACGCGCAGCCCGCCGCGACCAGCGCAGTGCCGATCGCGGACGTGGACAACCCGAAGACCGTCGCCCGGCGAATGAACTCCCGCCGGTCTACCCTACGGTCGAGGAGCTCGTCGATGAGTGTCCTTTCAATGGGACCGCTCTGCCGGTACCCATCCAGGCGCCTACGTATCTCCCTATCCATAGTTGGCTACGACCTCCTCAGTCCTCTCCCCTCCTACAGGAGATCTGACTCAGGAGATGCTGACACTCGAGTCGCCATGTGTCAATGCCGAATATGCTCCTGAGGCCGATCCCGGGCGCCTCGCAAACCGACGGCGGGCCCGCCGTCGGACTGGGCCGGCCAGCTGCCCCAGGCCGCCCCCCAGCCCGAGCCCGGCGCATGGCGGCCCGTGCCGACCAGCTCTGAAGCCATTCCGGCTTCGTTGAATCGGACGTCGCCAGGGCGAGGCCCGCCGGCACCATCACCTTCATGCCCTGCTAGCCGGAGCGCGTGGTCACCGCGGGCGCCGGTCTACCGGCCTGCCTTCGATCACCCCGAGGCCGCGGGCTCAACCATCAGCTATCTCTGCGTCCACCTGTGATCGTCCACCACCAAGGCAGCCGTGCTCCAGGCAGAGCCGGAACCGGCGGGAATCGTACGGGTCGGCGGATCGATGCCGATCGCCCACGCGGCCGAAAAAGGTCTGCCCGGGGGCGCCCTCCTGGACGACGATCTCGTGGCCGAGCTCGCGTAGCCGCTCCCGCACCGGTGGCCGCCGCGGCGAGTCGCGCAAGTTACCGCAGCCGGTCGGTAATGCGTTGATGCAGCGCGACCTCTTCGGCCTGGAGCCGCGCCAGCCGGGAATGTGCTTCATGGCGGGCTCGGAGCCGCCTCGCGTTCTGGACTGATGGACGGACAAAGAGGTGAGCCATCAGGAGAGGGGATATCGCTAGCACAGACAGGGCGATAGATACCACTCTCCCAATCTATCGTGGGCGTACGGTTCCAGCGTGACGCAGCAGTCACAATCCGGAAACCAACTCGACCCCTTACGAATCGGCTTTCTGAACTGGACGCGACGGTAGGCGGTTTTCCTCAACCGGCGGCCGACTCCTCGCCGCGCGGAGCGGAGGCCAACCACGCCGTGTGCGCGCTGGCTACCACCTCAGACTTTCGCCGGATGTCGTCGTAATCCGAATCGCCGACCGGGACGAAGCGCTCGATCAGTCCCTCGGCCAGCCGCTCGCGAGCGCCGTCCTCGCCGTTGAGGCCGCACAGGGCCTCGCGAATGGCGGTCTGGACGTCGGCCGGCAGTTTGCTGGAGACCACCACCGGGGGGATGGTCGATGGCCCCAGCACCTGGATCACCCGAATCTCGGACGCCAGTGCTGGGCGGCGCTTCAATTCGACGCCCAGGACGTGGGAATCGATGGCCGAGGCATCGACCTTGCCGGCCAGCACCGCCTGCATCGACGCCAGGTGCGAACCGGAGTACATCACCCGCCCGAAGAACCGCTCGGTCTCCCCCAGCTGGAGGAGGTGGTAGCGGGTCAGGACACAGCCGGAAAACGACGTCGGTTGCGTATGCGCCCAGACACGATCACGCAGGTCCGGGAACTTGGCGACCGGCCCGTTCCGCCGGACGATCACGTCCGAGAAGTAGATCGGCCGGCCATCGTACCGATGCTGGTTGACGACGGGGGCGGCGATGGCGCGGATCGGCGGGTCCGGACGCGCGGCCAGCCGCACGTAGGGCAGCCCGCAGAGGAAGGCAACGTCAACATGACCGCCCACCAGCGCCTCCTCGTCGGCCGTGTTCGCCAGCACCCCGCCACGGCCCAGCAGCGTCCCCACCCGCTCGGCCACGTAGGCGTAGGCCGGCGTCATGTTGGGCGCCAGGAAGTTGGCGAAGACGAGCGCCGGAGGGGTCACGACTTCGCGGAGTATCGCAGATTGGATACCCCATCCAAGCCCGGATCCACCGATCGGACGATGCAGCTTGGGATGCCCGGCGAGATGAGCGGTAGGAGGCGACGAGCACGCGAAGGAGCGCACCTGAATGGTGCGTGACTGAGCGCGCGCAGGAGACGACACCCGGAGCCCGGGGCCGTCGGACGAACGAAGCAGATTGGGAGGCGGGGCGTGCCGAGCCGCAGGAGGCGACGAGCACGCGAGGGAGCGCATCCGTCGATGCGTGGCCGAGCGCGCGCAGGAGACGACGACCGGATCGGCCGCAGCCGCGCCCAAGATGCGAGTTTGTTCCGGCGGCCTCGGGCTCAGCTCGCCCGGCGCCCAAGATGCAAGTTCGATTCGGTGGATCCGGGCTTAGGCCGCTTGGCGTGAAAATCCTTGCAAAAACACAACGGACCGTGGGATACTTCGGCACACCATCGACGCCAGTACGACAAACGACTGGGGCACGGCGACCGGACCGATCATCGAGAATCCGCTCCACGGCGAGCGCGTCAGGTTCCTCAAGACGGTTCCGGAAACGGATGGTGAGCTGTTGCAGTACGAGTCCTGGCTTGCCCCGCAGGGCAGTGTGGGCGTCCCCCACGTCCATCCCGTCCAGGAGTCCCGGTTCCTCATTCTGGCTGGGCGTGCCAGCTTCATGGTGGACGGGCACAGTCTCGAACTCGGACCTGGCGAGACCCTGACGGTCGGACCGCGCACCCCTCACTACCTCTGGAATGCGGCCGACACGGAAGCCCACCTGATCATCGAGTTTCGCCCCGGGCTGCTCAAGCAGGAGTACTTCGAGACTTCGTTCGGCCTGGCCCGCGACGGCCGGCTCAACCTGATTGGGATCCGGAACCTGTTGCAGTACGCGGTGCTGACCGCCGCCTACCGCCATGAGAGCCGTCCGCTGAACCAGTCGCGCTGGGCCCATGCGGCTCTCGTCGGCCTGGCCCCGTTAGGCTGGCTGCTCGGGTACCGGGCCCACTACGCCCGCTACTGCACGCGCTCCGCCGACTGACCGACCCACTACAGTAACCGGGTGTCAGAGGCTCGCCAGGACCTCGTCATTGTCGGCAGCGGGATCATGGGCCTGTTTACGGCGTACTACGCGTCCCGTGCCGGGTCGACCGTCACCATCCTGGAGCGCTCCCGCATCGGCGATCCGCAAACGGCCTCCTTCTGCCTGACGCGTTCTATCCGCAGTGACTACCTCGACCCGCTATACGCCCGGCTCGCCTACGCCGCCCGCCAGCTGTGGCTCGACCTGCAGGCGGAGTCCGGCGAGCAGCTCGTGGTCAACTGCGGCTGCCTGAACCTGGCCAGGGAACGCGTGACCCCCGACCTGGGCCGGACCTACGCCGTGCAGAGCTTCCAAATCCTCAAAAGCCTCGGACTCAAAGCCGAGGCGTTCGACCGGGACGGCCTCCAGCGGCGGTTTCCCCAGTTCGACGCGGACCTGGGCCGGATGGACGTAGAGGCCGGCTACCTGTTGGTCCCGGCCATCACCCGCACTCTTCGTTCCGCCCTCGGCAAGCAGAAGGTCACCATCGTGGAGGGGGTCATGGTAGAGGCCATCGCCGAGCGCGACGGTCGCGTCCGGATCGCCACCAGCCAGGGCGAGTGGGACGCCGGGTCGACGGTCCTGACGGCGGGACTGGGGACCAACGACTTGCTGGCTCGGGTGGACGGCTGCCAGCTCGAGTTCCCCCTCCGACCGGACCGGCCCAGCCAGACCAAGTACTTGATTCCTCCGCCGGAGCAGCGGTCGCTCTTCACCGCTCCGGCTCTGCCGGTGTTCGCCTACCTGGACATCGGCGTCTACGGGCACCCCATGGTCCCCGGCGTGACGCCGGGCGTGAAGATCGGGTATTACAACCCGCCCGACGTGCGGAAGGCCGAAACGTTCATCCGCGACATCCGGGGCTTCATCGACGAGTGCATGCCATCACTGCGCGACGCGGAGGCCGTGGATGTGAAGGACGTCGACCAGTGTTCGTATGATCTGGTGGCGGATGATCACTTCATTTTGGGGGCCTTGCCCGGCTTCTCACGCATCCTGGTCGGGGTCGGCTGGCGCGGCACCGGGTATAAGTTCGGCCCGCTGGTGGGGCGCACCCTGATGCAGCTCGCGCTGGACGGCCGAACCGACTATGAGCTGGACGGGTTCTCCCCGGCTCGCTTTGTGAGCGCGCATGCCAGTTAAGGGCATCCTGGAGCGGCTCCAGCAGGGCGTCGTCCTGGGCGCCGAGGGTTACGTGTTCGAGCTGGAGCGGCGCGGGTATATCAAGGCGGGCCCCTACGTCCCCGAGGTCGTCCTGGATTCCCCGGACGCGCTGAAAGAGCTGCACCGGGAGTTCCTCCGCGCCGGCGCCGAGGTGATGGTGGCCCTGACCTACTACGCGCACCGGGACAAGCTGAAGACCGTCGGTCGGGAGGGGGACCTGGAACGCCTGAACCGGCAGGCCGTGCGGCTGGCCCGCGAAGTGGCCGCCGAGGGCGATGCCCTGGTGGCCGGCAACATTTGCAACACCTGGGCCTACGACCCGAAAGACAAGACGGCCAGCTCCCGCGTCGTGCGCGCCATGTACGCCGAGCAGCTCGGCTGGGCGGCCGAGGAGGGGGTCGACTTCGTCATCGCCGAGACCAACGACTACCTGGGCGAGGCGCTGATCGGCCTGGAGGTGATCAAGGACCTGGGACTGCCGGCCATGGTCACCCTGGCCTCCACCCATCCGGGAGAAACCTGGGACGGGTACGACTACGTGGAAGCCTGCCAGATCCTGGCCGAGCATGGCGCGGACATCGTGGGTCTCAACTGCGACCGGGGCCCCGCCACCATGGTGCCGATCATCGAGCGGCTGCGGGCAACGGTGCCCGGCTACATTGCCGCCCAACCAGTTCCGTACCGGACGACGCCGGCCACGCCAACGTTCGAGACGCTGCGAGCCGACGGGAGTGGCCGCGCCTTCCCCCTGGCCCTGGAGCCCTTCCTCTGCACCCGATTCGACATGGCTGACTTCGCCCGGCAGGCAAAGGGCCTGGGGGTCAACTACATCGGCATTTGTTGCGGCGGCTCGCCCCACTACGTGCGGGCGATGGCGGAGGCGCTCGGCCGGACCGTTCCCGCCAGCCGCTACTCCCCCGCCATGGAGCTCCATCCCATGCTCGGCGGCCAGGTCGAGGAGAAAGAAGCCGCCTTCCTGCCCGACTGGAAAGACTAGAACTTTCGTCCCGTTGGATGGGGCTTAGACCCCATTGTTTTGGGCCGCCGAAATTGTCTATAACCAGATTGGAGGCGACCGCTGCTAGGATCAGCCGGGCGCACCCCCTATCAGATCGTCCCGGTGGAGCGGTGCGGGTCGCCTCCCCAAACGCCCTTGTCGCTCTGATTCCCTCCCGCTTGCGGGAAAGCCCTTTTTCTCCCTCCCTTAGCGGAATGCCTTTTCTCCCTCCCCCTTGCGGGGAGCCACTGTCGTCAGGGTCGCGGGATTTCCCGCGTGGGCAGGGTTGGGAACGGGGTCTCGGTCACCTCGCATTAGGAGACTGGCTTGACCACGATTATCAAGATGATGGCCAGCACGATCACTAGGAGCAGGGCCTGTTTTTCCGTCCTCCTTGCGGGGAGGCCTCTTTCTCCCTCCCCCTTGCGGGGAGGGTTGGGGAGGGGGTCTCGGTGACCTCGCGTTAGGAGACTGGCTTGACGACCATCATGAAGATGATGGCCAGCACGATCACGATGAGGATGATGCCGACCCGCTGTGCCTGCGCAGCCAACCGCTGATAGGCCGGCGAGGACTCCCCTTCCTTCTCGAGCACCTCGATCTGGCGGTTCATGGTCCGCGAGTAGAAGCCAACCGCCACCACGATCAACAGAACGAATAGGAAGAGCGAGGAGATGATCCACCGCTTGAATCCCCAGCCCCCGACCCAGACCAGGGCGAGACCCGTCAGCAGCAGCAGGCCGTAAGCGGGATTCGCCACCCTCCGGTCGAGAAAGCTGACCCCGCGCAGGGCAAAGGACAGGTGTTCCTTTTCCCTGGCGCCTCTGGTGTTCCAGACCGCATACGTGATGTTGGTGCCAACCGCCGTGATCCCCAGCAGCACATGGATGTACTTGAGCAGGAGATACCAGGTCATAGGGATGGTTTCACCACCATCATAAAGACAATCGCCAGAATGATCGGCAGGGTGGCCACTCCAAAGCTGGTGGCCCGCGCCGCGGCGGCCTTGTAGTGCACCGATTGGGCGCCTTCGAGTTCGATCGCCTCCACCTGGCGCGTCAGGGCGGGGGTGTAGAAAACCAGGCCCACAATCAGCAGGGCGACGTACAGGATGATCGCCGCTGAGATCCAGTGCCGCTGCAGTCCCCAGTGGCCGACCGCCTGCAGGGTGAGCCCGGTCAGGAGCAGCAGGAGGTAGCAGGGATTCGCCACGCGGTCGTCGATTAACTTGATGGTGCGAAGCACGAAGCCCTCGTGTTCCGGCGCCCGGCTGACGATGGCGCCCTGCCAGATACCGTACGTCAGATTCGAGCCGACCGCCGTCATGGCCAGCAGCACGTGGACGTACTTCAGCAGGCTGTACCAGCTCACGCCACCCTCCCAGCTCCCTTGCCTCGTTAGAATAGCCGCCGGGTTGCGCGCCTACCACTTTCGAACTGACTGGGCGTTCAAGGCGCCGCTGGCCACGGTGTGGTCCGTGGTGCTTGACATCGAACACTATCCGGCGTGGTGGTCGAACTTTCGCCGCGTCCGAGTCCGCAGGGGCGATGGCAAATCCGCGGGCTCGCTCATCGACTGCGAGGTCCGAGGCTCGCTCCCGTACAGTCTGAACTACGCGCTCGAGGTTATGAACGCCGACCCCATGCGGTCGATCGATTTGCGTTCGACCGGCGACCTGGTGGGGACCGGCCGCTGGGAGTTCGCGGAGAAGGCGCCCCGTGACATCCTGGCTACCTACTTCTGGGACGTGGGTACCACGAACCCCGTCCTCAACCTGGTCGCCCCCCTGGCCCGCGGGCTGCTGGCGAAAAATCACGAGCAGGTGATGGCCAACGGCTTCGCCGCCCTCCGCCAACACGCGGAAGCAACTACCTGACTGAATCTCCCCGTTCATCCCCCGCCCGTCAGGCGAAAATCTCCCTCCCCCTCAGGGGGAGGGTCGGGGTGGGGGTGTCGAGTGACTCAGGAACTGTCCCCTAAGAGGGGTTCGCCTTTTTCGCCGTCCGCTTCTTTGCCTGTTCGAAGGCATCGAGGCGTTCCTTAACTGTCTTTTCGTAGCCGCGATCCGTCGGGTGGTAATAAGTCCGGTCCTTGATGGCGTCCGGCAGATTCTGCTGCTCCACCTGCGCGTCCTCGTAGTCGTGGGCGTATTTGTAGCCCTTGCCGTAGCCGATCCGCCGCATCAGTGGGGTGGGCGCGTTGCGCAGATGAAGTGGGACAGGGTCCGCACGGGTTCGCTCGACATCCTCCTGGACTCCCGAGTAGGCCGCGTAAAGCGCGTTGCTCTTGGGCGCGGAGGCCAGATAGACCACGCACTGCGCCAGCGCCAGGTTAGCCTCCGGCATGCCGATGAAGTGCGCCGCCTGCTGGGCGGCCATTGCCTGCACGAGCGCATTCGGGTCCGCCATGCCGATGTCCTCCGATGCGAACCGTACCAGCCGGCGCGCCACATAGAGCGGGTCCTCGCCCGCCTCCAGCATCCGTCCCAGCCAGTACAGCGACGCATCGGGGTCGCTGCCGCGAAGGCTCTTATGCAGCGCCGAGATGATGTTGTAGTGCTCCTCGCCGGCGCGGTCGTACAGCAGGTTCTTGCGCTGCACCGCCTCTTCGACCGCCGCCGCCGTGATCAGCCGGTGGCCCTGCTTGGGTCGGACCAGAGCCACGGCGGCTTCCAGCCCGTTGATAGCGACCCGGGCGTCCCCGTTGGCGAATCGGATCAGCGCCGCCTTGGCCTCGGGCTCAACCACGACCTGCTGCTGGCCGAGCCCGCGCTCCGGGTCACTGACGGCGCGATCAAGGATGGTCGCGATGTCCTCGTCAGTGAGCGCGTTCAGCACGAAGACCCGGGACCGCGACAGCAGCGCCGCGTTGACCTCGAACGAAGGGTTTTCCGTCGTTGCCCCGATCAGCGTGATGACACCTTCTTCGACGTAGGGCAGCACGGCGTCCTGCTGGCCCTTGTTGAAGCGGTGGATCTCGTCGATGAAGAGGATCGTCCGCCGGTTGGCCTGGCGCCGCCGCAGCTTGGCCTCCTCCACATTCCGGCGCAGGTCCGCCACCCCAGCGCTGACGGCGCTCAGCGGAACAAAGTGCGACGCCGTCGCCTTGGCGATGATCCGGGCCAACGTCGTCTTCCCAGTCCCGGGCGGTCCCCAGAAGATCATGGAGCCCACCCGGTCTTCCTCGATGGCGCGACGCAGCTCGCGGTCAGGCCCGAGCAGATCCGCCTGGCCGACGAACTCGTCGAGCGTCCGCGGGCGCATCCGAGCCGCCAGCGGCTGGTCGGCCGCCGGTGGCGTCTCAGGTTCGGCCGGGAGGAACGTCTCCTGCCCCACGGCCTAACAATAGGATCTAGCGGATCGGCTCGAGGATGACCACCGGGATCCGCCGCTCCGTCCGCTGCTGGTAGGCGTCGTAGCCCGGATAGATCGACGCCATCTGCTGCCAGACTCGGGCCCGCTCGGCCTCGTCCGCAATCCGTGCCCGCACTGGTCTGCGCTGCCGACCAACCTGCACTTCCGCGTTCGGGTTGGCCATCAGGTTGGTGTACCAGGTGGGATTCTCGGGAGCTCCGACCTTCGACGCGATCACCGCCAGGTTGGGCCCGTCTTCGGAGTAATACAGGGAGGTCTGGCGGCGCTTTCCGGATCGGGCTCCTCTGTGGCTCAGGACCAGCACCGGGAGGCCGAACGCGTGCCGCCCCAACGCGCCGCCGCTCAGCCCATAGAGAGCGGCGTGCAGCTTGAAGACGGCGGCCCAGAAGGGGTTCCAGTGTCGTGGTTTCAGCGGTGGCGCCTATTTGGCTGGGGCGGTCGCGCTGGTCAGCAGCGCCTGGTAGACCTGCGCTCCCAGGGCGGCTCGCACCGCCACGGCGTCATGGCGGCGGTAGTCGAGCCAGTAGCGGACCTCCAGCGTGACGCCGCCATCGGTGCTGGGCAGCAAACCCACGTGGGGCGGCGGATCCTTGGCCACCTCCGGGACCGCCTCGAGTTGGGCGCGAACGCGTTCCGCCACCCCGTCGAGAGGCTCACCAGGGGACAGCTTGGCCGTCAGTGTGAACATCCGGGTTGGATAGCGGCTGCGATTGACGATGGTCTCCGTGTACACGAGGGAGTTTGGAATCAGGACTTCTTCACCGTCTTCAGTGCGGAGCGTCGTTGTCCGGATCTCCACGTTGTCGACAGTCCCCGTATGCCCGTCGACCGTGATTTCATCGCCGATCTTGAACGGCCGCTCCAGCAACAGAAAGACGCCGGCGATGAAGTTCTTCAAGATGTCCTGGAAAGCCAGGCTGAAGGCCAGCGCGAGGATCCCGAAACTGCCAAACACGTAGGCTGGTGAGCCGATCCATCTAGCGAAGAAGCCGATGATGCCGATGATGATGGTGCCCAGGAAGACCAGGCGGGTGACGAGCAAGGTGACCTGCTGATCCACCCGGGCCCGTCGCATGGCCCCGCGTACCAGGCTTCTCAGCACCCGTGCGAGCACAACCGCCACCACCAGGATGGCGAGGCCTTCGAGAAACTCCCAGGGTCGTAAGTCCCAGAAGCTGAACTCCTTGGTCGCGGCCAGAATCATGGCGCCATTCTACGGGCGCCCAGATGGCGCCTAGCTCTTTTCGGCTTCGGCGGGGGCCTCGCCGGCCTCGGCGGGCGGGGCTTCGGTCTCGCCGATGGTCGGGACCTCGGCCGTGACCGGGACGGGCGCCTCTTCCACGACCTCTTCGCGGTGCTTCTGGACCTTCACTACGAGTTCGTCGGGCTCGTTCTTGACTTCGCAGCCCGGGGGCACCTTCAGGTCGCGGACCCGGATCTCATCGTCCACCTCTTTTAGCCCGGAAACATCGACCATGATGGAGGGCGGCAGGTCGGTGGGCAGGCATTCCACCCGGAGCGCGTGCATGGCGTGCAGCAGGTCGGCCTCCCCCTTGCTCACGATTTCGACCTCACCTTCGAGCTCGATGGGCACGTCGGACTCGATCTTCTCGAGGAGATTGACCTGGTAGAAATCGACATGCAACAGGTCACCGGTACGCGGGCTGCGCTGCACCTCGCGGATGAGGGCCTTGCGGACCGGCTCGCTCCCCACCTGCAGGTCCACCAGCTGGGTCTTCCCCACCCTGGCCAGGGCCTTGACGAACTCGCGGCCATCGACCATGACCGGCACTGGGTCGACCTTGTGACCGTAGACGATGGCCGGCAGCCGGCCCTGACGGCGCAGGGCCTTCAGGTTCTGCCCGTCCTCGGGCCTTGGGTCCAGGGTCAGCGTGACGGGGGTGCTGGATTTTGCCTTGGTCTTGGCCACCGATCTCCCTTCCAGTCGAATTGAGCGGGGCACATCTTACCACAAGGCCTTCACCAGGCCGTGGAGCTCCGCACCGGAACTTTTTCCATTCAAACCCGTTCTTCTGAGCAGAAAGGGGATACAATACTGGTGACACAGGTGTTGACACCTTCTCTTACAGCCATACGGGGGAATGGCCGGCGCCTGCTGGTCGCCCTGCTGACCGCCGTCCTGGTGGTCGGCCTGGCCCTCGTCCAGCAGCAGCGGGAGGTCAGCGCCCAGCAGGACTTCCAGGCTGCCCGCCAGCAAGTCCTGGCCGCCCAGGCCCAGGCGCGGGCGCTGGGGATCGGCGACCCCGAACTGGCCGACCTGGTCCGCCAGGACCTGACCATCGCCAGCAGCCAGCCCCCGGCGGCGCCCAGCGTCCTCTTCAATCAACCTCGGGTCGACTTCTTTCTGAATGCCAGGGCCGAAGAGCTCCAGCTGAAAGACCAGCTGGAAGCGCGCCAGCAGCACATCCTGGACCAGAGCAAAACCTCGGCCGTTGCCGCGTTCACGCGGCTGCTGACCGGGCTGGACGAGGCCGCCCGGATCGGCGCCGACGCCGACCTGCTGGCACCGCTGAACACGCTCTCCGACACCACGCTCCGGAGCCTGCGCCTGGCCCGCACGGTGGGCGACTTCCGCCGGCTCTCGTCCAGCCTGCACGATCCGCTGGGCAAACTCAGCCTGATCATCGCCGACCAGAAGACGACCAACGCCCTGATCGACCAGCTGGCGGCCCAAGCGGCGGCGCAGGACCAGGGCAACCTGGATAGCGCCCGGAGCATCGCCCAGACGGCGCTGGCCCAGCTCAATACCGACCTCGCCACCGCCAACCTCTTCCAGATGGACGCCTCCATCGTGCAGGTGCGCGCCACGAAGCTCGGCATCCAACTTTCAACCGCGGCCACTGCCCCAGACCTGGACAAGGTGACCGGCGGGCTGCAGGCGCAGGACCAGGTGTTGCAGCAGGCGATGCAGACGGTCCTGCCGGATAAGGCCATCACGATTTCACTCCAGGAGCAGGTGCTGCGCGCCTTCGAGCACGGCAAGCAGGTTTTCTGGACCTACGTCACCACCGGCCGGCCCGGGCTGGAGACCGACCCGGGCCGCTTCCAGGTCTACTGGAAGGTGACGCCCTGGACCATGCACTCCCCCTGGCCGCAAGGCTCCGCCTTCTGGTACCCGGACACACCGGTCAGGACGGTCATGTGGTTCAACGGTGGGGACGGCATCCACGACGCTTCATGGCGCTACTACTACGGGCCGGGCACGAACTTTCCTCACTATGATCCCTACGGCGCCAACAACGGCACGCACGGGTGCGTGAATGTACCGGGCGGCAATATGGTCTGGCTCTGGAACTGGACACCGACCGGGACCCCGGTCATCGTCTACTGACCGAACCCCCGGCTCCCCTCGCGCCGGCGATCAGATCCTGAGGATCGGAGGCAGAGCCGCGCGAGCCCGATCGGGCAGCGAGACCAGGGCCAGCCAGACGATCGCGACCACAAAGGCGCAGAGGGCTAGCGCCCCGGCGCCGGCTGCGATCAGGGCAAAGACAAGGCCGCTCTTTTGCTGGATGCGGGCGAGGGAGACGCCTGACGGGCTGAGGTGCAGCGCGTAGATCGGCCACCACACGTTCAATGTGGCCACTGCCACCACCATCAGGCCGCGCCGCAGGGCGCCCCCCGTCCACAAAGCGCCCAGGACCCAGGCCGCGGCAGTCGCGACGGCCACGAACGCGCCATCCTCGACACTGAGGCCGCCAAAGCCGCTTCGCCCCACGTCATCGACAGCGTGCAGCAGGAGCAGCAACGCGCCGAGCACCGAGACCCCCACCAGGGGTAGGCTGCCCGTCCGCTGGGCACGCCCGCACGCATTGGTCGTCGCGACCACCGCCACCGCCAGCGTGAGCAAGCAGGTCGCCGCCAGGAAGAACACCACCACGCTGAACCAGATCCCCTCGGTCGGGGCGAGCCCGGAAAGCGCCAAAGGCCCGGCAGCGAAATGGGACGAGAGTTGGAGGGCCAGTTCGCCGAAGGCCAGCACGCCCACCGCGACCGCGCCCAGCGTCGACCCGCGGTAGGCGAAGGCCAGGCCGGCTAGGAAGGCCAGAGACCCCACCACGACGACCGCGGCAAACAGCAGCGTGTGTTCCTGCCGGTGCAGTTCGCTGGTGAGGTGGATCAGGGTTAGCACCACGGCGGGCACGCCCAGCACGACCATGATGAGGCCGGCGGGTGCAACGAAGGGGCCCGACCGGGGTGGACGGGATGGTCGGGCCACTCGGATGAATCGCACTGCCCTGATTATCTACGGCGCCTGCCGTACAGGGGATGCGCCACCTGGCCCGTTGCCGATGGACTCCGAAACCGTTGTCTTAAGTGGAGAACTAAAGATGGCAGTAGCCCGCGCCAGCATGCAGCAGGTCGGCCCCCATACCTGGACCTTCAAGGCCCCAGACGTGGCGCCGATGAAGGGTTATTGCCGTAATTGCAACCAGTCGGTTGCCATGCTGCATCCTCGCGAGGTGAGCCTCGCCACCGGGAACTACATCGTGCGGGGTGACTGCCAGCAATGCGGCCAGGAAGTCGTCCTCATCCTGAGCTGACCTAGCCACCTCAAGTGCCAGTAGCCAGATCTGCATAGATTTTCCCCTCCCCCCTGCGGGGAACTTGCTGCTCCCTCCCCCTTGCGGGGAGCCAATGACGTCAGGGTCGCGGGATTTCCCGCGTGGACAGGGTCGGGGAGGGGTCTCGACTCCCCTCACTGAAGGGCCAGGTTGCGGGTGCAAGAAACTTTCCCTCCCCCTCAGGGGGAGGGGAGGGAGGGGGTGGGAGTGGCCAGTTAAACCGGCTCGAACCCCTCGCCCGTCCAGTAGCCGAGCATCGGCTCGGTCTCGTGGTAGAACCAGATCAGCTGCCGTTCCCGGGCGGCCTCCTGTAGGAAGGACACCTTCCGCTCCATCGATTCCACCGGGTACAGATCCAGGCCGCTCACCCAGTTCACCTTCAGGAAGGCCCGCATGAACAGGAAGTCGCCGGTGAAGACGACCGTCTGCTCCTGGTCGGTGACGTAGATGGCCTGGTGGCCGGCCGTGTGCCCGCCTGTCACCCGGACCCGGATCCCCGGCGCGACGGTCGCGTCCCCATCCACCACGAGGAGCCGGTTGGACTCTTCCAGGATGCCCAGGTTCTCGGGCTTGTAGGAGGACTTGCTCCGCGGATCGGGGCGGCGCCACGCCTGCAACTCGCGCGCCTGCACCACGTGCTTGGCCCTGGGAAACAGGGGCGTAAGTTCGCCGTCGCGGCCGGGCGTGACCAACGCCCCGCAGTGGTCGAAGTGCAGGTGGCTCATCACCACCAGGTCGATATCCTCGGGCCGCAGCCCCACGTCGGCCAGGGAGGCCGGCAAGCCGGGCTCACGCTCATAGCCGTAGATGTCCCGCTCTTTGTCCGAGAGCTTGGGTCCGACCCCAGCCTCGATCAGGATGTTGGCGTCGGGCGTGCGCACCAGCAGGCAGTTGGTCGCCAGGGTGACGCGGTTGCGGGCGTCCGGGGTCTTGACCTTTTCCCACAGCACCTTGGGCACCACGCCGAAGACCGCGCCGCCGTCCATGCGGAACTGGCCATCGCTCAAACGCTGGAGCTGGAACCGGCCGAGCTTGCGCCCCGCCGCGATCACTTTCGGAGCCGGCTGTTGACGAAATCGACGATGGTTGCCAGCGAGGTCCCGGGACCGAAGATCTCGGCAACACCCAGCGTCTTGAGCTCCGCCGCCTCATCGTCCGGGATGATGCCCCCCGCAAATACCACGATGTCGCCGGCGCCCCGCTCCTTGAGGAGCTCGAGCACTCGCGGGATCAGGGTCATGTGGGCGCCGCTGAGGATGCTGACCCCGATGCCGTCCACGTCCTCCTGGATGGCGGCTTCCACCGCCATCTCGGGTGTCTGGCGGAGCCCGGCATAGATCACCTCGACGCCCGCATCCCGCAAGGCCCGGGAGACGACCTTGACCCCCCGGTCGTGCCCATCCAATCCCAGCTTCAGCGTCAGGACCCGGATTTTCTTCTGTGACGCGGGCTCGGTCCGCGGCGCGGGCTTAGAGGATGGTCGGCTCGCGGTAGACACCGAACACCTCCTTGAGCGTGGCCATGATCTCGCCCTCGGTGACGTAGGCCTTCACGCAGTCGATCAGGACCGGCATCAGGTTGTCCTGCCCGCGCGCCGCCGCCTGCAGCTCGGTCAGCCGGTTGCGCACGCTCGTCCCATCCCGGCGCTCGCGCAGCGCCCGCACCTTCTTCGCCTGGGCTCGTTCCGTCTCAAACCCGATCTTGAGGGTGGGCACTTCGGCGCGGGTCCCCTCCTGGTACGCGTTCACCCCCACCACGATCCGTTCCTGGGCCTCCAGCTCGCGCTCGTACCGAAAGGCGGCGTCCGCAATCTCTCGCTGGAAAAAGCCATTCTCGATGCACGCCAGCACGCCGCCCTGCTCATCGATCCGCTTGAAGTAGTCCAGTGCCCCGCGCGCGATCTCGTCGGTCAGCGACTCTACGAAGTACGACCCTGCCAGTGGATCGACGGTGTTGGTGACGCCGGTCTCGTGGGCGATGATCTGCTGGGTCCGAAGGGCCACCTGGGCCGCCTTTTCGGTCGGCAGCGCCAGCACCTCGTCCATGGAGTTGGTGTGCAGGGAGTTGGTCCCGCCCAGCACCGCCGAGAGCGCCTCGAACGCAGTCCTAGAGATGTTGTTCTCCACCTGCTGCCCGGTCAGCGAGCAGCCCGCGGTCTGGGTGTGGAAGCGGCACATCCAGGAGCGTGGATTCTTGGCGTGGTACCGATCTCGCATGATGTGGGCCCACAGCCGTCGCGCCGCGCGGTACTTGGCGATTTCCTCGAAGAAATCGATGTGGGCATTGAAGAAGAAGGATAGGCGGGGGGCGAACTCGTCCACGTCGAGACCGGCTTTGATCGCGGCATCGACATAGGCCATGCCGTCGGCCAGCGTGAAGGCCAGCTCCTGGACCGCCGTCGACCCGGCCTCGCGGATGTGGTATCCGGAGATGGAGACGGCATGCCAGCGGGGCATGTGCCGGCTGGCGAAGACGATGGTGTCGACCACCAACCGCATCGACGGCGCCGGCGGGAAGATGTATTCCTTCTGGGCGATGTACTCCTTGAGAATGTCGTTCTGCAAGGTGCCGCCCAGCTGGGCCGGCTGGACGCCCTGCTTCTCCGCGACGGCGATGTACATGGCCCACAGGATGGCCGCCGGCGAGTTGATGGTCATGGACGTGGTGATCTGGTCCAGCCGGATCCCGGCGAAGAGGTCCTCCATGTCCTGCAGGGAGTCGATGGCGACGCCGCAGCGGCCGACCTCGCCCTCGCTGACCGGGGCGTCGGAGTCGTACCCCATCAGGGTGGGCATATCGAAGGCGACCGACAAGCCGGTCTGACCCTGCGAGAGCAGGAACTTGTAACGGCGGTTGGTTTCCTCGGCGGTGCCGTAACCGGCGAACTGGCGCATGGTCCAGAGCTGCCCGCGGTACATCGAGGGATAGATGCCGCGGGTGTACGGAAACTCGCCCGGGTCGCCGAGCTTCTCGTCGTAGCGGAAGCTGCCCAGGTCCTCGGGGGTATAAAGCGCCTCGACTGGCACCCCCGAGATGGTGCTGGCCGGCTTGGGCGCCTGCCCGGCGCGGCTGTCTTTCGGCGATGTCTTGCTGCGCACCGCCATCACCTCGCTCTCCCCATGAGTTCGGCCGCCAGCGCGTACGGATTCAGCGTGCCATTCGGGTTCTGGCGCAGCCGGCGGGCAACCGGCGTGTCACCCTCCAGCTGCTGGCGGGCGTCATCACGAGCCTGCTCCGCCACCAGGGCCAGCACCTCCTGCTTCAGGCGTTGCAACCGTCGGTCCTGGAGTCCGCCGCCCTGGCTCAGGTACTCCCAGTGCCGTTCGATTGCTTGCCACAGCTCGACGCCGCCCTGATCCTTGATCGCGGCCGTGAGCAGAATGGGTGGTGCCCAGGCCGGGGCCGGCCCCAGCGCCATGGCGTCCTGGATGAGGCGGCGGGTCTTCTCGGCGCCGCCCAGATCCGCCTTGTTGATCACGAAGATGTCGGCGATCTCCATGATCCCAGCCTTGATGCTCTGCACTGCGTCGCCCGACTCGGGCACCAGCACCAGGACTGTCGTGTCGCAGACCGTGCCGATCTCCAGCTCCGATTGCCCCACCCCAACCGTTTCCACGATGATCACGTCGCGGCCATACGCGTCCAGCAGGTGGATCACCTCGCGGGTTGCTGCGGCCAGGCCGCCCAGGTGCCCGCGAGCCCCCATGCTGCGGATGAACACACCTTTGTCCAGTGTGTGACGCTGCATCCGGATGCGATCGCCCAGGACGGCCCCGCCGGTGAACGGGCTGCTGGGATCGACCGCGACCACGCCCACGGTCTTCCCTCGCTGCCTGATCACCTGCAGGAGCAGGTCGACCAACGAGCTCTTGCCGCTCCCGGGGGCACCGGTAATCCCCACCAGGTGCGCCCGCCCGGTCTGGGGTTGGAGCTCGGTCACGATCTGGGTGGCCTCGGGGTCGCGGTCCTCGGCCAGGCTGATCGCCTTGGCCAGCGCCCTGACGTCGCCCTGCAACAGGGAGGCGGCCAGGCTCATTTCGAATTCATCGTACCAGCCGTCTCCCGCTCCACTCCGGCCCCGGAGTTCAGCGTTTCGGTCGCACCCGAGGCCGCCGGGCCACGTGCGGTAAGTAGGTCCGATCGCCGATCCATTGGGCCGGGATGATCGCCAGGAACTGGGCCATCTGGTTCAGCGGCGACCCGTATCTCGAGCGCAGACGGCTGAACTCAGTCCACGCTTGATCGGGCGCCTTGCACCGGTAGCCAGCCTGTATCAGGCGATCGCGCGCCTGGTCGAATTCTTCGCGTTCGACGATCGGATCGGTCGACTGACGGAGGCGGAAAAACCAGGTGACGTCCTCCACCAGGTGCCCTCCCACCTTGTACATCAGGCGGGCCGGCCCGTCCGGGATATCCTCCAGGGTACTCAGGACCAGCGTGGCCGCATCCATGACGGCGCCGAACGAGTTGAGCCAGGCCTCGTTGTCGTGACTCGACCGGAACCAGATCAGGAGTGGGTAGGCGAGGTGGCTCTCCAGGACCGCGGCTGACCAGCGCCGCCAATCATCGAACGTCTGCTTCAGCTCTTCTGGCATGCCGTGATCCGCCGCGTTTTCCAGGATCTGCACGCCCGATGGAGGAGCGCCCGCCAGGGCATCCAGCGTCACCACTAACTCCTCCCGGTCCTGGAATGACGCGTACAGCGAGAAGAGCAGGGTGATCACCAGCGCCGCCAGCCCGACCCCGGTGGCGCTCTCGAGCAGCGTTACCAACCTGGCCGGCACACCGACCGGCACGATGTCGCCGTAGCTGAGCGGCACCAGGGTGGTGGCCGAGAAGTAGAGCGATGTCCCGAAGTTGGTCGGGGCCTCGTGGAGCTGGTCGCGCAACGCGTCGAAGATGAGACCGTAGCCAAGAATCAGGGACAGCCCCCAGAACGTGAGCAGGATGATCAGGCCCATCGGACCAAAGATCGCCAGCCGATTCTCGCGCTTATCGATTCGAGAACTGCGGGTGCCCACCCATCGCCACACACGCCACAGCGGGCGGATGACGAGTGGTGTCAGCCGGAGCCTCCCCACGGCAGGCCGGGGAAGGATGATGGACTGGAACAGGTCATAGAAGATCGCGGCCACAACCAGGATCCCGGCCACACCCTCAAGCAGTCTCATGCTGGGCTCATTCTGAAAGAAATCTGGCGACAACTCTCCCTCCCCCTTGCGGGGAGCTGCCAAAATCTCTGCCTCCCCCTTGCGGGGAGCAGCCAATATCTCTCCTTCCCCCTTGCGGGGAGCAGCCAAAATCTCTCCCTCCCCCTTGCGGGGAGCAGCCAAAATCTCTCCCTCCCCCTTGCGGGGAGGGTCGGGGGAGGGGGTCTCGAAGAACCTGCGAGCCGACTACGCTAGTCGGACATGCCAACCGTTTATCTCGGCCACGGTGCAGCCGGCACGGTGGCCAGCATGAAGCCCTATGTGGACGGCCTCAAGCGGCGCGGCGTGGACGCCACCGCGGTCAACCTGAAGCCCGGGCGATCGGTGCCGAAGGCCGAGCGCGCCCTTCCGCTATTCCGTGAGCAGGTGCCCGACCTGCTTCACGCCGTCATTGGCGGCCATTCCTTCGGCGGTCGGGTGGCGAGTCTGCTGGCGGCGGAGGAACCCTGTGCCGGCCTGGTTCTCTTCAGCTATCCGCTGCATGCGCCCGGAAAGCAGGAAGCGTGGCGGGAACGATCCGCGCACTGGGCACGCATCGCCTGCCCCGTGCTGCTACTGAGCGGCGAGGCGGATCCATTCGCGGACATCGACCTCCTGCGCAAGGAGGTCCGGCAGCTCAAGAAGGCGGAGCTGGTGATCTACGCGCGAGCCGGGCACGGCCTGGCCGGAGTCCTCGATCAGGCCCTGGATCGCGCGGCCGCTTTTGTCAAGAGCTTGCGCTAGCCGGCCCTAGACAGCTCGGCGACCTACCAGCAGGTTGTAGACGATGGCGACCATGGCCAGCACCAGCAGCGCGTGGATGGCGGGCCCCAGATGAAAGATGGTATAGCCCAGCAGCCAGAGCACGAAAAGGATGACGACGATCCTCCACACCACCCCAGCCACGGCCTCTCCCTCCTCGTAATCAGCTGGAGACCCCGGATGACGCGACGGCCGGGGACCGGTCCGAGCTGGACATCCGCGGTGGCGCCAGCCGGGTCACGGTGGACCAGGAGGGCTAGGAGAGGGTAGCGAGGGGAATCGGGGCTGCAGGCTCGGGGTCAACCGTCTGACAGACCTGCGGCCCCAGATTTCCATCAACACCAAGACCAGCACGAACGCGGCGGCAGCCGCCAGGACCAAGCCCAGCGGTGGGAAGCCGATGGCGAGTGCGGCTAACGCCCCAATGGCGGCGCCGACCGCCGCGACGATCACGGTCAGCATGCCCGGCAGTGTTTGCAGCAAATGAAACAGCGACCCCGGCCTGCGACCCGCTCTTATGTCGTCGATGCCAAGCGTCTGGAGTGCGCCGCGCATGTCGTCGTACGGGCTGGCGATGAAGTGGGGCTCTAGCTCCGGGTGGAGCTCGAGGTACGCATGCCGGAGCCTGTTCATTCCGATCACCCAGCGGAAGTCATCGCGATTGAGCGTATGAAGACGCGCGATAGTAGCGATGCCTGTGTACAAGACAACGGTGAGCAAGGGGATGGCGATCGAGATGAAAGCCGGGCCGAATCGATCAACCTGCGCGACCAGTGCCAGCGCGATCATCGCGCCAGAGAGGATGGCCAGGAATATGGTCACTCGGTTCAGGGACTCTGTGTAAGTCAGCGAGCGGGTCGCCAGCAGGCTCCAGTGCTCGGTGGCCAGGATCTGCAGCTTGCCGGCGTCCCCAGATTCAGCTCTCGATGGCGGCATTTCCGTCGACATTTTCCCTCCTAGTCGCGAGATACGTATCCAGAACGAGGTGCGTGCTCAACTCACGCCCCCGGGGGCGATCTTAGAAGGCTCTGGATCCTCCACCGTGGGGACCGATCACCGGCGCGATCACCAGGCGCCATTCAGAACCAGTCTTGATCTCCACTGTCCACTCGCCGGCACCGAGGAAGAGTGGATTGGACGACGACCCCACGGACTCGGTCGCGTGCCCGATGTGAATGACATGTCCATCGGTCGCCCGCAGGTCGAGGGAATACGGGTTCAGCGAAGCCCCAAACCACGCAGTACCCACTCCCCAGTCGCCAACGGTCAGGTCGATGTTGTAGAGGCCGGTCTGTGCCAGGCGAAAACGGGGCTCCTGCCCCCTGTGTACCTCTGCGCTCGTCGGTGGCGGCAAGGAAGGGCGCCAGGCGCGTGGTGGCGCTTCCCAGGAGAGCATCGAGTTGAGCACCACCTGGACCATCCAGGCGCATGTTGGTGTCCACGTGTCGACCTCGAGGTGGTAGCTACCTGTGGGCAGGACGTGCTGCACCAGAGGCGCCACGACTTCGCCTGGGGCCGCCCCGATGGCTCCCCAGTCCGGCAGAGCGTGGCCGCGCTCATCGACGACCGCGAGCGATCGGACCGCTACCGGAGGGTCGTACGCCGCAAAAACGGTGTAGCGCCCGTGTGGGAGGCGACAGGGTGGTGTCTTAGTGGTGCCGGCGCCCGTATGCGCGGTCACCAGGCGGTCGACCTGCACAAACCGGCTGAGCGGCCTCCGACCGATGATGGCCTGGCCGACATCCTGCAGGACGGATCCCACGCTCCGACGATAGCCGACGGTGCAGGGCTGTGGTGCTGCCGGTGTCTCAGAAACCACCGCACGGGCTGGTACGTTTTATTGGTGAAATGAGGACCCTGATCGCTAGGCTAACACTGGCCGCGACAGTCACCCTCCTGCCAGCATGCGGCCCTAGAGCTGGAGTCAACGATGCGGCCGGGCCAATCGGCCCCTCGCCTCGCGCCAACGCGGCGCTGGCGTACGACGCGACCCGTGGCAAGTTGGTGCTCTTCGGGGGAGGAGCCGCGACCTGGCTCGGAGATACGTGGACCTGGGATGGCCGCGCCTGGCAGCAGGAGTCCCCAGCGCTGTCGCCCAGCCCGCGCGGCGCGGCGGCGATGGCCTACGACCCCACCTCCGGGCTAGTGGTGCTGTTTGGCGGCATTAGCGGTGGCTCCGGGGCGACGGACACGTGGGTCTGGAACGGTACGACCTGGACCCAGCTGCATCCGTCGGCGACCCCACCCGCAACCTTCGGCCGAGCCTTCATGAACTTCGATCCCGTCTCTCAGCACCTGATTCTGCTCACCGATCCCGACCAGGCAGGCACCCCTCGAGACGAAACGTGGGAATGGACCGGCGCGACCTGGACCCTGATCGATTCTCATGGGCCGATTGGGGAGGGCCCAGGCGGGCTAGACCAGAACCCACCGGCCGGAGTCGATCCTCGTCCGCGGGTCGGAGGAACATTTGATCCCGCCACCGCGTTCGGGCTTGACCCGGTCCGTAATCAGCTGATGGCCGTCCAGCGGGTGCGCTACGCCGACGCTCCGGTTCAGGGCGTGGTCACCTGGGAGTGGGACGGTCATCAGTGGGCACCTCTACAGACGTCCTCTCCGGCATTTCCAGCGGTGCACGATGACCTCAGCGATCCTGTCCTGGCGCCAGCCCCGGACGGACGATCTGTCCTGCTGGTCGACCTGCATGGCGCATGGCAGTGGGATGGCACGCGATGGGCCCCAATGCCGTTTAGCCCGCCGAGCCGAGGTCGGGCTGCTTTCGCCTTTGATGCAAAGGCCGGTCACGACCTCCTCGTCGGCGGAGTGGCGGCGACCGACCCTGGCGGCCTGTATGGAGATACGTGGACCTGGACCGGGGCGGCATGGCAGCAGGCCGCCGGTCCGGCAGGCCGTCAGGCCGCCCAGTATCCTTCGTCCTCACCGCCGCCCGGAGGCATCTCGCAGGAGCGCGCTATCGCCATCGCACGCCACGCGGCGGCGGAAACGGAGGGTCCGCGTATTGCTCCCGTGATCCAGGCGAGGCTTGCACGGGCCGGAACGTTTGGCAATGTCTCTCCGACCGCCGCCACCTGGGAGTGGGGAGTGTCTTTCCGGGTCGACCAGACCCTGGTAGGACATGGTCCGCCAGGAAGCCCCGCTAAACACCAGGTGCACAGTGTCGCTGTGTTCATCGATTACCTGTCCGGCGAGGTCCTCGAGACGAGCTGGCCTGCCCCGAAGATCCTTGGTGGGGAGGGAGGATAGCCAGGCCTGCATGGCCGACACCAGGAACCCCTCCCAAACCCCATAGGGCGGGAGCGACGAGACCCCGTGGTGCCGCTGGCCTTAGGCCATTAAGTGGCGGAGCACCATCGGCAGGATGCCGCCATGCCGCAGGTACTCCACGTCGGTCTCGTTGTCGAGCCGCGCGTGAACGCGGAAGCGCTGGGGCGCTCCGTCGCCCTGAGCCGCCACTTCCAATGTCTGGCCTGGCTTCAGACCGGCCTGCAGCCCGCGGATGGTAAAGCGCTCGCGCCCGGTGAGCCCGAGCGATGCTCGCGACGTCCCGGGGGCGAACTGCAGCGGCAGCACGCCCATGCCCACCAGGTTGCTGCGGTGGATACGCTCGAAACTCTCGGCGATCACGGCCCGGACCCCCAGCAGCTTGGGACCCTTCGCTGCCCAGTCCCGGGAGCTCCCCGACCCGTACTCCTTGCCGGCCAGCACTACCAGCGGGATCCCTTCCCGCTCATAACGCACGGCGGCGTCGTAGACGGTCATCTCCTCGCCGTCCGGCAGGTGCACCGTCCAGTAACCCTCCCGCTCCGGAGTCAGGAGGTTCTTCAGCCGGATGTTGGCAAAGGTGCCGCGGATCATCACCTCATGGTTGCCCCGGCGCGCGCCGTAGCTGTTGAAGTCGATCCGGTCCACGCCGTGCTCGATCAGGTACTTCCCAGCCGGGCTGGCGGGCGGGATGCTGCCGGCCGGTGAGATGTGATCGGTGGTGATCGAGTCGCCCAGGACGACCAGGGCCCGGGCGCCGACGATGTCCTGCAGCGGGGTGGGGGTAGCGGTCATGCCCTCGAAGAAGGGCGGCTCCTGCACATACGTTGACTTAGTGTTCCACTCGTAGATCGGACCGGTGGGGGCCTGCATCCGCTGCCAGTACTCGTCCCCGTCCCAGATGTGTTCGTACTCGCGCTGGAACATCTCCCGCTTCACGCAATCGCGCACGGTGGCCGCCACCTCCTCCGGCGACGGCCAGAGGTCGCGCAGGTAGACCGGCTTCCCATCCTTCCCGGTTCCCACCGGATCCACGGACAGGTCGGTTCGCACCGTGCCCGCCAGAGCGTAGGCCACCACCAGGGGTGGCGACGCGAGGTAGCTGGCCCGGACCAGGGGATGAATCCGGCCCTCGAAGTTCCGGTTGCCGCTGAGCACCGCCACCGTGTACAGCCGGTTCTTCTCGATGGCGGCCTCCACCTCGGCGTTCGCCAGCGGCCCGCTGTTGCCGATGCAGGTGGTGCACCCGTACCCGACCAGGTAGAAGCCCAGCTGCTCCAGGTAGGGCAGGAGCCCGGCCAGGTTCAGGTAGTCGGTGACAACGCGCGAGCCGGGGGCCAGGCTGGTCTTGACGGTCGGCCGGACGGTCAGGCCGTGCTCGACGGCGCGCTTGGCCAACAGGCCGGCGGCCACCATCACCGAGGGGTTCGAGGTATTGGTGCAGCTGGTGATGGCCGCGATCACGATCGACCCGTGCTCGAGCGCCACGCGAGGCTTCACCGGGACGGCCACCGCGCTCGACCCCTGCATGCTCGGATCACCCCCCTCGGCGTCGAAGCGGGCGACCTCGGCCGGTTCCGGTTGATCCTGGAGAGTGAACGATCCCGTGAAGCTCCCCCAGACCTCTGGCAACGCGACCCGGTCCTGCGGCCGCCTGGGTCCCGCCACGCTCGGTTCGATCGAGTCCAGGTCCAGCTCCAGCAGCTCACTGAAGACCGGGATGGCGCTGCCGTCGACCCGGAAGAGCCCCTGGGCCCGGCAGTACTGCTCCACCAGGGCAATGTGTTCCGCCTCGCGACCGGTGACCTCCAGGTAGCGCAGCGTCTGGGCGTCCACTGGAAATAGGGAGCAGGTGGCTCCGTACTCGGGACACATGTTGGACAGGGTGGCGCGGTCCGGGACGGAGAGGCTACTCAAGCCGTCGCCACAGAACTCGACAAACTTGTTGACTACGCCGTGGCTGCGGAGCATCTCGGTCAGCGTCAGCACCAGGTCAGTGGCGGTCGCCCCCGGGCGCAAGGCGCCGGCCAACTGAACACCGACCACCACCGGGGTGGGCAGGTACATCGCCTGCCCTAGCAGGGCGGCCTCGGCTTCAATGCCGCCCACGCCCCAGCCCAGTACCCCCAGCCCGTTCACCATGGTGGTGTGGGAGTCGGTGCCCACCAGGGTGTCGGGGATCGCCACTCGGCGGCCGTCCACCTCGCGCACCTGCACCACCCGGCTCACCCGCTCCAGGTTCACCTGGTGGCAGATGCCCATACCCGGCGGCACGACGCGGAAGTTGTGGAAGGCCTGCTGCGCCCAGCGGAGCACGGCATAGCGTTCGCCGTTGCGCTCGTACTCGCGCTGGATGTTCCGGTGATAGGCGTCGGCGATCCCGAAGACGTCGACCTGCACCGAGTGGTCGATGACCAGGTCAGCCGGGACCAGCGGGTCAATGCGGCTCGCGTCTTTGCCGGCCCGGCGCATCGCCGACCGCATGGCCGCCAGGTCGACGACCGCCGGCACGCCGGTGAAGTCCTGGAGCAGGACGCGGGCCGGCCGGTAGGGAATCTGGGCCCCGTTGGTCGGCGGGGTGGGCCAGTTGGCCAGGGCCCGCACGCTGACCTCATCGGTCTGGCCGATCTCGACCTGGCGCAGCAGGCCTTCCAGCAAGACCTTGACGGTCATTGGAAGCTTCGAAGGATCGGCTACGCCGTTGCTCTGCAGCCGATCGAGCCCGTAGTAGTCGAGGTCGGTGCGTTTCAGTCGATCGCGCGTGCCAAACACGTTTGACTCAATCGTACTCCGAGAAGCGGAATTCCCTGGGATGGACAGCCGCCAGGTTGCGCCCATAATGGCAAGAGGAATGTTGCCGGCTGACGCCTGTCCGTTTGACCGCCCGTTCCCACCCGACTTCGATGCCTGTCCGGCGTACCAGCCGCGCACCTTTGTCGCCCTCGACCTCCGGTACCGGCCGCTGCAACCCGTCTGGACCTGCCAGCACCTCGAAGTGCGGCCCACCGGCGCCACCGGGCATCGCTTTTACGGCTCCTGCAGCATCGGCGACGCGGCGGCACGGGAGCGGTGGGTCGAGCAGGTGCGCGTCGTGCGGCTGCAGGCGCTGCGCGACCTGTCGACTCAGGTCAACCGGATCACACGGCCGCTGCTCAGCGAGCTGTGGGCGGCCAAGGGACGCCAGCTGGAGGCCCAGAAATCGAGCCAGGGGGACGCTGCGGAGACCAAGGCTGTTCAAGAGGTGGCCGATCGGATGCGGAGCCAGGTGCTCGCATTTCTGGACGAGCATCGGGTGGACCTGGAGGGCGCCAGCCTCCCGTACGATGCCGTGGTGGTCCTGCTGGGGGTCGTGCTAGAGCGCTTCGTGTCCCAGACCTCCACCGACGCGCCCGCGGGGCTGCCCCCCGAGGTGCTGGTGGACTTTCCCGAAGCCGTGCGCATCTTCTTCGACCCCAGCCAGGGGGCTTCGGACTCACCGAGTTCGGTCCAGCAGCCTCCCCTAGCCTCTTAGGGATTTCACTCAACGTTCCCTAGTTTCACGCTGCGTCCCTTGACAAACCTGATACCCCGTGTATCCTTGCTCGCAAGGAGACGACTGGCGCGACCGCCTGAGGGGGCATCGGTCGCGACTCGATCGCAGGAAGGAGGGAAGCCGGATGCGTATTTGTGTTGTCCGGGGCATCCGAGGCTAGGCGATGGCGATCTTCAGCGATCCCAAACTGGCTACTCGCGTCCCCCGCTTCCACGTCCCCGGCAGCCAGATCCCGGGCATCCAGGCAGCGCCTGATGCGGGTGACCGGGTATGCCGTCTCACCGAGCTGGTGGTGGGCACAGATCACTTCGGCGGCCGGGGTCGCCGTGCTGCTGGCCCTGTCGGTGGTCAGCCTGATCGGGGCCCTCGTCGTTACCTGGCCGCACCGTTGATATCGTCCCCTCCCCCATGGGGAGGGGCAGGGGAGGGGTCGGAGAGGGGGGCCTGGCTATATCTGACTAGGCGCGCGCCCCCGGCCGGAGGCCGTCGAGCAGGCGCCGCGACGCCGCCGTGACCTCGACCACCGCCTCGTCGAAGGCGTGGGCATTGGCCCGTGACGGCACCCGGTACCCACTCACCTTCCGCACGAACTGCAGGGCCGCCTCCTCGATCTCCCGGTCAGTCGCTCGGCTGTCGCCCCGTCTCAGGGTCTTAATGCTTCGACACATGGCACCTTAGATTAGGGGAAGATACCGGCCTTGAAGTCGTCCAAGATCTCCTTGGCCGCCCGCTGGCCCTCCTCTGCCCCGCCTTCCATGAAGCCCTGGAAGTTGGTCGAGCAGTGCTCGCCGGCGAAATGGCACTTGCCAGTATGGATGTCTGGCTGTCGCGCGCCCTCGTAGCCGCTGAACAGGGTGTACTGGCCCACCTTCCAGTACGAGTAGGAGCCGAGCAGGAACGGATTCGAGAGGGGCACATCGAGCGTGGCCCTGCCATTCCACTGCTTGGTGATTCCGGGGAACACCGGTTCGATCTGGCTCAGGAACTTGGTCGCGAACCCGGCCGCGACCTTGGGGTCGCTCGGATTGCCGGTGAACGACGCCAGCGGCACGCCGCCGCCGGTGTAGTCGACCAGGATCCCGGTCTCACGATCCTGGGCGCGCGTCACCTCCCAAGTGTTCTGGTACCCGGTGTCAGCGTAGGTTGACCCGTTGCCGATTCCCCAAGGTCCGCTTTGGTTCCAGTATCGAGTGTTGAACTGCAGCTGCAGCTTGCAGTTCTTGCCGTATCCGAGCTGCTGGATGGCGGTCTGTTTGCGGGGGTCGAAACCGGCGGAGCGGTACGCCCGGTCGGACGTAAGCAAGGTGCGCAGCACCGAGAACGGGATCGCCATGACGACCCTATCCACGACCCTGGCGAACTTCCCGCTCGGACCGTTGAAGGAAAGCGTCCAGGTGCCCTGGGCGTTCAGAACGATCCCGGTGAGAGCCGTGTCGAGTTGAACGGTGCCGGGCGCCAACGCGGCCGCGATCGCCTTGGGTAGGCGCTCATTTCCGCCGGCGAGATGATACCGCTCGTCCGAGGCGCCGAAGATACGGAAATTGCCGGGGACCGGCTGGAAGCCGAGCAGGTAGACGAGGTTGAGCGAACTCTGCTCAGTCGTGACGTTGCCGTACTCGATGTTATACGCGACGTCGAGTAGCTGGCCCATGCTCGAGCTGTGCCCTCCCGGCACGCGAGTCTCGATCCAGTCGTACAGGCTCAGGTGATCGAGATCGAATCCGGCCTGCGTAAACATGTTGTACTGGGTGGGGAACGGTGCCGAGGTCAGATCCTTCTTGACGGCGCTCCACACCGGGTTGAAGTCGATGTTGGCCTGCGTGCTGGTGTAGTACTTCCCGAAGAAGAAATCGGTCTCGGTCGAGTTGTTGGGCTCTGCCGCGAGCAGGTCCACGCGTGGGATGTCGAAGCGGCTGGCCAGCGCGAAAATCGTCTTGTGCTTTGTGTCGATCAGCTCGCCGCAATGCTCGCTGGTCTGGCCGTTGAGCCACGACGTGGTGTCCGAATGCATGCGTCCTCCGACACGCGCCGATGCTTCGTAGACTGTCGACGCGACCCCGGCGTCCTGCAGGGTGAGGGCGGCAGTCAGACCGGCGATGCCACCGCCAACGATGGCAATCCGGGACTGCTGCTCGGCAAAGACTGGGAGCGGGCCGGCCAGGGCGGCGCCCGCCAGAGCGGCGCCCCCCGCCTTGAGCGCGTCTCGGCGGGTCACCAGGCCCTGGCGGCGCTCCGCCTGCACCTGGTTAACGGTCCGCCCGGTCGCCTCAGCTTCGGAAAAATCCCGGTAGAGCTGCTGGAATCGTCGCACCAAGGGCGTGCGCGCCATCCCTCCCTCCTGGCGGCTGACTGAAATTTGGGTAAAGCCCGCCGCTGCTTCGGTAAACCTACAGGAGCGGGCGCGGCGCAGCAAGGGGCGGACCCAAATTGACAAATAGGCGAAGTGTGGCTTAGCTTTGCCAGACCGCTCAGCCCAGCGGCAGAGGAGGGACCATCTCGAGCGCGCTGCAACCGACCGCGTATCCCCCTGCCCAGCCCGTGCGCCGGGGAGGTCAACCCGCCTCCGCGGCAATGCAGCCCGCGGTCCGGCTGGAACAGGTGCGCAAGACCTTTGGCGACGTGGTGGCCGTAGCGGGCGTCGACCTGGAAATCCGCCAGGGCGAATTCTTCTCGCTGCTGGGCCCGTCCGGCTGTGGCAAGACCACCTGCCTGCGGATGATCGCCGGCTTCGAGGAGCCGACTGCCGGCCGCATCTTGCTGCAGGGTCAGGATGTCTCCCGTCTCCCAGCCTACGAGCGGGACGTGAACACCGTCTTCCAGGATTACGCGCTTTTCCCGCACATGACGGTCTACGACAACGTCGAGTACGGGCTCAAGGTCAAGGGGATCGGCGCCAGCGAGCGGCGACGTCGGGTGGCCGACGCGCTGGCCATGATGCGACTGGATCGCCTGGAGCGGCGCAAGCCCGGCGAGCTTTCCGGCGGTCAGCGCCAGCGGGTGGCGCTGGCGCGGGCCCTCATCAATCAGCCGCGGGTCCTGCTGCTCGACGAGCCACTGGGCGCCCTCGATCTCAAGCTTCGCCAGACCATGCAGATCGAGTTGAAGACGCTCCAGGAGCGGCTCTCGATGACCTTTCTCTACGTGACCCATGACCAGGAAGAAGCCCTGACCATGAGCGATCGCCTGGCGGTCATGAACCAGGGTCGCGTCGAGCAGGTGGGCACGCCCGCCGAGGTCTATGAAAACCCGGCCACCGGGTTCGTTGCCGGGTTCGTGGGCGCCTCGAACGTCCTGGCCGGGGACGCAGCCGGCGCCGTTACCGGCAGCGCGGCGGCCTTCACCATCCGACCGGAGAAGATCCGGCTGGCGCCCCTGGACGAGACGCCTACGGCGGTCGAGTCGAGCGCCGCCGGGGTGGTCCGGGAGGTCGTGTACGTGGGCGCCTTTACCCGGTACACCGTCGACCTGGATGGCGGAGGCGAACTGGTGGTGATGCAACAGAATCTGACCATGTCGTCAATGGAGGTGCTGCAGGCCCGTGGCCAGCGCGTCCGGCTGATCTGGGACCGGCAACATAATCGCGCGATCGGGGGAAGCGTTCAGGAACAGAGGGAGGAAGAACGATGAAGCGACCTTTCGGACTACCCGTTTTCGCCGGACTGATGGTGATCCTGGCTGCCTGCGGCGGCACGGCCAGCGTCGCGCCAACGAGCAACCTGCCGCAGAGCATCGGGCCCGCCGAGAGCAAGCTCAACCTGATTGCCTGGACCGGGTATGTCGAAAGCGGCAAATCTGACCCCAAGGTGGACTGGGTCACGCCCTTCCAGAACCAGACCGGCTGCACGATCAATGTGAAGTTCGCCGACACCTCGGACGAGATGGTCACCCTGATGCGCCAGGGTGGCGGCACCGTCTGGGATGGCGTCTCGGCATCGGGTGACGCCACCAACCGGCTGATCGCCCATGGGGACGTGGCCGAGGTCAACGTCAACCTGATCCCCGATTTCAAGGACGTGATCACGTCGCTGAAGGCACCCAAACACAACACGATCAACGGCCACCACTACGGCATCCCCTACATGTACGGTGCCAACGTCCTGATGTACAACACCCAGAAGGTGACGCCGGCGCCCACCAGCTGGGACATCACCTGGGAGACCAGCTCGCCCTACAAGGGGAAGATTGCGGCCTACGACAGTCCCATCTTCATCGCCGACGCCGCCCTCTACCTCAAGGCCCATCGCCCCGATCTGAAGATCACCGACGTCTACGAGCTCACCGCTCCTCAGCTCGACGCGGCCATCAACCTGCTCAAGCAGCAGAAGCCGATGATCAAGAAGTACTGGTCGGCGACGACCGATGAGACCGATCCCTTCAGCAGCGGCGACATGGTGGTGGGCACGGCCTGGCCGTACCAGGTCAGCTTCCTCAAGGGCGAGAACAAGCCGGTGGCCGCGATCGTGCCCAGCGAGGGCGCGACCGGCTGGGCCGACACCTGGATGATGTCGTCTCACGCCCAGCACCCCAACTGCATGTACCTCTGGATGAAATGGACGGAAACGCCCGCCGTCCAGGACCAGGTCGCCGAGTTCTACGGCGCGACGCCCAGCAATACGAAGGCCTGCGACCTGCTCCGGCAGCACATCGGCGCGTCGGCCGACGCCGACTACCACTGCGGTGACGACGTCTTCCTCAAGAACATCGCGCTCTGGAAGACCCCGCTGCAAAACTGCGGCGATAGCCGCGGCAACACCTGCACCGACTATTCGGTTTGGGCCCAGCGCTGGCAGGAGGTCCGTGGCGCGTAGTGAGCCGCAGTCAAGCCTCTGAGGTCTCCCTCCCCCTTGCGGGGAGGGTCGGGGAGGGGGTCTCGTCGCGTGTCTCCCTCCCCCGTGCGGGGAGGGTCAGGCAGGGGGTCTCGTCGCGGATCTCCCTCCCCCGTGCGGGGAGGGTCAGGCGGGGGGTCTGGTCGCGGATCTCCCTCCCCCGTGCGGGGAGGGTCAGGCAGGGGGTCTGGTCGCGGATCTCCCTCCCCCGTGCGGGGAGGGTCAGGGAGGGGGTCTGGTCGCGGATCTCCCTCCCCCGTGCGGGGAGGGTCAGGCAGGGGGTCTCGTCGCCGATCTCCCTCCCCCGTGCGGGGAGGGTCGGGGAGGGGGTCTGGTCGCGGATCTCCCTCCCCCGTGCGGGGAGGGTCGGGGAGGGGGTCTGGTCGCCGATCTCCCTCCCCCGTGCGGGGGTTCACTCCTTGAACCGAAGGAGGGTCAGGGAGGGGGTCTGGTCGCCGATCTCCCTCCCCCGTGCGGGGAGGGTCAGGGAGGGGGTCTCGTCGCCGATCTCCCTCCCCCGTGCGGGGAGGGTCGGGGAGGGGGTCTCGTCTCACCGTGCAATCCGGAACCATAGGACTGGCGAGGTAGGCGCCCTGTTGGCTGGAACGGAGTCTCGCGCCTGGGCAGGCGAAACGCCTCCGCCATGAGCACGGTATTTCGGCGAGCCGGCATCTTCCTCTACCGGTTCCCCGGCCTGCGGCTCGCCCTGCTGCTGGCGCCGCCGCTGGCGTGGATGGTGGTCGTCTACCTCCTGGCGCTGGCCTTTCTCTTCCTGACCGCCTTCTGGCGGCAGGACCCGGTGACCTCGGCCATCATCCAGGCCTGGGGGTTCCAGAACTTCCAGGCCCTGTGGGCGGTGGACGTCTACCGGACCATCGCGCTGCGCACGGCCGGAATGGCGCTGGCCGTCACCGTCACCGATGTCATCCTGGCCATCCCGATCGCCTACTACGCGGCCCGCATCGCCAGCCCGCGGGTGCGCACCTTCTTGCTGCTCTCGATGGTGCTACCGCTGTGGTCGAGTTACCTGGTTCGGGTCTACGCCTGGCGGGTCATCCTCTCCAGCGACGGCCTCCTCAACTGGTCATTGCATAAGCTCCACCTGGGCTCGGTGAACCTGGGCTTCTCCAACTGGAGCCTGTGGATCGTGTTCTGCTACCTGTGGCTGCCGTACGTGCTGCTGCCCATCTTCGCCGCGCTGCAACGGATTCCCAACTCCCTGATCGAGGCCTCCACCGACCTGGGCGCCCGCTGGTTCACCACCCTGCGCCGGGTGATCCTCCCGGTCGCGCTGCCGGGAATCGTGGCCGGGTCGATCTTCGCCTTCTCGCTGACACTGGGCGACTACATCGCCCCCAACCTGGTGGGCGATACGGAGTTCATCGGCAACGTCATCTACCAAAGTGTGGGGATTGCCAACAACATTCCGTTCGCGGCCGCCTATGCCATTGTCCCGGCCGTGATCGTCGCCATCTATCTATTGGTCGCTCGCCAGCTGAAGGCGTTCGAGGCCCTGTGAGCGTCCGGCAGCGCGTCATCGAACCGCGGTCCGTTCAGCTCGGGATGCGCGTCGTCACCCTCCTCGTCCTCCTGTTCCTGTATGTCCCCCTCCTCGTCATCTTTGTGTACGCCTTCAACCCCGAGCGGTCGCAGGCCTGGCCACTGCCCGGCCTCTCCACCCGCTGGTTCGTCGCCACGTGGAACAACCTCGAGGTGCGCAGCGCGCTGGTCACGTCCCTGAAGGCCGGCCTGGGGGCAACGTCCATCGCGTTGCTGCTCGGGTCGCTGGCGGCTTTCGCCATCCATCGGTTCCGCTTCTTCGGCCGCGAGGCGATCTCGTTCTTCCTCATCCTGCCGTTGGCCCTGCCCGGCATCGTGACTGGCATGGCACTCAACTCGGCGATCAACATCGGCGGCCAGGTGATCGGCCTGTCCTTCAGCCTGTGGACGATCATCATCGGCCATGCCACCTTCTGTGTGGTGGTGGTCTACAACAACGTGATCGCCCGGCTCCGGCGGACGTCCGGCTCCCTGGTGGAAGCGTCGATGGACCTCGGTGCCGACGGCTGGCAGACCTTCCGATTCGTGATCCTGCCCAACATCTCGACCGCCCTTCTGGCCGGCGGGCTGCTGGCGTTCGCACTGTCCTTCGACGAGATCATCGTCACCAACTTCACCTCCGGCTCCGAGATCACGCTCCCCAAGTGGATCTTCAACAATCTTCGACTGCCCAACCAGCGTCCGGTCGTCAACGTGGTGGCCAGCGTGGTCATCCTGGCTAGCTTTATCCCCGTGTACATCGCCCAGCGCCTCACTCAGGAACAGCCCGTGCGAGCGGCGGAGCAAGCCGAGACCGAGCCGGCGCTTCAGGCGGTGGCAGCATCGTGACTCTCGGACCTCGCTCCCAGTCCCTCCAGCAGGAGCGCGAGAAGTATGTCCCTCGCGGAATGGCCTCGACCATGCCCGGCTTCGCCGCCGCGGGCCAGGACGCCACCCTCACCGACGTCGACGGCCGCAGCTACATCGACTTCGCGACCGGGATTAGCGTCCTCAACCTCGGACACAATCACCCGAAGGTGCTGGCCGCCATGCGCCACCAGCTCGAGACCCTGGTCCACTCCGGCGCGCCGGTGATGATGCCCGAGGTCTACGTGCGGCTGGCGCGGCGCCTGTGCGAGATCACCCCTGGAGCCTTCGCCAAGAAGGCGCTGCTCCTCAACAGCGGCGCCGAGGCGATTGAAAACGCGGTCAAGATCGTGCGCCAGGCGACCGGGCGGCCGGGCATCATCAGCTTCCACAACTCGTTCCACGGCCGGACGCTGCTCAGCATGACGCTCACCGGCAAGGTATCCCCCTACAAGCAGAACTTCGGCCCCTACGCGCCAGAGGTCTACCAGGTGCCCTACCCGTACGAGTATCGGAGGCCGGCCGGGATGAGCGCGGAGAGCCTGGGCGGCACAGCAGTGGCGGCGGTGCGCGACCTGTTCCGCACGACGGTCCCCGCCGAGCGGGTGGCGGGGGTCCTGGTCGAACCGGTGCAAGGCGAAGGAGGGTTCGTGGTGCCGCCCCCCGATTTCCTGCCCGCCCTGGCCAGGCTGTGCCGCGAGACGAACGTGCTCTTGATCGTGGACGAGGTGCAGACCGGTTTCGGCCGCACCGGTCGCATGTTCGCGATCGAGCACAGCCGGATCGAGCCCGACCTGGTGGTAGTGGCCAAGACTCTTGGGGGCGGGCTACCCCTAGCGGCGGTGATAGGCCGCGCCGAGCTGATGGACGCGACCGCGCCCGGCGGCCTGGGTGGAACCTTCGGGGGCAACCCGGTGGCGTGTGCCGGCGCCCTGGCGATCATCGAGGTTCTCCTGCAAGAGAAGTTGCCCGAGCGGGCGGAAACGATCGGGGGCATGGCCATCGAGCGGATGCGCAGCTGGGCAGAGCGCATCCCATCCATCGGCGAGGTGCGCGGCCTGGGCGCCATGGTGGCGATGGAACTCGTGAAGGACCGCGCCAGCCGCGAGCCCGACCCGCAGCTCACGACCGCCATCCTGCATCGCTGCCATGACCGCGGGCTGGCCATCCTGAAAGCCGGCCTCTATGACAACGTGATCCGGCTGCTGCCGCCGCTCACCATCAGCGACGACGAGCTGCGACGCGGCCTCGATATCCTGGAGGAGAGCCTCTCCGCCGGCGAATAGTTCGTTAAGTTCCGAAACGACGCGGCTGCCATTCATCAGGCTGCGCTCCGCGCCTGCCTGAACGTGCCCCCCACCCTGGTGGGCCGGCTTGTGAAGTGCGGTAGGTCACCGAGCCGTAGGTGGGGGCGCCGCCCTCGCTTTCTCCCAGTCCTCGCGCAGAGGTCCGAGGAGCTGGCGGAAGAAGCGCGGGTCTTCGAGATGATAGAGCATGTGCTGCAATTCGTTGACCACCTCGATCAACCGCTGTACCAGTTCGTCCCCTTCAATGCTCTCGTCAACGAGTCTGGGCAGTAGCTTCCGAAACGCCTCGCTGGAATCGGCAAGGTCAGAGAGGGAGTGGGCGATGGTCCACGCCTCGCTGTGGACCTCGTCGGTGAGCTTCGCAATCTGAGGACAACGCTCTAGACGCTCCGCGAGCGCCTTCATCGCCTCGCCCGAAGCCAGCGGGTTCTCGCTCGGCGCATTCATTGGGTTCAATGTGCCGCTTCGCTTGCAGAAGCGGGGCGCGTCCCCTGCTGATTGACTTCCTCCGACCTGGGTCCGGAGCCGGTCGTTTGACTCCGGCCGGCGAGCGGCAGCGTGATGCGAAAGGCCGTGCCCCGGTTGGGCTGGCTCTCCACCGAGATCCGGCCGCGGTGGGCGTCGATAACCTGGCGCACCAGGTACAGCCCGATGCCGGTGCCGCCGACGCGCAGCTGCGGGTCGTCGACCCGGTAGAACTTCTCGAACAGGCGCGGGATGGCCTGCTGCGGGATCCCGATGCCGTTGTCCTGGACCACGATCTCGGCATCTCCATCGGAGGTCGTGAGCCGCACCTCGACGTGCGGCGGATCGATCGTGAACTTGGCCGCGTTCTCCAGCAGGTTGTCCAGCGCCATCGCCAGCCGCTCCGCGTCGCCCCGGATCAGCACCTGACCGGCCGGCAGGTCCGCCTCGACGGTGCCGGCGCGCAGGTCGAGCTGTGGCCGGACTCGGGCGATGGCGTCCTCGACCAGCGCCACCAGGTCGAGCTCATCGATGGCGTAGGTCGCCTGATTATCTTCCAGGCGGGCCAGAAACAGCATGCGTTCCACCTGGGCGCCCATCTCGGTCGCTTTCTCGCTGAGGATGCCGAGCGCGCGCTCGGCCTGGGTCGTGACCGGCCCCAGCGAGCCGTCGTTCAGGAGTGACGCGTAGCCGCGAATGACCGAAAGCGGCGTGCGCAGCTCGTGGGAGGCGATCTGCATGAACTCGCGGCGCATGCGCTCCAGCTGAGCCAGGGCCCCGGCACGGGACCGCTCTTCCTGGATGGTCTGCTCGCTCAGCATCGTAATGGCGGCCTGGGCCGCGACCAGCTTCAGTCGCCGGAGGGCCTCCGGCTCCAGGTGCGCCTGGCGTTTCCAGTGCAGCACGACCCACCCCAAGAGGTCCTTCTGCGACCGCAGCGGCAGGAACACGCTGGTCTGCACGCCGGCCGACACCGCCCCGTCGCGAGCCCAGCGGGGAAGCCGTGGGTCGGTCTGCGGGTTGAGGACGTGATACGGTGCCCGGCTCTCGGACAGCCAGCGAGCCTCACCCTCATCGAAGGGCTCCTCGCGAGGCGGCTTCACGCCCGACGCGGCCGGGCCGGCGCCAACCACGTGGTATCGATGATCCCGTCCGTCGTGCAACCGGAGGCCGCCGGCGTCGGCCCGGGCCAGGCCGATGAGAGTAGTAACGATGCGCTGATGGAGATCGCCGCTGGCGCCGTCGCCGGCGGGCGCCTCCAGGGCTTCGATGGCGGAAAGCGCGGCGATGGTGTCCTCGGCTGCCGTGTATTCCTCGGCGTTGGCCAGCGCCAGCGCGGTCTGGGCGCTGATGGTTTCCACCAGTGAGCGGTCCTCCGCGGTTAGGGATCCAGCGCCCAAGCGGGCCAGTGACAGGACGCCATACAGACGCTCGCCGGCCACGATGGGCACCGCCATCACGCTTTCCACCAGGCGCTCCGCGCCCGGCGGATAGAACATGCGGGGATCACGGCTCGCGTCCGGGACCAGGATCGGGGTGCGGGTCTTGGCCGCGATCCCCGTAATCCCGGTCCCCATCGCGATGGCCAGGTTCTCCCATTCGAACTTGTTGTAGGGCGCGCTGCGGGCGACCGTCTTGGCCAGCACCAGCTGGTCGGCCCCCTCGTCATACCGATAGAACCGAAAATGGTTGTAGTCGATGACCCGCGGGGTTTGCTCGGCCACAGTGCGCACGATCTCGTCGGCATTCAGGTTCTGGACGATGCGACGGGACACCTCCTCCAGCAGCCGCAGCCGGGTGCCGAGGGAAGCCTCGCGTGCCTCGAGAAGGGTGCGGCTGGCGCGCTCCAGATGGATTACCTGGATGACGGCCAGCGAGGCAACCAGGAGCAGCACCAGCTGGACCACGTCCCGCGCGTTGCTGAGATTGAAGGGCGGCGAGACGAAGGCGATTCCCGCAAAGACGATGGCCACGCCTGCGGCGAGCAGGGCTGGACCGCGACCGTAGCGCCAGGCCAGCAGCCCCGCCAGCAGCACGTACACCAGGGCATAGACCTGGACCCCGACGGCGCTGCCGAGGAGCACCATGACGCCGGTCAGCACCATGACCGCGGCTGCCGACAGGACGTAGGCCAGCGTCGCTGTCGCCGATAGCCGTGGGCGCTTCATGCCCCCCAGCATATGTCGCGGCCATAGTCCGAATCCACCGAACGAACTCACATCTTCAGCGCGGGGCGAGCGAGCTGGTCGCCTCCTGCCACCTACGGGGAGGGAGTGATTCTCTCTATGAAAGCGGGCCGGATGTCAAGGGGTCATGGCGGTAGTCCGAAGAACCGTCGTGGAGCCGAGCTCATCTCTCTATTGCACCTTGGTGGGTGACCGGGTGGGATAGGAGCTCCGGGGGCGCATTTCCCTCAAGGGCCGTCAGGCGGCCACAGAATCGGTGGCACCTCCCGGAGCGAACGATTGATTCCGTGTAAGCATGTACCAGACGGCCTTGGCCAGCTGGCGAGCGACGTCGACGGTGGCGACATTGCTGCCGCGTTGCCGGCCCAAGCGTCGCTTGATGGTTTGGTAGCGAGGGCGATAGGCGGGCAGCATGGCGGCATGTTGGGCAGCTTCAATCAGCGCCCAGCGGAGGTACCGGGGCCCATGCTTGGTGAGCGGCCCCCGATAGTCGCGATCCCCGGATTGCCTCACCAACGGGCACAGCCCGGTGTAGCTAATCAGCTTGGTCGAGGAGGCAAAGCGGTGAATGTCGCCGATCTCGGAGGCGATGGTGTAGGCCAACACCCAGCCGATCCCGGGCACGGTGCGGAGCAAGACCACGTAGGGATGATCGGCCCCCATCTCGCGCAGTTCCCGCTCCCGCTCGTCGATCTGGCCGTCCAACTGGTCGATCAGCTGCAGGGCCGCGGTCACCGAGCCTAGCCAGGGCTCGGGCAGGGCCAGGGCCGTCAGCAGCTGGCGGCCACTCACCCCGAACAAGTCCGCAACCGGGCAGGGATGGCCGAAGGTGATCAGGGTCTGATGGATGCGGTTCTTGAGCGCCGTGCGGTGGTGCACCAGGTGCAGCCGCCAGCGCGCCCGCTCCCGCTCAGCCCGGACGCCGGGGTCGGGCAACCAGATGGCCGGGATCAGGTCTCGCCGCGACAGCTCGGCCAGCACCCAGGCGTCGATCTTGTCGGTCTTGCAGGCCAACGGCGCCAGGCCTTTCGCCTTGACCGCATCCGCGATGGCCACCTCCCAGCCGGCCAGCTCCAGCTGGTCGTGGACAAACCGGGCTCCGGTCATGGATTCGATGGCGGCCTGCACCGGCTGCCGGTAGCGGGCCACCCGGCCGACCAAGTCCTGCAGGCCGTCGGCCGTGGCCTCACCGCTAGGTGCTCCACGCGCTCTCCCTGGTCGGTGAGCAGCTGCACCTCGAGGCGCTTGCGACTGAGGTCGAGTCCAGCGTGCATCATATGGATGGGCCTCCTTGCCTGAGTTCCTGACACCAAAGAGTGTCCACTCTTTTGAGCCACGGCCGGGAGGTCCGCTTTCATGACCATTCCCTCCCCCTTGCGGGGAGGGTCGGGGAGGGGGTCTCGTCTACACCACGGCAAGCTCATGCCATTGGATCTGAAGGAGGTCTTCAGTCTGGGACGCGAGTTCCGTCGGGCGCGTAGCGGTAGAATCCGCGGCCCGATTTCCGCCCCAAGTGGCCGGCCTCGACCATCTGCCGCAAGAGCGGCGGCGCGGCAAACTTGGGGTCCTTCAGTCCCTCGTACAGGACATCGCAGATGTAGAGGTGGACATCGAGACCTACGAAATCGCCCAGCTCCAATGGCCCCATGGGATGGCGCAGGCCCAGCCGCGCCCCGGCATCGATATCCTCCCGGCTGCCGATTCCCTGCATCAGCGCCCAGATGGCCTCATTCACGAACGGCACCAGCATCCGATTGACGATGAACCCCGGATAGTCAAGCGACGTGATCGGCTTCTTGTGAAGCTTTCGTCCGAGCTCCAGCGCGGCGGCCAGCGTGGCCTCCGAGGTTTCCCGGCCGCGAATGATCTCCAGCAGTTCCATCACCGGGACCGGGCTGAAGAAATGCATGCCGATCACCCTGTCGGGTCGCTTGGTAGCGGCGGCGAGCCGGGTGATGGGAATCGAGGAAGTGTTGCTGGCCAGGATGGTATCCGGCCGGCAGATGCTATCCAGGCGCTTGAACAGCTCGCGCTTGAGGTCGACATTCTCGGTGATGGCCTCGATCACGAAGTCGGCTCGGCCGGCGGCTTCCAGCGAGGTGGTGGGATGCAGCCGCGCCAGGGCGGCGTCCCGGGCCGCGGCGTCCATCCGGCCCTTCGCCACCTGGCTGTCCAGGCGCTTGCGGATGTTGTCGACCCCCCGATTGACGAGCGCCTCATCAACCTCCCGCAGGGTCACGTCAAGGCCATTGACGATCGCCGTCTGCGCGATCCCAGCGCCCATCAATCCCGCACCGGCCACGAACAGCTGTGTCATCCCGCCTCCTTCAAGAGTTCTCGCGCGATTACGAGCCGCTGGATCTCGTTGGTCCCCTCATAAATCTGCGTGATCTTCGCATCGCGCATCATCCGCTCCACCGGGAAATCCCGCAAGTACCCATAGCCGCCCAGCACCTGGACCGCATCGGTGGTCACCCGCATCGCCACATCGGAGGCGAAGACCTTGGCCATCGACGAGGTGACGGTGATCGTCTTGAGACGCCGGTCCAGGGCGTCGCCGGCGGCGTAGGTGAGCATCCGGGCTGCCTCGATAGCGGTGGCCATGTCCGCCAGCATGAACTGGATGCCCTGGAACTCGTTGATCGGCTTCCCGAATTGCTTACGCTGTGCGGCATAGCGGCGGGCCACCGCGAAGGCGCCCTCCGCGATGCCGAGGGCCTGGGCGGCGATCCCCGGTCGCGAATGGTCCAGCACGCGCATGGCCAGCTTGAAGCCCTCACCCTCCGGCCCCAGCAAGTTGGCGGCCGGGATCGCCACGTCTTCGAAGAAGAGCTGGGCCGTGGGGGAGCCGCGGATGCCGAGCTTCTTCTCCAGCTTCCCCACCCGAAAGCCGGGCATCATCTTCTCCACCACGAAGGCCGAGATGTCGCGGGCCTCCCCCTGGCCATCCCGATCGGTCCGGGCGAAGACGACGATGGTGTCCGCCACGCTGCCCCCGGTGATGAACGTCTTGGACCCGTTGAGGACATAGGTGTCGCCGTGCCGCACGGCGTGCGTCCGCATCCCGCCGGCATCGGACCCAGAGCCCGGCTCGGTGAGGGCGTAGGCAGCCAGCTTCTCGCCGCTGGCCAGTGGCGGCAGGAACCGGCGCTTCTGCTCGTCGGTGCCGCCCAGCACGATGGGCAGGCTGCCCAGCGATTGCACCGACAGGATCAGGGAGGAGTTGGCGCACACCTTGCTGATCTCTTCTATGGCCAGGACCACCGCGAGCGCGCTGCCGCTGACCCCGCCGTACTCAGGCGGGAAAGGAATGCCCAGGATGTCGTGCCGGGCGAACAGGTCTTTGATATCCCAGGGAAACTCTCCCTTGGCGTCGATCTCCGCGGCGCGCGGCTCGACGGACTCGATGCAGAGGTCGTGCACCAGCTGCTGGATGGCGCGCTGCTCGTCGCTCAGCTCGAAGTTCATCCAGCCGCCGCCAGCTCGCGGGCGATCACGATTCGCTGGATCTGGTTGGTGCCCTCGTAGATCTGGCAGGCCTTGGCATCCCGCACCCGGCGCGCCATGGGGAACTCTTCGAGGTAGCCGTAGCCGCCCAAGACCTGGAGCGCCTCCAGGGTAGCGCTCATGGCCATATCGGTGGCGAACAGCTTGGCCATGGACGCGTCCCGGGTGAACGGCTGTCCGGCGTCGCAGCGGGCGGCCGCCTTCCAGGTCAGCCAGCGAGCCGCAGACACCCCCGTCTGGATATCGGCCAGCTTGAACTGGATGGCCTGCTGCTCGGCGATCGGCCGGCCGAACTGGCGCCGCTCCTTGGCGTAGGCCACCGCATCGTCGAGGGCCCCCTGGGCCAACCCCACCGCCTGGGCGCTGATCCCGATGCGGCCGGTATCGAGGGCCCGCATCGCGATCCGGAAGCCGTCGCCTTCCGCTCCCAACCGGTCGTCCTCGCCGACCTGGCAGTCCTGCAGCACGATCTCCGCGATCGGCGACCCGTTGAGACCCATCTTGGCAAAGGGCGGACCGACCTTGAGGCCGGGATTCTCGCCGCCCACCACAAAAGCGGTGATGCCGGCGGCGCCCCGACCGGGTTGGGTGGCGGCCATCACCACGTACAGGCCCGCCTGTCCGGCGTTGGTGATGAAGGTCTTGGTGCCGTTGAGCACGTATACACCATTTCGGCGGCGCGCCGAGGTCTGCAGGTGGGCGGCGTCTGACCCGGCCTCGGGTTCGGTCAGAGCGAACGCCCCCAGCAGCTTGCCGGCTGCCATGCCCGGTAGCCAGCGTCGCTTCTGCGCCTCGCTGCCGAACAGCGTGATGGGCTCGCTGCCCACGGAGGCGTGCACGTCGAGGATGATCGCCGTGCTGGCGCAGTGCTTGGCCACCTCCTCGATGAAAATGGCGAAGGCCAGATGGTCGAGCCCGGCCCCGCCGTAGACCTCGGGGATCAGGATCCCCATCAAGCCCAGTTCGGCGGCGCGGTCGACCAGGTCTCTGGGGAATTCGCTGCGCTGGTCGATCTCCGCGGCGCGGGGCTTGATCTCCCGCTCCGCGAAGTTGCGCACCAGCCGGCGGATCTCCTCGTGCTCGGGACTCAGCGTCAGGTTCACGCGGCGCGACCGTCGACGCGCACGATGGTCGATTCTCCCTGCGCCATGCCCGAGCAGATGCCGGCCGCCCCGTAGCCGCCGCCCCGCCGGCGCAGCTCGTAGACCAGGTGCATCAGGATGCGCGCCCCCGAGGCGCCGATCGGATGGCCAATGGCGACGGCGCCGCCGTCCACGTTCACGCGGTCCTCGTCGACCCCCAGCAGGTCCATGGCGGTGCAGGCCACCGCGGAGAAGGCCTCGTTGATCTCGAAGAGCTCCATGTCGGCGACCCGCAGGCCGAGCTTCTTCAGCGCCGCCTGGACCGCCGAGGCCGGCACGGTTGCCAGGTACGGCGTGTCGGCGGCCGATTCGCCGTAGGCCAGCCACTCGGCGAGCACCGGCAGCTTGCGCCGTTCCGCTTCGCTGCGGCTCATCAGCAGAACCGCAGAGGCGCCGTCGTTCACGCTTGGTGCATTCCCAGCCGTCACCGTCCCATCCGGTTGCATGGCCGGCTTGAGCCTGGCCAGGGCTTCCAGGGTGGTATCGGGCCGGGGTTGCTCGTCGGCGGTAACGGTGAGCGTCGCGCCCTTCGGCTGGGGGACCGCGACCGGGATCACCTCGTCGCGGAACCGGCCGGCCTGCAGCGCGGCGGCGTACCGCTGCTGGCTCTTCAGGGCGTACTCGTCCTGGCGCTCGCGAGAGACCTCGAACTCTTTCGCCACGTTGGAGGCCTCAACGATCATGTGGCAGCCGTTGGCGGGGTCGGTTAGTCCATCGTGGACCATGCTGTCGATCAGGGTGGCGTCGCCCATCCGGTAGCCGAAGCGCGCCTGGTCCAGCAGGTAGGGCGCGCGGCTCATGCTCTCCATACCACCGGCCACAACGACTGTTGCCTCTCCGGCGCGGATGAGCAGCGCTGCCAGGTTGATGGCCTTGAGTGAAGACGCGCACACCTTGTTGACCGTGAGGGCGGGGACGGTGGTCGGCAACCCGGCCTTCAAGGCCGCCTGGCGGGCGGGGATCTGGCCCATACCGGCGGTCAACACCGTGCCCATGATCACCTGCTCCACCTGCGCGCCGTCGACCTTGGCCCGCTGCAGGACCTCGCGGATAACCGTCGCGCCCAGCTCGGGTGCCGTGAGCGAGGAGAGGCCACCGCCGAGCTTGCCAAATGGCGTTCGGGCGGCGGCGACAATGACCACGTCCTCCACGAAATGAATTGTAGGCAGCCATAAGCGGGCTCCTACAATGGCACCAGCCACCGATGAGCGCCGCCAAACCCGAACCACCCAAAGACACCGCTGCCGACCTGCAGGCCCGGGCGGCAGCGGCGCGCGCGGGTGGATCGGCTCGCTACGGCGAGAAGCTCAAGCAGGAAGGCAAGCTACCGGTGCGCCGTCGCCTCGAGCTGCTGCTGGACGGCGGCTTCGAAGTCGAAGACGGCCTGCTCGCCCATAGCGAGGAGCCGGGATACGGCGCCGACGGGGTGGTGACCGTGGTCGGCCGCATTGGCGGACGCACGGTGTGCGTGATGGCGAATGACCCCACCGTCAAGGCCGGCTCGTGGGGCGCCCGCACGGTGGAGAAGATCGTCCGCATCCAGGAGACCGCGGAGCGGCTGCGGGTTCCCATTTTCTACCTGGTCGACTCCGCCGGCGCGCGCATCACCGACCAGGTGCAGATGTTTCCCGGTCGCCGCCATGCCGGCCGCATCTTCTACAACGAGGTCCAGCTGTCGGGCCAGGTCCCCCAGATCTGCCTGCTCTTTGGTCCATCGGCAGCCGGCGGCGCGTACATCCCGGCCTTCTGCGACCTGACCATCATGGTCGAGGGCCACGCCAGCATGTACCTGGGCTCGCCACGGATGGCGGAGATGGTGATCGGCGAGAAGGTGACGCTGGAGGAGATGGGCGGCGCCCGCATGCACTGCACGGAGAGCGGCTGCGGCGACATCCTGGTGGGGACCGAGGAAGAGGCGATCGAGCTGGGACGCCGCTACCTCACCTACTTCCCGCAGAACTGCCAGGAGACTTCGCTGATGCAGCGCGCCGCCGACCCGGCGCCGCCCGTCCCGCTGGAGGGCCTCGTCCCCGAAGACGAGGGCGTGCCCTTCAACATGCAGCACCTGATCGACGGCGTGGTCGATGCCGGCAGCTTCTACGAAGTCAAGAAGCTCTACGCGCGCGAGTTGATCTGCGGTCTGGCCCGGATCGACGGCCGCCCCATCGGTGTGGTCGCCAACCAGTCCCAGCAAAAGGGCGGGATCCTGTTCGTCGACTCGGCCGATAAGGGCGCGCGATTCATCTGGCTCTGCGATGCCTTCAACATCCCGCTGCTCTTCCTGGCCGACGTCCCCGGGTTCATGATCGGGACCAAGGTCGAGCGGCAGGGCATCATTCGCCACGGCGCCAAGATGATCGCCGCGGTCTCCGAGGCCACCGTGCCCAAGGTCTCGGTGATCGTGCGCAAGGCGTACGGGGCCGGCCTCTACGCCATGGCCGGTCCGGCCTTCGACGCCGATGCCACCCTGGCCCTCCCCACCGCCATGATCGCGGTGATGGGACCCTCGGCGGCGGTCAACGCCGTCTTCTATAACAAGATCCAGGAGCGGCCCGAGGCCGAGCGGGCCGCCTATGTGGAGCAGCTGCAGGCCGAGTACCGGGAGGACGTCGACCTCTATCGCCTGGCGTCGGACCTGATCATCGACGCCGTGGTCGCCCCGTCGGATCTGCGCAAAGAGCTAGCCGCCCGGTTCGCCTTATACGCGACGAAGACCCGCCCCCGCGTCAACCGCAAGCACGGAGTGTTCCCGGTCTGAGCCTGGCGACCCCACGACCCCCTTCCATCCTCGGATCTCCCTCCCCCTTGCGGGGAGGGTCGGGGAGGGGGTCTCGACATCGCCTCGATATTTTTCCTGTCTAGGCCTCAATCTCCCTCCCCCTTGCGGGGAGGGTCGGGGAGGGGGTCTCGACATCGCCTCGACATTCAGTCCCCCTACCCCCTTGCGGAGGGTCACGGTGGGCATCTCATCCTCCGATCTCCCTCCCCCCTTGCGGAGGGTCACGGTGGGCATCTCATCCTCCCATCTCCCTCCCCCCTTGCGGAGGGTCACGGTGGGCATCTCATCCTCCCATCTCCCTCCCCCCTTGCGGAGGGTCACGGTGGGCATCTCATCCTCCCATCTCCCTCCCCCCTTGCGGGGGAGGGTCGGGGTGGGGGGTCTCGAAAAGCGCGATGAGCGACCGTCCATCCTTCGTCCGCGACGATCCGGAGCGCCCCGATGAAGGCTTCGCGGAGCTCTACGCGCAGCTGCTGGACGTCACCGATCCCGAACCGTGGCTTGGCTGGGCCCGCCAGGCGAAGCCGCCGGTCCTCTACCTGGGCATCGGTACCGGCCGAATTGCGGTTCCGCTGGCGAAGGCGGGCGTCCAGTTGGTGGGCGTAGACGCACATCCTGGCATGCTGCGCCGGCTGGCCGAGCGATTGCCCACGGTCGAACTGATCCAGGCGCGCATCGAG
>VBID01000081.1 GCA_005880615.1 Chloroflexota bacterium
TCCCCGTTGGTGTGGATGGGATCGACCACACTGGGGACCTGGAAGGCGATGCCGCCTGCGGCCGCCACGGCCGGCAGTGGCCGTGCCGACGGCGCAAAGGCAATCGAGCCGAGGAGCAACGCGGCAAAGGCGACGAATGGGAGGCGCGACCGGACCATGACCTGTCCTCCTTAGTGCAGCTGAATGCCACCGCTCAGCAGCGGCGCTCTGATGATGTACCCGGCAGTCAGGATGAGGGTGAACGTGGCCGGCAGGCCCGGGCTCGCAGCCGCGCCGACCATGGTGAAGGCGACCGGGTTGCCGTTGTCTGTGCCGCTCCCGGCGATGGTCACCGTGTTCGCCACGTCGTCGAAGGCGACGCTGGTGATCTGTGTCGATTGGAAGTTCGCGTTCCCGGGATCGCTTTCGGACACCGTCTCCGCGTCGCCGTCCTCGCAGCGGTCCTCATCGAAATGGAATGAGGCGCTCCCGCCCTTCCCCTGGAAGCTGCCGTCGCCATCCCCTTCGTGGCAGGTCTGAAATGGCGGCGTGGGCAGCGTCGGATTGAAGTCGTAGGCCGGGGCGACATCGACCAGGTTGAATGGCACGCCGCCGACGCCGCCCAGGTTGGGCACGCTCTCGGCAGGGGCCGCCAGACTCATCGAGCTGGCCGTGACGCTATACAGGACGCTGCTAACCGGATTCGCCTCGCTGACGGCCGATGCCGGCACGGTGATGGTGATCATGCCGGGCGCTGCGGCCGTATACGAGCCTGTGACCTGGGTGGACCCGGGGTATGTGGCGGTAGCGCCGCCCCCGTTGAGCTGCAGTGCGTTCTGGCCGACCCAGAAGGTCGGGGCGCCGCCGTTGACCGACTCCATGTAGGCGTGGAAGTAGGCACCGCCATTCGGATCGGTACTGGACGGCAATTTCCACTGCGTGTTCCAGACCAGGACGGTGCCGCCGGCATCCGGCTTCGGCGCCAGGCTGGTCAAGTCGGCGACCAGCATCTTGATCTGGTAGGTGGTCGCATTCGGCATCGAGACCTGCGAGCCCAGCACGGTGAGGTTCGGCTGGTTGGTGCTGCTGACCCCGCCCGTATCGAAGGTCGCCGGATGTGACCCGACCTGCACCGAGTTGAAGCGCTCCGCGATGCCGTTGACGGTCCCGACCGCGCTGAAGACGCTGGGACCGCCGTTCTGGCGGATGTACGCCGCCTGCGACACGAACTCGTCGTCGCTGTTGGAGTCGGCGTAGGCGATGTTCGCCTCGCCCTGCGCGCCGATCCGCATCTGGAGGAAGTCGCCCAGGGTGCGGTCGCCGGACTGGCCACCGATCAGCGTCTGGACGGTACCGCGGTGCACGAAGTGCTCGCCCGCCAGCACCGGCTGGCCCCAGGCGGTTGGATTCATAAAGTTCAGGGACTGCGCCAGGTATAGGCTCCAATCGCCGTTGGTCGAATCCGGCCCCTGGCAGGGCGGACAGGACTGATGCACCGGCGTCCCGTAGAACGCCACGTCCACCCGTCCGGCGTCTCCAGCGGCAGGCCAGGCGAAGACGTTGGTGAAGAGGCCGGGCGTGGGCAGTACCTGCGGGCTGGCCCAGCTGTTCCCCTGGTCCTTCGACCACGAGTAGTAGAGGAGGGTGTCGCCGGTGACCTGGCCGGCGGCATAGGGCGCCTGCTCCCAGACGGCGAACAAGTTGCCGGCCCGGTCGATGGTCAGGGTCGGGAAGTTCGCCCCGGTGCGCGCGTTCGGAAAGGTTGAGATCGGGGTGTCGACGCAGTTCGCGTAGCCGGTCGCCGAGGCCGTGAAGTCCACCAGGTCGCAGCGGGCCATGCGAATCTGGTTGAGCGCGTCGTTGTCGTGGATGACGAAGGCCCTGGTCACGCCGCCGTAGTTAAAGACCTCGTCGTTGCCCATAATGCCCTCGTCACACCTGGTCGCCAGCACCTGGACCGGTGCAAACTCCAGGCCGGCCGCCGCGCCCGGCAGGGACCGGGCAAAGACGAGGTCATTGCTCACTGCGCAGTTGGGGTTGGGCACCGGTGTCGGGTTCGGCACCAGGTCGAAGGTGAGGGTGATCGAGCCGCCGTCCATCGGGTTGCCGTCGACCGCGTACCACTGCCGGTCGACCGGTGTGACCGCCACACCAGCGCACGAGGCGAGGAAGGTTCGCCCCTGGTCGCCGGAGCGGGCGGTGCTGAAGTTGAGCAGCGTCAGGTCATTGAAATAGAGATTGCCCGCGCGGTCGGTAGCCAGCTCGGTGTCGCCGCCGCCCGCGCAGGTCGGAAGTTTTCCCTGGGGCTGCACCGCGGCCGGGACCCACTTGAAGGTCTGCCCGCGGTCCAGCGACCGATACAGGTAGGAGGTGCCCGAAGATAGCGTGCCGGGGGCACTGGTATAGATGCGGCCCCTGGAGTCGATGCGAATGTCCTGCTCGAACCCGGTCCCCTGGATTCCGCTGATGGTCGGGTTGCCGAAGGTTACGTCCCCGGCGGCCATGGCCTGGAGGCCACTCCCCGGACCGGCGGACGGCGTTGCCGCGGCTAGCAGGCCCGCCATCAGCAATCGAGAGCCCCAGCCCCTTCTCGGCATCGGTCCCTCCCTCTCGAACGCTGGCTCCGGCCAGCCTGGCCGACAGCTGCAACGCGCCACCACGGGCCGTGGTAACGAAAGACTTATATCGCACCACGACCGATGGTGTCAAGGTATTGTGAGCGCCTAAGTTGCGCGATTTTGCTTGACACCACGTTCCGTGGTTCCTATTGTTCGGCTATGGACCGGCCCAGAACTGTCGGCCAGCTGACGCGGCTGGGGCTAACCAGCTACGAGGCCCGCGCGTACGTGGCCCTGATGGGCCGCGATTCGTTTACGGCCGCCCAGGTGGCCCGGGAGGCGGGTGTCCCCCGGCAGCGGATCTACGACGTTCTGGGCAGCCTCGTGGAGAAAGGGCTGGCCGGCGCCCGGCCCGGGTCAGTCGTCAAATACGCAGCCACCGACCCCGACCTGGCGGTTCAGCAGTTGCTGGGCCTCCACCGAACGCAGCTCTCCAACCTCGAGCACCAGGCGGCTGCCGTCATCGATGAGCTCTCCCCCCTCTTTCAAGCGGGCCAGCTGCACACCGATCCCCTCGAGTACATTGAAGTCCTCCGCGACCCCGGTACCATCAACGCTCGCTTCACCGAGCTGCAGGCCTCCGTGAAGGACGAGATCCTGGTCTTCACCAAGCCCCCCTATGCCAAGCCTCCGCAAGAGAACATCGAAGGCCTCAACGTCGCCGAGTCCCACAAGGCCCGCAGTGTGTACGAGTTCTCCATCTTCGACGATCCGGCGACGACCGCCGGCGTCCGGCGGTTCATCGAGTCTGGTGAGGGCGCCCGCTTCGTGCCCATACTCCCGCTGAAGCTGGTCATCATCGATGAGACCATCGTCATGTTCGGGATGCAGGACCCGGTGGGCGACCAGTCGGACCTCACCATTGTGGTGGTCGAGCATCCCTCCCTGGCCACGGTCCTCAAGACCGCGTTCAACGCCTACTGGGACCGGGGCCTGACTTTCGAGGATGCCGCCCGCCGCGTGCCCGCCGCCGCCAGGGCGTGAAGCGCTAACGCCTGCGCGATACCCGCCGCATTGCCCCAGTGCGCGGTCGCTGCACGAACATCGGCTTCGCTGGGCAGGGCGCCGTCCCGATACAGCAGTCCGATCGCCTTGCGGACACCCAGGTCACCCGCCACCACTCGCGGCCTGCCCAGGGTCCGGGCCAGCAGCCACTCCGCCGTCCACAGCCCGAGGCCGCGCAGAGCGGTGAGCCGGCTGATGACCTCGTCGTCGGGTAGTCCCTCGAGCACCGGGAGCGATATCGCTCCGGCCGCGATGGCCTGGGCCGCGCCGATGATGTACTCGGCTTTTCGGTTGCTGAACTGGAGCGCCCGCAGATCGGCCACGCGCAGGCCAGCCAGCACCGCGGCATCGAGCCGCCGCGCCTGGAATCCGTCCACCGCATAACGCCGGCCAAAGGCTTCGGCCAGCCGGCGGCGGGTCACCGTGGCGAACTCCAGGTTGACCTGCTGGGCGCTGATGGAGCGCACCAATGCGCCTAGCAGATCGAGTTGGCGCACCGGGCGCACTCCTGGATAACGCTCATCGAGGGCCGCGACCACCGGGTCGATCGCCCGCAATCGCGCCAGCGCCTCCTCATCGGCGACGAAGGTGCGCAAGGCCAGCTGCGTCACCGCCTCCAGGTCGCCAACGTGGTCGGTGGCGACCACAACCCGGGGCCCCGACAGCGAGCCGGACGTCGTCAAGGTGTAAGCAGCCACCCGGCCATCGAGCTGGACCGTGCGCACCGCCGTCGTACCATCCCACCGGTCCATGCCGTCGTCCCCGGCCCGCCGGAACATCTCCAGCGAGGCGGCCACATCCAGGGGAGGCGGGAGCCGGATCTCAGTTTCCATGCCCAGCCCCCGGCGGGAACTTCCGGCCCACTCCCCCGTCTGTAAGTAAAGTCCGACACCCAGAAGCTGGGAGGAAGCCATGTTGAAGAAAGTCATCCCCGGCGCCGTTGCCAGCCTCGCGTTCGTCCTCGCCCAAACGCTGCCTGCCGCAGCCTGCGGCGGGCTGGTCGCCCCCAACGGGGCGATCCGCCTCGAACGCGCCACCACCCTGGTTGCCTGGCACGAGGGGGTGGAACATTACCTGACCAGCTTTACTTATTCGGGCGACGTCTCGAGCCTCGGCTGGATCGTCCCGCTTCCCGCCGTTCCGGACAAGGTCGAGGAAGGCGGCGCCTGGACGTTGCAGCGCCTCAACCGCGAGTCGCACCCGCAGCCGTTTCGCATTTTCGACGCCGGTGCCCTGAGCGCCGCGCCCAGCGCTGCCGAGGTCCTGCAGCAAGTCCAGGTCGAAGCGCTCGACATCACGGTGCTGAGGGGCAGCGGCCAGGAAGTGCTGACCTGGGCTGCCCAGAACGGCTTCGTGGTGGACGCGGACAGCCACGATCACATCCTCGGCTATGCCGGCGGCAGCCCGATCTTCATGGCCGCCAAGTACAACACCGCGCGGGCCCAGGCACGCCACCAGCTGTCGGGCGACGGCTCGCCGGTGCTGATCACCATGCGGACGCCGCGTCCGTGGGTGCCCTTCGAAGTGCTGGCCCTCGACGGTCAGACCGTCAACGCCGACCTCTTCCTGCTCACCGACCAGGCGGTCAACACCTCCGATCTGAATGCCGTGATCGGCGAATCCCCGGTGGGCAAGCAGGTCGCGCCCGGCTTCCAGGTTGCGTTCCAGGAGCCGATGAACACTCAGCTCTTCACTGACCTCTCCACGGATCGCAACATGAGCTGGGTCCGCCCGGCCGGGTGGTTCACCTACATGACCCTCAGTGCGCCCGCGGCGGCCGTCACCTATGACCTCACCCTCGACGACCTGGGGGCGGTCAAGCTGGCGAGCTTTGGGACCCCCCTGCACGCCATCGTAAGCGGGACTCAACCAAGCAGCATCCCGAGCGCGCCGCTGGGGACGCCTGAGGCCCTCGCCCTGGGCCTGATGGTCCTGGGCGCCATGCTGATCGTGGGCCGGCGACTGGCTGACTCCTAACTCGACCTCCCGAAACGACTCCCCCACTCTCCTTCCCCTTCGAGGGAGGCAGAGTGGGGGCTTCCCACTAGAGCAAGAACGAGCGGGTCAATCGCGTCATACGAGTCATGGGGCTGCCTTTTCGGCGGCTGGGGTTGGCCATCGGCGCCGGTCTGCTGATTGCGCTCCCCGGGGCTTTCTGGCTGAGCCACCCGTCGAGCCACCGCGAGTACGTGGCCGTCACGTTTGCCTCCGCGGATGGTTCTCCCCTCGACTGGAATCGCCTTCGCCGCCGGCCGGTCAGGCCACCGGTGGCGACGCCGATCCCGGTGCCGCCTGCGGCCGCCCCGGCGCCCGCGCCCGCTCCTGCCCCCGCCCCCGCTCCCCCACCGCCGCGACCCACCCCGCCGCCGCCTGCGACCGGATCCACGCAGCAGGTCCTGATCAACCAGGACCGCGCCCAGAACGGTCTCCCCCCGCTGGCCTGGAGCCCCTGCCTGGCCAACGTGGCCATGCAGAACGCCCAGCGGATGGCGGCCCAGGGTTACATCAGTCATACCAATGGGCCCACCCTCGACCTGGCCTGCGGCCTGGGCAACAACGCCGGCGAGAACGTCGGCTACACCTCCGCGGGGATCAATGACGCGCAGCTGAACACCATGTTCATGAACAGCCCAGGGCATCGGGCCAACATCCTGAATCCCGCCTACCACTACGTGGGGACGGCCTGGGCGGTCGCCCCCAATGGATACGCCTACATCGCGGTCGAATTCAGCTAACGATCACGGCCGCGCGATCGCTAGCCCTGTTTGGGCGCCGGGCGGAGCAGCCCGAGCGGGATGACGCGTTTGGTCTTCTCTTGGTACCCGGCGTAGCCGCGCATCGAGGCGACCACTTTGTCCCAGAGCCGCCGATGCTCGGCCGGATCCGTGACCGGCTCCATCCGGACCCGGATGACCCGGTCGTCGACCTGGATGCTGGCGTCGGGACTCGCGACCAGGTTCAGCCACCACCCCGGGGCAAAATCGGATCCGCCATTCGAACCGATGACCACGAATCCATCGCCCTCCGGCAGGCCATTCAGCGGCACAGTCCGCGGCCGCCCGGTCTTCCGACCGGTCGTGGTGAGCAGGATCACCGGCGCCCTCCCCATCCGGCGAGCCATGCCCAGCCGGTAGACGAAGGCATGCAGGGCGCCGAAGCGCCGAATCAACCACCGGCTCAGCGGGCCGGGCGGCTTGGCCCTCGATGAACGCGACGTCGGCTCTTGACTCATTTCGATTGACACTACCACGCGGTCTTCCGCGCCATACTTGCCGTCATGAGCGCCGTCGCCGAAGGCTTCGTTCCCTTCCGCGGATACCGGACCTGGTACCGGGTCGTGGGGAACGGCGAGGAGTCCGGCAAGCTTCCGCTGCTGACCGTCCACGGTGGTCCTGGGGCGTCGTCTGACTACTTGGCTCCACTGGAAGCCATCGCCACCACCGGTCGCCGCGTGATCTTCTACGACCAGCTGGGTGGCGCCGGCCGGTCCGACCAGCCGTCCGACCCGTCTCTCTGGACAGTCGACCTGTACAAGGACGAGCTGGCAACCGTGCTCCGCGCCCTGGGCCTCGGCCGCTATCACCTGCTGGGGTCCTCCTGGGGCGGCATGCTGGGCATGGAGCATGCCCTGACTCAACCCGGCGGACTCGCCAGCCTGGTGATCGCCAGCTCGCCCGCCAGCATGCGGCAGTGGGTCACTGAAGCCAACCGGCTCCGGGCGGACCTTCCGGTCGAGGTCAACGAAACGCTCCTCCGGCACGAGGCGGCCGGCACCACCAGCGATGCCGAGTACCAGGAAGCGATGCTCGTCTTCTACCGGCGCCACGTGTGCCGCCTTGATCCCTGGCCCGACTGCGTGACGCGCACCTTCGCTCGCTTGGAGCAACATCCGGAGGTCTACAACACGATGAACGGGCCCAGTGAGTTCTTCGTCACGGGCACGCTCAAGGACTGGGACATCATCCGCCGGCTGCCCGAAATCCGTGTCCCGACACTGGTCATCTCGGGCGAGTTTGATGAAGCGACGCCCGCCATCAATCGCACCGTGCACGAAGGTATCGCCGGCTCCGAGTCGGTCATCCTGGACGGCTGCTCACACATGGCCTTCGTCGAGAAGCCCGGCGAGTACGCCGAGATCGTGGACCGGTTCCTGGGGCGGGTCGAAGCCGCCATCCCCGCCCGCCGTTAAGCCTCTTCGGACTAAGCGCTCTCCGCGTCCTCCGTACTCTGCAGCTGCTTGCGCAGCAGCCGCTTGGCCATGTTCAGCCGCCACATCACCGTCCCCAGCGGCATCTTCAACGTTCTGGCGATCTCCTCATAGGTGAGCTCCCCAAACACCTGCAGGGTGATGATCTCGCGGTAGCGCGGCGGCAGGCCGGCGATCGCGTCCCGGACGGCCTGCTGCACCCCGTGCTGGTCGGTCACGTCTTGCGGATCCTCCTCACTGGACGCGGGCGGCTGCTCCATCCCGTCCAGAGAGACGACCGGCCGGCGCCGCCGCAGCTCATCCAGCACCGCGTTCCCCACCACCCGGCGCAGCCAGTGGACGAAGGGCTTTTCGGGCCGGTACTTGGGGAGGCCGCGATAGACCTTGATGAACGCCTCCTGGGTCACGTCCTCGGCCAGGCTCATATCGCCCATCGACCGAAACGCGACGTGCAGAACCAGGCGCCGATAGCGCTCGACGAGTTGGCGGAAGGCATCCTGGTCGCCAGCGGCGCTGGCTCGAACCAGCTGGCCTTCGTCAACCTCGTCCGGACCCTCCTGGGGAAGACGCTCGGGCTGGCTCACCCACGGCGTGTGACGCCATGCGACCGGGGGGCTTGCGATCGGTATTGGGGCTCAGCCCGAATCGGGCTCAGGACGGACTGCCAGCTCGAACCATGGTCAGGTTGTGCACGGCCTGGACTCCGGGCACCCGGATGGCCACGTCCTCGATGGCGCGTACCGTCTGCGCGTCGGGAGCCGAACCGCCGACTTCCACCCGCCCGAACCGTGATCGGACCTGGACCCGAGCCGCCGCCGTGGCGGGGTCTTGCCCAATCGCCTGGCTGACCGCGCGGGCGAGGTCGTCATCGCTAACGATCTGCTGCTCCACCTGCAACACGCCCGGCACCGCCCCGGCCAGCGCCGCCACCCGCTCCGCCTGCGCCGGTTCGGACACGTACCCGCCCAGGCGGACCTGTTGATCGCGAACATCAACCCCCAGCGAAGGCAAGAACGGTTTCAGAACCGGATCGGCCGCCAGCTGATCGAGCACGGCCTGGCGGATGGTGCGGTCGCTCGCATAGGGCTGGAGCGTTGCCCACTCGGCGGCCGGTACGGCGGTGACGATCCGGTTGGGGCCGGCTCCCTGCACCCGCTCCACCGGCACCAGGCGCAGACTGCTGCCATCCCGGCTGCCGGCCACCGCCAGGGCGGTCACCACCTTCGACTCCCGGTCGAAGCACACCACCTGGAGTTTGCCCAGGCGCTTGCGATCGGCGCCGAGGACGGCGGCGCCCAGGCGCAGAGACACCGCACCGGCCGCCTCCTCGGGGACCGCTGGCGTCCATGTTTCGGCCAAATACACTGTCTGGCCGTCCGCCGCGAGGATGGCATCGGCCGGCGCGAGCTGGTCCTCCAACAGGCCGGCGCCCCGGGAGAGCGCCAGCGCCTGGATCTCCAGGGTTGCCGGCTGGACCAGCACCGCCTGGACCCGGCCGCTGGGCGTCCCCAGGGCATCGGTCTCACCGCCGAGGAGAATCTCGTCCCGCCGGCCCGTTGGCTCGGGTGCTGGTCGGCCCGCCGCCGAGATCGCGACCGTTCCCCCCTCGGGGCGGAACGCCAGGACCAGCGCAGCCGCAAGGATGGCCAGCACAAAGCCGCCCATGAAGACGACGGCAGCCAGGTTCAAGTCCACGACTCACGAAATTATGGCGATTCCCGGGATGTCCCTCCCCCTCAGCTCAGGGGGAGGGCAGGGTGGGGGTGGTCTGACCCAGAAATCAAAGAGGCAGGAGATTGCTCTCCTGCCTCGGATGGGCTGGGGAAGCCCCTGGGCTAGTCCTCGTCGCCGCCGAAGTTGTGCTCCACCTCGACCACGATGATCTTGATCTCAACCACCACGATCGTGCAGGTCACCACCACCACGCCCGTCGTCTGTCCGTCCCCGAGGGACTCGAGCTCGATCAGCTGAAGGTGCGCCAGCTCATTCTGCTCGTCCTCCGGCGTGACCACGGCGAGCTGTTGGAAGTGCTCTTCGTCTTTCTGGATGGCGGTCACGAACGGGCTCACGGCGCCGTGGATCGTCAGCTTGGCCTGCGACAGGTGCTTGTCGAGCCTGGCCGCCTTGGCCGTGCTGCTGGTGGCAATGCTCGTCACCTGCGTGCTGCAGCTGTCTTCGGCGTTCTCCAACTTCACGATCAGCTCATCACCGGCCGTCTTGACCGTCTGGATCAAGACAACCCGGGTCTGCTGCTGCTGCTGGGTCACCGTAACGGTCACCTGGTGCTCGGTCGTCAGGATGAGAGTGGTCGGCACGGCGGCGACAGCCACCACGGTGACCGTGATGACCGCGACGATCTTCTCGGTCACCCAGGTGGTAATGATTGTGATCATTCGGAATTTTCTCCTTGGGAGAATTTCTCTCCACTGAGCCAAACGGAGCGCCCGGTCGCCGCCACCGGGTCAGTCACGGTCCTGTGACCGTCTCCGCACCGGGTCGAGACATTTGGGCCCCCGCAGGGCGCACCGGGACCACAGGGCTGGCCTTCGCAACATCGCAAGAGCTTTGTCGCAGCAGCGTTGAAACGGCAGTCGTATGGCTATCAGGCCGCTTCCCGAAGCTCCCGAAGCCCCTCCGAGCGACACCGCCCTCGATGTGGAGCTCTTCGCCACGGCGGTCTCCTGGGTCAGCCTGGCCGCCGTGCGGATCACCTTCCTGAGTGCGGCCGTGTTCTTCCTGGCCGGCTGGCTGTATCTGACCGCGTATTTCAGCTTCTTCCGGATGCCGATGGCCGCTCTGGAGATTTCGCCCGCGGAGATCCTGCTACAGGGCGTCCACAGCCTCCTCTTCCCGCTGGCCGTTCTGATGCCGGCATTCTTTCTGCGGATCTACGCCCGCCGGCTGCTCCTCCTCTTCATCGGGATGGTGGCCGGCTGCGCTGCGCTGCTGGCGGCCCTGGCAATGGCCTTCCGCTGGTACTCGGCGACCGACGTGATTGTGCAGACCGCCGCCGTCCTCTGGATTGGGCTGGCCGTGCTGGCGATGCAGCAAGGTTTCGGCCAGAACAGCCGCTTCCATAAGCTGGTCCTGGCCGGCGCCGCCCTCCTGCTCCTGGTTTCGCTACCGACGGCGTTTGGCATCATCGACGCCGGACAGGTGGCCATTGCCACCCGCAGCCATTTCGTGCTGGCCAGCAACTCGAATCTTGGGCTTCCGGGCGGCAGCAAGAGCGGCGACCTGCAGCAATATCTGGGCCTCATCTTGCTGCGCGAGACGCCCAATCGGTACTGGCTGATGCAGGCTGGCCAGGCGAGCAACGTGTACTCGGTCGCCAAGAGCCAGGTCCTCTACGTCCAGTATTAGCCCGAATCCGGGCTGAGGCTGCCTCGACCCTCATTGCCACCTGCCAGAATGACGGGATGAGCAAGGGCAAGCACGAGAGTGTAGTCAGGCGCGTCGAGGACATCCTGGAATCGCGCTTCCTGGCCGCCGCCGAGGTCGCCACCAGCACCACGTCCGCCGAGGAGAACCTGGCATCCGCCGTGGTGGAGGCGATCGAGGGCCACCGCGACCAGAACAAGCCCGCCAAGCCCAGAAAACGACGTCCCAAAAAGGCCAAACCGTAACGGCTTTAGCGCCCAACCGAACCGGAGCTCGGCTCCTCTAACGTCCCCCCGTCGGCCGGCCGGCGAGCACCGCCGTGGCTCGGTTGCGCATCTTCTGGTGGACCCCGCTCATCCAGGGAATGTCGGGTGGCAGGAAGCGCTTGGGTACCTTGGCCACCACGGTGTAGTTGGCGTCACACACGTTGGCGATCCGGGACCGGGCGGCCTGCGACACCAGTTGATAGGTGTCCATGATGGAGAGGCCCGTATCCTTCGCGATCCACTGGACGATCTGGGTGTGGGCAATCCGGAACGCGTCCTCCAGCGGGCGGTAGGAGCCCGCCACCATGATGGCGTCGTCGCTTTCCAGCCGCGGCCATTCGGCGAACACGCCCTTGACCACCTCAACCGTGAGCACGGTGTTCATGGCGCCCTCGACGGCCACGCCGCAGGTCTCCCCCTCACCCATCGTGTAATGACCGTCGCCCAGGGAGAAGAGGGCCCCGGGGACGTTGACTCCCAGGTAGATGGTGGCGCCCGCCTTTGCCTCCGGTGTGTCCATGTTGCCGCCGAAGGCCTCGGGCACCAGCACGTTGCGGGCCTCAAACGCGGCGGGCGCCACCCCGATGGTGCCGTGGAAGGGCTCTAGCGGGAAACTGGTCTCGTACTTGGAATCCAGCGCCTGGAAGCGCACGCTGTTGGCCGCCTTGTCCACCTGGTAAATCCACGTCTTCTCGGGCAGCGGATCCTGGAGCGTCTGGGTGTAGTGCGTGCCGGTCAGCGCCCCAAACAGGGGGACCGTAACGCTCGCCGCCCAGTCGCGCGCCGGCTGGACATCGATCAGGTGGATGGCCAGCGTGTCGCCCGGCTCGGCACCCTCGACGTAGAACGGCCCCGTCTGCGGGTTGACGTAGGGGTACTCGCACACCTGGCTGAAGAGGTCCTTCTCCGACCGCACCTTGCCGCCGAAGCAGTCCTCCGTATACAGGTCGAGGACTTCGCCCGGTTTGATCCGCGCCAGCGGTGCAACCCCGCCGAAGGTCCAGGCGTATTGCTTCTCGGTTGGGACAATCCGTTTGACGTCGATGGTCTCAATCATGGGCCTGTCTCCTATTGGTAAATCCCCTTCCCCCTGCTGACTTCCAGTGCCGGAAGCAGCTCCACGAGCCACACCTTAATTCTGGACCGAAGGCTCAGCTTTCGCTCGCGTCTTCGAGGCCGTCGCTGGGGCCACGGAGGCCGCCCTCCTGCGAGCCTTGCGGGAGGGCCTCCGGTCGGAGATTTGCTTGGAAATATTCGAGGATCCGCGTCTCCATCGCGACGCGATCCTTCTCCCATCGCGGTGTGTGCCGCTCATTCGGGTAAAGCAAGACATCGAACGGCTTCCCGGAATCGGTGAGCGCCTGCATTAGCCGGGCGCTGTGCCGGAAGTGAACGTTCTCGTCGATCATCCCGTGGACCACCAGCAACTTGCCCTGTAACTGCTCCGCATAGGTCATGACCGAGCTCGCCCGGTAACCCTCCGGGTTGTCGGCGGGCGCTCCCATATACCGCTCGGTGTAGGCCGTGTCGTAGCCATCCCAGCTGGAGACCGGCGCACCGGCCACGCCTACCATGAAGAGGTCACCGGCCTTGACCAGCGCCATCGCCGTCAGGTATCCGCCGTAGCTCCATCCGTAGATGCCCACCCGAGCCAGGTCGGCGATCCCGAGACTCCCCAGCCAGGCCACGCCTTCGGCCTGGTCGCGTACCTCGAGGTCCCCCATGTTTCGCCTGATGGCTGACTCGAACGCCACCCCGCGTCGGTCCGAGCCACGGTTGTCGACTTTGAGGACGACGAACCCATGGGCCGCCAGCAGCTGGGCGCGCAGGTCCACGGTAAGCCCCCAGCTATCCGTCACTGTCTGGAGATGGGGGCCGCCATACACCGCGACAACAACGGGCGCTGGCTGGCTGGTAGCCGGGCGGTAGACCGCCGCGTGCAGCCGAGTCCCGTCCCCCGCCTGGAAGGCGTGCAGATCCGGTGGCGGCAGATCGAGCTCGATGGTGGGCGCCTCGTGGAGCGTCCAGAGGACAGTCCCATCCGGTATTCGGACGACGCAGCTGGGTGGCTGCGTCCGGCTGTCGAAGAGATCGACGAAACTGGACCCGTCATGGGCGGCCACCCCGTCGTGCATGCCGGCCTCGCGCGTGACCTGGAGGGGGTCACCGCCGTCCAGCGAGACCCGGTACAGGTGTCGCTCGACCGGCGTGTCGGTCCAGGCTGCGAAGTAGAGCTGGCGCCCCTGGCAATCCAGGCTGCGCACGCCGTCGACCGGCCACTCGCCATCGGTCAGCTGGCGCACTAGCGTGCCGTCCGGCTGGTACAGGTGGAGGTGCCGGTATCCGGTTCGCTCCGACGA
>VBID01000200.1 GCA_005880615.1 Chloroflexota bacterium
GGGAAAGCGGCTGGCCGCAGCGGCGGCTATTCTGGGGACGCTGATGAAGCGGATCGAGGCCTTCCTGGACACGCTCGTCCAGCGGGGCGGTTCCGACCTGCTGCTCCAGGCGGGCGCCGAGCCCATGATCCGAGTCGATGGGGCGCTGGTGCGGCTGGAGGGGCCAGCCCTCACGCCGGACCAGACGCGGCTAGCCCTCACGGAACTGGCCACGCCGGCCCAGCTGCAGACCATGGAGACCGATCGGCAGCTCGACTTCGCATTCGCCTGGCGGGATGGGGTGCGGCTACGGGCGAACGCCTTCTATCAGCGGAGCGCGATCTCGATGGCACTCCGGTTGCTGCCCCGGGAGATCCCGACCTTTGCCGATCTCGGCCTGCCCGAGATCGTCGAACAGTTCGTTCAACTGCCGCGGGGATTGGTCCTGGTCACCGGCCCCACCGGGTCCGGGAAGTCGACCACGCTGGCGGCCATGATCGAATCCATCAACCAGCGGCGCGCGTGTCACATCATCACCATCGAAGACCCGATCGAGTACGTCTACACCAACGCCCAGGCGCTGGTGGAGCAGCGCGAGGTCGGCCGGGATGCCACCTCGTTCGCCGCGGCGCTCAAGTCCGTTTTTCGGGAAGACCCCGATGTGGTCTTGATCGGTGAAATGCGCGACTACGACACCATCGCCTCAGCGATTACCATCGCCGAGACCGGGCACCTGGTGCTGGCCACCCTGCACACCAACGACAGCGCCCAGGCGGTGGACCGAATCGTCGACGTCTTCCCCACCGAGGCCCAGCAGCAGGTCCGGGCCGAGCTGGCCAACAGCCTCGCCGGCGTGATCTACCAGCAGCTGCTGCCCGGCACCCACGGCGGGCGGGTGGCGGCGTTCGAGATCCTGGTCGCGTCCACGGCGGTCAAGAACCTGGTGAAGGACGGCAAGAGCAACCAGATCCGCAACGTGCTCCAAACGAGCCTGAAAGATGGGATGCAGACGCTGGAGCGCTCACTGAGCGACCTGGTCCAACGGGGCCTCGTCACGATTGACGAGGCCCGCGGTCGATCGCTTTATCCAGACGAGATCAAGACCTAGGGGCCACTCTGATTGATGGTCCCGAAACCGTCGCAGGAGTACTTGTAGGCGGTTATAGCCTGGCGCAGATAGTGTGTCGCTAGGAATGTGACGAGCGTGGTGTCTGGCCCCGTATACGCATTTCCGCCAGGCGGGAACGCGTCCATGCGGTTGGTGGCCGGACCTTGGCAGGCAGTGACCAGGGGCCCAGTTGGTGTCGCCGGGCTGGGCGAGACCTGTGCCTGCACGCCCGACTCAATCTGCTGATCGGCCAGCATCGCGTCGAAGGCGGCTTGGACTGTTTGCAGCTCCGTCTTCTTGGCATTCTCGCGTGCCTTTGAGGTGATACCGAGCAGACTGACCGACACGATCGCTGCCAGGATGCCCAGGATGGTGATCACCACGAGCAGCTCGATGAGTGTGAAACCGCCCTGCTGACGCCGTCGTTTGCGCGCCGCGCTTGTAAGTCGATTGATCATCCCTCCGTCCTCCTTCCTTTGGTGTTTCGTTCGGTGTCGCGTCGAGTGTTCACGTCGGTCCATTGCACCCCCACCGTTTACTTCGCGCCGGCTAGTGTTCCAATCTGAATCCCCACCACCACGGCCAGCATCAGTGCCGCGACCACGAGGGCAATCACGAACCGGGCCCGAACCGCCGGTTGCGGCCGCATGATCCGGTTACGTTCGATGAGTAGGTTGACGCCGGGGAAGCGCCCCGCCACCTGAACTCCCGGTTGGTCGCGCATCAGGGCACCGATGGTGGCGGCCTGGCTAGCGGCGGCAAACCTGCCAAAGGGATCCGCTGGTCGCCAATCCAGGAGCGCCTGGAAGGGTTGGCCGCTCACCCGGACCAGCTCCGCCGCCAGGTCGCTCCTCCCGTAGAGCTCTCCCAACAGCACCAGCCGGCCTGGTAGCAGACCGCGCCGCCCCGACGGCTTCGGGATAAGACCGGCAATAAACGGTGCCAGTCGTGCCGTCGATTCGGTTGCAGAGGACGGGATTGTTCTGCTGGTGGAGAACGTCACTCGGTAGCCTTCGACTACGACTATCTGGACCCGCTCGCCAGTCCAATCCGCGAGCACCGCGTCGGGGAGTCCAACGGCCCGGGCCAGCGCGACCGATCGGGGCTCGATTATCTTTGGCCGGCCGAGGCCCTCCACCGCCTGGAGATACCCGTCCACGATGTCGCGCCAGGCGCCGACCAGGAAGACTTGCTGTTGTCCGCCTTCGGCCTCGACTGTCTCCCAACCGAGGTAGGCGCTGGCCGGGTTCATAGGCAACTCACGGGCCGATTCAAGACGTAGCGACCGCTCGAGGTCGCGTTGGGGCATTCGCGGGTAGGCCAGGAACCGCGTCACGCAAGCCGAGTCGGAGAGCACAAGTCGCACTTCGGCCCGCCGCAATTTCAGGACGCGCATCAGCCGGGCCAGGTAAAGCTGGACCGCTGGCGGCTGCAGGACCTTGCCATCATGGAGCGCGTCGGCCGGGAGCGGGAAATCAGCCGCCTCGATGTCACCGGAGCGACGTCGGACGAGGACCTGGACAGAACGGCTGGTCAAGTCGATCGCGCAGACGGTCCGGCTCATGGCAGCACCGTGTTCCAAAATTTCACGCCCCCGGCCGGCAGCGCCATATCGGCCTCGTCCACTTCGAGCCCGGCGCGTCCCACCACCGTGACGATGGTGTCATGGCCGGGCTCGGCAGCCCGTACGACAAAGCCCCCGAATTCCACCGCGCTACCGGTCACGCCAATATGCAGCACCACTTGGTCTGCCGTCGCAGAAACGTAGGCCGGGCTCAGGGATGGCGACGATGGCTGCGCATCGCATAGCTGGTGGTCATCGATCCAGACAGTCACGGCGGCTGACCCGGCGGGGGTGCCCCAACCGATTACTGTCCAGGCGGCCCCGAATTCGTCCGATTCTGTCACCGGGCCCGTCAGCGGATACGATTGGCAGCCGGCCTGGAGCCGGCCGCCAGGCAGGCTCCATTTTTTCAGGGACTTTGACAGGGCGGTTTCTGGCTGGCCGCAGCCACCCCGCGCGCGACCGCCGATTCAGCCGCGTAATGAACGGCATTCCGGGCCGCGAGGACATCGACGGTATGAAGGCTGGACGACAGTGTGAGTGCCATACCGGTGCCCGCCAAGAACAGCACGGCAATCAGGATCATTACTGTGACGACCGCCATCCCGCGGTTGGCACGCGGCTTGGGCTTCATGGGGTTGGACAGCCCTTCAGGTTTCGCGGAGTTACCAACAAGTCCGGACTGACTGGAACCGGGGTTCCATCGCTGCCATCGACGACGAGCGAGACGCTGAGCGTGCTGCCGAAACAGCCTGTCGTAAAGGTACGGATGCCGTGGGCGACGGCTCTCTGTGACAGCACGTTTCCGTCCTTGTCCCTGACTGTCCGCAAGAGTGCGGTGCGCACTTGCCCGGAGCTGTCGATCCAGCGCTTGACCGAGTACGTCACCGAGTAGGTCGGGCCCGTACCGAGCGCACGCAGGAGAAGAAGAGTGGGCTCCGATCTTTCCACCTCGTACACGCGTACGTCTCTCAGAAGAGAATCCTCAGCAATGAGTCCGCTTGCGCGGGCCTGGCTCGCGTTTGCCCATGTGGTTTCGACCCTGTAGAGAAGTAGGAAGACCGGAAAGACCGCAGCTATCACAATCGCCCCAACGGTCATCGCGACGATCGTTTCTACCAGCGTATACCCGGCCTGACGGCGAAGTACCCGGCTCACTGCTGCACCCGGTCGACGCTAAGGGACTTTCCAAGGTCGGAGGGGTCATGCAACTCGTGTGCGGTTACTTTCAACTCGATGTAGCCGGGGTTCTGCGTAGGCGGGCACGTCGTCTCGACTTTGTAGGTAATGCCATCTACTATCGGCGTGAGGGCCGTGACCGGGCATTCGGCCTTAAGGGCTATCAGACTCTCGATTTGGTTGCGCGCGAGACGCTCCTCTACCGTTCGGCGCTGAGCGATGCGGCTGCCAACGAGCAATGAGCTGAGGCTACCGAGCAGCACGACTACGGCCACAGCCATAAGCACGCTGGCTACGAGGACCTCGACCAGACCAATCCCGCTCTGGCGTGCGAACCTATTTGATCGCACGGATCAGTCCATACATGGGCGCGATGACGGAGATGGCGACGAAGCCGACGACCAGGCCAACGAAGATGACCAGACCCGGTTCCATGACTGCGATCATGGCCTTGGTCCGGTAGTCGATCTCGGTAGCGAAGTACTGGGCCGCTTCTTCGAGATTGTTGTCCAGCGTCCCGGTCTCCTCCCCCACCCGGATCATCTGGATCACGAGGTTGGGAAAGAGTCCCGTCTGGCGCAGGGGTTCTGAGAAGCCCTGGCCGGCGATCATCAACTCACGGACGGTCCGCAGGCGCTCCTGGAAGATGAGGTTGCCGGTCGCCTGGATCACCGTGTCGAACATCTGGGTAACCGGGATCCCAGCTCGGGTCATGGTGGCGAAAGTGCGCAAGAACCGCTCGATGATCGAGTAGTGGACGATCCGGCCCAGGTAGGGCAGCGCCACAATATAGCGATCCTTCGTCCGCCGGCCCGCTGGGGTCCGGAAGAAGATCACGCAAGCAACAAGGGCTGCGGCCATAGCACCGAGGACCTCGAACCGATGTTGTTCGAAGAACGTCCCGACCGCCAGCAGAACCCGAGTGGGCAGCGGGAGCTGCGCGCCAAATTCTCCGAACAAGTGGACGAATGCGGGTAACACCACCGCCACCAGCACGCCCACCACCACAACCGAGAGGGAAAGAACGATGACGGGATAGATAAGTGCGCTGCGAATGCGCCGAACCGCGCTATCCTCGCGGGTCATGTAGCTGGCGATCTGGCTGAGGACCTCGTCCAGCTCGCCGCTGACCTCGGCCGCCCGCACCATGTCCACATACAGGCGGTTGAAGATCCGCGGATGCTGGTTCATCGCCGCCGACAGCGGACGACCCTGACCGAGGTCCATCATCATGTCGCGTAGCGCCGCCCGCAGCTCACCGGAGGTGGCCTGCTCGTGCAAGACAGCGAAGGCCTCCAGCATGGGGACGCCTACCTTGACGAAGGTGGCGAGCTGCCGCGTCAAGAGGATGACCTGGGACTTCCGGACTCGCATGAACGACGGGAAGAGCTGGTGTAGGCTGGGCAGCCGCAGCCTCCGGGGCCGGATATCGACGATCCTGAAGCCCTCGTTCCACAGCACTCGCTTGGCGTCGTCGAGGCTGGCCGCCTGCAGGGTCCGGACGGTTCGGACGCCATCCGCCGAGTAGGCGCGGTAGGCGAACTTCTGCAGGGCGGGCATCAGGCCAGGTACACCGAGCGGATGACTTCGCTCATGGTGGTGATGTCTTGATCGACCTTGGCCACGGCGTCCTTGCGCATGGTCACCATCCCGTCCTTGAGCGCCCGCTTGCGGATCTCCTCCACGCTGGCTCG
>VBID01000201.1 GCA_005880615.1 Chloroflexota bacterium
GATCCCGTACATCCGGAGGGTCACATCGACGGGAGTGCCCCGGTAGCGTCCCGCGACGACACCGGTGAGAATGCCGACCACCGCCGCCACGATCATGGAGTAGAGCGCGAGCTCGAGCGTCGCGGGGAACACGAGCAAGATCCAATGCATCACCGATTGGCCGGGGTAGAGGGTAAGGCTCTGACCGAAGTTGCCCGTGAAGACCCGGCCCAGATAGTCGAAATACTGGACGATGAGCGGCCGGTCGAGCCCCAACTGGGCGCGTGCGGCAGCCACGACCGACGGGTTGCCGCGGCCGCCAAAGAGGGCTTGGATGGGGTCCCCCGGAATCAGCCGAAGGATGACGAAGACCGCCGTGAGCAGGATGACCAGCATCGGGACGGCCAGGAGGGCCCGGGTGATGATGTACAGCAAAAGGGGGGAGGCCCGGGCCATGCGACCTCGTTGGGACTGGGGCCTCTTGAGTAAGGTTTCCCCTAGTCCGCGCGCCTCCGGGCCACGCCCACGGCCAAATCAACCGGCGGAATGTAGCTCAGGAGCCCGGCCTGCTGGAGCAGTGCCTTCGCCTTGGCCGGGTCCGGCGACGAACCGTAGACATCCTTGAACACGTCCTTATGGCCGTACCAGCCGGGCGGGATCATGCTCCACAAAGGTTGGGCCAGAGCCCCAAAGACGATGTTCACGATCTCTTGGCGGTTCACCGAGTAGGCGATCGCTTGTCGGACCTGGATCTTGTTGTACGGGGCCGTGCCGGAGTTGAACACCATATACCGGATCTGAGGGCTGTTGCCCAAGTCGACCTTCAGGGTGGCGTCCGCCTGCAAGGCGGTAACGTCCGGCGGATTGAAACTCCGGTATCCCAGGTTGACGACGTGGGCCTGAACGTCCTGCCTCAGCGCGGGCGCTGCCGCTTTGAGGCTGATGCTGAAGGTGTTGGATACCGGGACCGGGATGCTCGGGGCGCCCTTGCTCTGGTACTGCTGCCAGTACGTTTTGAAGTTGTAGTTCGGGTTCGCCGTGAATACGATCGAGTTCGCGAGGTCCGTCGACTGGACGACGTACGCGCCCGAACCGCCCCCGACACCACCGCCAGGCAACGTCGTCGGGTTGTCGACGGCCGTGCCCACCGGATAGACGTTGTGGTTCAAAACGGAGGTCGTGCTAAACGTCAACAGGTTCGGGAAGATCGCATAGGTCTTGTTCAGGTGGAACTGCACCCGGAGGCCCGTTGGTCCATCGGGCATGCTGATGACGTTGTCGGGTGTGTTTGCCAACACGTTTCCGTCCATGAGCCCCGTGACGTAGAACACCGCGCTTTCAGGATTGTTGATCTTGGCGAGGCGCTGGAACGAGAACTGGACGTCGCGAGCGGTGATCGGTGAGCCGTCGGCGAAGACCAAGCCCGACTTCAGCGTCACCTCCCACACCTTCGGGTCACCGCCGACCGGGTTGACCGGAGCCCCCGCGGCGAGGAGGGGGATCGTCTGCGGGATCTCCGAGCCGTTCGTCGGGGTCGTGGTGTAGAGCGTATCAAAGATGTTGCCCACCACGGTTCCCGAAAAGAGATCGTATTCCACCGCAGGGTCCAGGCTGGTGAGCTTGTCGGTCGTGGACATGGTGAGTGTGGACGTAGCCGTGTTGTTCTTTCCGATGAAGTAATATCGGAACAGATACGGATCCAGCACGACGCCGGAAATGCTCGGTTCCCGGACAGCGACCGCGGTGGTCATCCAGAGCGGGAGGGTGGGCACGTCGCGGGCGGCCAGGTCCTGAATCTGAGAGAACGTTGTGTCGCGGCCCGTGGTTGAGCTGGTTTCGTTGTCGATCAAGGCGTCCATCGTAGGGTTGCTGTAGTTCGTTCCCAAGCTCTGGAAGCCGGTCCTCATGAAGGGCGTCACATAGTTGTCGGAATCAGCGAAGTCAGGGAACCAACCGAGTTGGAAGAACGGAAGCTGGTTGTTTGAGAACTGGCCGACAAAAGTCCTCCACGCCGAGTGTTTCAGGTTCACCTGGAACACGCCCGACTTCTCGAGCTGGGCTTTCAGTAGGACCGCGACCGTTGGCTCTGTGTCTCCGTAGTGGCCGTCGTCGTTGTACCACAATTCGATCGTTATCGGCTTGACCGGCGCGGGCGGCGCGGTCAGGATCACGGCAGCAACGCTCGCGATGATAACCGCAACGACAATCACGGCGACGACGGCGTAAAGTAGCTTTCTGCTCGTGCGTGGTTTCTCAACAGGCTTCGCTTCCAAAGGCCTCTCCTCCGTCCCCCGAGAATCCCACAGGCGGACGTGCGGGAATCCGACTACCCGTAGTTAATCGTTTCGAGACTGTGCGGTTCGAGGACCGTCCGATTCAGCCGAACTCCTCGAGTCGCCGTGAAGGGCGCCGGGCGGCACGGAATCGGTCGAGGACCGCCTCAACGCGATTCGGAGAAAAGTTCCGCTCATCGCAGAGAAATCGCAAGACGCCCGCTCCATCCGGAGGTCGCGTCGTCAGGTCGCCAGCTTCCGTCACCGGCGGATTCTGAAAGAACGCGCGAATCTCGTCGAGCCGACCGGGCAACTTCGCCCGAATCTCCGAGGGCGCGCGGTCAAGGGAGCCCCACTCGCGAATTCGCTTCACGGCCGTTTTCGGCCCGATCCCCTTGACTCCCGGGTCGAAATCGGTACCCACAAGGATCGCGACGTCGATGAGCTGCTCGCGGGTCAGGCCCAAGTTGCGCAGGTTCTCCTCCAGGTCGAGGACCTCCGGCGGGACCGCCCGGGAGCGGCCGGCGCGGGGGAGGAACTCGCTCGATGC
>VBID01000202.1 GCA_005880615.1 Chloroflexota bacterium
CCGGCAGCTCCTCGACGGTGCCCGGCCGGCAGATCGCCACCCGCATGTCCGAGAACGGCACGCCAACGCTTCCCTCGCGGTACTCTGTGAGCGGCATGGCCATGATGCCGGTGACCGCCTCGGTAAGGCCGTACCCCTCGACCAGCTGCACGGCGCCGCCGTGCTCCGCTACCATCCGCTCGAACCGCTCCTTGACGGGCCTGGGCAGCGTGTCCGCCCCCGAGAACGCCGCCCGCAAGCACGAGAGATCGGCTCGGGCCAGCGAACGATCCCGCGTGAGCGCGTCGTACAACGTCGGCACGCCGACCATGAGGGTGGGCCTCCCCGTACGAATGACGTCGGCAACGGCGGCCGCGTTGAAAACGGGTACCAGGATCGCTTTGCCCCCGCTCAGTAACACGGCGTTGATGCACAAGCCCAGCCCGACGCCATGGAAGATGGGGAGGGCCGCCAGCATCACGTCGCCCGGCCCCAGTCCCACCCACGCCGCCGCCTGCATCCCTTCGGCCGTGAGGTTGCGGTTCGACAGCATCACACCCTTGGGCGAGCCCGTGGTCCCGCCGGAGAAGAGAATTGCGGCCAGATCCTCCGCCGTTCCCTGGGGCTGCGGCGCGGCCGGCCAGGCCAGCGCCATCAGCGGGCGCCACCAGCGCACCGTCCGGTCCCGCGGGATGGTGGGCGCCGTACGCCCGCGGGTGAGCCGGTACACCAACCGCTTGAGGGGGCCCAGCGTATCGGTGATGCGAGTGACGATGAGCTGCTCGAGCCCGGTGTTCGCGCGCACCGCCGCGAACTTGGGATAACAGAGGTCCAAGGTGAGCGCGAAACGCGAGTGGCTGGCGTTCAAGTAGAACTCGATCTCCGGCGGGGTGCAGAGCGGGTGCACCATGACCGCGGCCGCGCCCAGTCTGTTGGCGGCATAGAAGGCGATGACGCCCTGAGGCGAGGTGGGCAGGGCGATGGTGATGCGGTCGCCGGCGCGCAGGCCCAGCCCAGCCAGCGCAGCCGCGCAACGCTCGATCGCCTCGGCGAGCTGGCGGTAGGTCGTGGTGGCGCCGAGAAACGTCAGCGCCGGCGCGTCGGGTCCCCGCGATGCGGTGGCCAGCACCGCTGCCGAGAGCGATCCCTCGGGATAGTGGAGGGTCGGCGGCACCGCGCCATAGTACCGGAGCCACGGCAGGCCGTCCTTGGTCATCAGGCGTCCAGCCGTACCAGCCGCGCGCTTGCTTCCCACAGCCGCGCGGCGAGCGCGTCGTCGCAAGCCAGCGGCGACGGCGGTGTGGGCCGGTCATGCTCGAAGTAGAGCCCTGTGTCACCTGCCACGTCGGGGCTGGCGGCGAGATAGATGATCCTCCCGGCACCCTGTTCGGGCGAGATCATGAACAGCCGCTTGGCGATGGCGAGGAGCGGTTGGGTCCAGCGCGGCGCGCCGCTCCAGATGTTGGAAGCGACGCTCCCCGGGTGGAGCGCGGTGACCGTCACACCCGTTCCCCGCAGCCGCTTCGCCAACTCGCGCGTGAACAGGACGTTGCCAAGCTTGGACCGCGCGTAGGCGCTGAGGACGTGGTACCCCCGCTCGAACCCCAGGTCACCCAAGTCGAGAGTGCCCTTGTAGTGGAGGTGCGAGGCGACGTTGACGATACGGGCGGGGGCGCTGGCGACGATCCGATCGCACAGCAATCGCGTGAGCAGGTAATACCCGAGGTGGTTCACCGCGAAGGTGGTCTCGATGTCGTCGACCGTCACCTTCCGCTTGACGCTCACGGTGCCGGCGTTGTTGACCAGGATCTCGAGGCTCGGGGCCAGCGCCAGGACTTGGGCGGCGAGTCGGCGGATCGACGCCTGGGAGGAAAGGTCGCAGAGCAGCGACTCCACGGTCCCCCTCCCTCCGCCAACACCCAAGCGCCGCCGCACGTCCTCCAGGGCCGCCACGGTCCTGACGGGGTCGCGCCCGACCATCAGCACCCGTGCCCCCGCGCGCGCCAGGGCCACCGCGGCCTCGAGGCCGAGGCCGCTGGTCGCGCCGGTCACGACGGCCGTCTGCCCGGCGAGGCTGGGGATATCGGCCACCGGGGTCATGCAGTTCCCGGCCGTTGCCGCCGGAGGAGACCACGCAGCACGGCGCGGGCAATCGTGATCGGGTGGTTGACGAGCGTGGTCAGCCGGCCGGCAAGGCTCAGGGGATCGCGCGCGACGCCGAGCTGGCGCAGGGCGGTGCCGAGGTCGAAGTAC
>VBID01000203.1:0-3095 GCA_005880615.1 Chloroflexota bacterium
GAGCTTGCAGCATGAAGAGGCCGTTGAGAACGCGCTGGACAAGGAAGCCAGGCATGCTCGCGAGCGCCAGACCGACCTCCCGGCGTTCGACTGCTTTGACGAGGACAGGCACGAGCACCGCGGGTAGGTCGAGCAAGTAGCCCAACAGGAACACCGGGCTGACAGCGACGGCGAGCACGGGCAGCACGATCAGGTAGGCAACCGAGGCGACGGTCGCGTCCCACATCGCCACGGCCACGATCGTGCGCAAGTAGGGCTCCTGGATCACACCCCTCCAGTGCAACCGCACATTCTGCACAAACCCGTGCGACCAGCGGCGCAGTTGCTTCCTCATGAAATGGTAGTTGTGCGGCTCGAGGGGGTAGCAGACCGCCTCCGGCACGAAGCGCACGGCGCGGCCGGCTTGGTAGAAGCTCCAAGTCAGGTCCATGTCCTCAGCCATGGTGCGCGCGCTCCAGCCTCCGACGCTCCGGAGGATCCCGGTGCGGTACGCGGAGAAGCAGCCCGACGAGATCAACGGCTTCTCGTAGAGGTCCTGGATGGGCTTGTAGAAGGTGAAGGCGAAAAGGTACTCGATGTAGCGTCCGCGCTCGAAGATCGTCGAAACCCGTCGCGGAATGACCAGCCCGCAAGCTGCGCCGACGTTCGGGTCGTCGAGAGCAGGCTGGAGCTTCTCGATTGCGTCGGGCGCGAGCACCGTGTCCGCGTCGATCGCCATGGTGAGGTCGGTGTTCACGTGCGCCAGTGCAAAAGCCTGAGCACCAGCCTTCGAGCCAGTGTTCCTGGGAGGACGCAGGACGGTGACGCCGCACGCTCTGGCGATCATCCCGGTCGCATCGGTCGAGCAGTCGTCGACGACGATGATCTCTTCGGCCGTCAGAGTCTGCGCCTGGATGCTTCGAATCGTATCCGCGATCGAGCCGGCCTCGTTATAGGCCGGGACGATCACGGTCAGCCTGCTCCTCATCCTCACGGTACTAAACCCCTCCCGCTTCACCCATCGCGGTTCGCCGAAGCGCGCCTGCCCCTGCTCGGCGAGCGTATGACCCCGTCGCTCCCTGAGGAACAGCGGCGGCGGGCCTTCCCCATTGGGGGCCCACTTGACTCAAGATGAAGTGCTTTCGGGGAGACAAGCTAAGCAAGAGAAGTGCCACGAGCACTTCGCGCCCTCTGGATTCCGAAAGAGCGCGTCGTTTCAATCGCTTGGCGCAGGCTCCGAATAGGGCTAAGCGCCATGGTCCCTTGCTAGTTGTCGGCAAGGTGTCATCCGGAGATGACTAGAAACGAATTTGCAACCGCTCTATCGGAGAAATTGATCCGGTAAGGTTCTGATCGACAGTAGTGCCCCTCCCGAATGTTCCGTCTGCCTGGAAGAGGAGTGCCCGGGCGGTGGGCGGACGTGCCACCGTTCGCTCGGATCAGACCAGAATGCGGCGCATCGCAAATGGGTCCTCGCTCGAGAATTTGCCGAAGCCGAAATCCTGCGATAGGGTGGGATGCTCGTATGCACCAGGATGGGTGAACCCGCCATGGAGGTTCTCATGAACTGGAAGAGGACGGTGACGGCAGTCGCTGCAGGCATGCTGTTCTCCATACCGGCTTGGGCAGGCAGTTTCGGCGTGTACGGCTCCTACTGGGACTCTGACCAGGCGGACAGGAGCTGGGGCGGAGGCGGGCGAGTCGGGATTAGCTTTGTGAAGCTTCTCGAGCTCGATTTCCACGGGACCTATTACCCCAGCTTCACCACCGACATTGGGGGGCAGAGCGTCGACGTCAAGGCTAAACCGGTGGACGGGGGCCTGCGCGTCAACCTTCTGCCGGGTGGGCCCATCAACCCCTATGCCGGGGCCGGAGTCACCTACTATTTTTTCAGCACCAACCAGGGTGACATCGACAGCAAGACTGGCGTCTACGGCCAGGCGGGCTTGGAGTTTGGCAGGGATTCGCGGTTCTTCGTCGAGACGCTGTGGAGGAAGGTGGACACTAGAATCAGATTGGCCTCTTTTAGTCGTGACACACGGTTCGACGGATTCTCCGCGAACGTCGGCTTTACCTGGCGGTGGGGCAAGTAGGGCTGGAGTCACTCGCCTCTTCCCGAGCACAGCTGTGCCTGTAGTGGTCCAGCGAGACTTGATGCCGCTCTTTTCGATGTGATTCCGAGCGAGGAAGGCGCCAGGACAGTTGGTGAACCTACCGTGGCGGGGTGTGACCGGAACGGGGCCCCTACAGCTCGGACTTTTAACCCGAACCGTGCCTGAGCTCGAACATTCCGATCAAGGGCGGAGCCACGCACGCTTAGTCCCGAGTAACAACGATAGGCAGCCTGGGGAGCCCCGGTCGCGCCTGCGGTCGGGGCTCTCGTTCTTCTCAACCACGAGATGCGACTATCGGAAGCCAGCAGGGGACTGAGGGGTGGTGCTCGCGTCCGTCTTATCTGGATCAGAGGCCACGCGGATCAGCCGGAGCGCATCGAAGTCGGCGGCCAGCTCGGCATCGCCGGCGGGGAATCCGTTTCGGCTGAGGATGTACGCCAGGACGTCGGCCGACTCCTGGCGGCTCAGCCGCTCGGTGTCGAAGGGCGGCATCGACGTCCGCACCCATTCGAACAGGTCGCCGACTGTCTTCCGGCTCCATCGAGCGAGAAAAGGCTCGCCAATGATCGGCGGCACGATCTGCGATCCGGTCATCTCCGCCTTGTGGCAGCGAACGCATGTCGTGAAGTAGATGACCTGGCCGCGCTGGCTCTGCTCCTTGCTGTAGACGCCGTCTGAGAGGGTGCCCGGCGCGCCGGACGTCGGGCCGACCACCCCGGCGTTCTGGACGGCGGCCGGAGCGCCCGGAACGGCCGAGGCGTCAGGGGCCCAGATCTCCTTCGGCGGGATACGGGCGGCACAGCCGATCGCCAGCATGGCGATGGCCGCGAGCCACCGCCTCACGCCTTCACGACTTCGGCCATGTACCACTTGACGAAGTCGGCCGGATAGGTCTCATGGCCGGCGTACCGTCCGGAGCTGTAGGTACCCGACGTGATTCCGAGGTGGTTGTTCTCGACGATCCAGATGTCCTCCTGAATCGTGATGTCCCAGAGCGCCATC
>VBID01000203.1:3141-7176 GCA_005880615.1 Chloroflexota bacterium
TTTTGTGGGTCCAGTCCTTGATATTGGGTAGTAGCGGCGCCACCGGTTTGCCGTCGAGCGAGCCGGTCAGAAAACCGGGATTCAGCTCTCCCTCCATGGCGGCGGGGTCGCTCGCCCCGCCCATGCCCATTCCTCGCTTCACGGCCGCCTCTAGACGGGCGGCCCGGTCCTCCCATTCGGTAACGTCCTTGTTCCTCCGAGACTGCTGCTCGTCCGAGAGCGTGTAGTCCCAGTTGTGAATTGTGACCAGGCTCTTGTGCGAAGGCCCGCAGTGGTAGCACTCGAGGAAGTTCTCGATCGCCAGCTTCCAGTTTGCCTTGATTGGGTAGAACCGCCGGGCGCCGATCTTCAACCCGGCGAAGCCGTATTGCTGGGCGACCTGGCGGAAGTACTCGAGGCTGGACTCAAAATCGGGAGGCTGCTCCTCGCGCGACAGGTTGACGAAGATGTGGCCTTCCGCGACCCGCATGTGGCAGGGGATGAGCCCGTTCTTGGCCGGGTCGAAATCCTTCTGCATCCGATACGACTGGACGAGACGCCCGTCCAGATCGTACGTCCAGCCGTGGTACGGGCAACGGAAGAGCGGCGTGTTGCCGCTGGCGCTCAGCTGGCGAACCGACAGGCGAGGATCGCCCGGCTTGGGGTCGTCGCTGTCCCGGCACAGTCTCGATCCTCGGTGACGGCACACGTTGTGGAACGCCTTCACCGTGCCGGCGTCATTGCGCACGATGATGACGTTTTCGCCGCGGCCGAACTCGAACACGAAGTAGTCACCCGGATTGGGAATACGGCTCTCGTGATCGACCATCAGCCAGAAGCGGTCCGCGATGAAGCGCTCATCGTTCTCGTAGTGCCTCGGGTGGAGGTAGTACTCGGCCGGGATCGTGGTCCCCTCGCGCCATCCCTTGGGGTAGCCTTTCGCGACTTCTCCGGCGCCCTTCGCCGCGGCCGGCTTCGCACCGGCCGGCGCGTCCTCGGCCTCGAGCGCAGTTTCAGCGGCGTTCGTCCGCTCCGCGGCGACTTCGGCGCCGAGCACGTTGGAGAGGGCCATGCCGGCTGCGCTCGCGGCCAGGGTAGTTTTCGCGAAATCACGGCGGTTCACATGCTTCTTGCTGCCCATGGTCTCCTCCCTGGTTCGGCGGGTGGAATCTTGCGCGTCATCCGATCAAGGCCAGCACCTGCTTGGTCGCCCGCTCTCCCTCGTCGCACGCAGCGTCCCAGAGCTGGAAGCCGGTCAGTTCAGAGTGCCCGAAGCGCACGCGACCGTAACCTACTCGCACTGCCTCCCTCGGCGCTGGTTTGCCGTCTCGTCCAAAGTAGAATCCCGGCTGCGGTACGACGTAGGCGTGCCCCCAGCGGTTGGTGATGATTCCGGCGATGTCCGTTTTGGGATCGAAGCCATAGTTGCCGAACATCTCCGCCATCTGCTGGCGGATCTTGCGCTCGATCTCCTTGTAGCTCATCGAGAGCAGCTCGTTGCGCGCCTTCAGAGCCTGAGCCGCGAGCGGCATGCCCGATTGGGAGACGGCATAGGTGAACGGGATGTAGAAAGTCAGAATAGTCGGCTTGCCCGGGTCGAGCGGCATCTGGTCCCCCTCGAGCACCATCGGGGCCCTGAGGCCGGTGTACCAGCCGAACCCCTCGTGCTCGAGCCAGCGCGCGCAGCTGATCCCTTCATCCACTGGCCTGAGGCCATGACCACGCCCCGGGCCTTGACGCGGTATGGTTTGCCGGCGTTCACATAAGTGACGTTGACCGCCGAGGGTGAATCCGGAGATCCCGCGTGCTCGACGCGGACCACCGTCGATCCCAGTCGCATGCGGACCTTGCTCCCGTCGCGGTCCAGGGCCTGCCAGTAGACCTTGCCGAGAACGACGTCGTGGATCGAACGCCTGCCTTCGATCGCGTCGGGGAGAATCGTCTTGACGAAGTGCCTGGCGATCCCGGAATTGCCGCCCGGAAAGCTGGCGTAGATCGTTCCCTCCGGCTCGTCGGACTTCAATCCCGTCGCCGCCTTCCAGACGGCTTCGGCGCCCGGGAAGGCGGTCCCGGTGTAGGCCGAGATCACGTCGCTGCCAAGTCCCGGATAGGTCGCCCCGACCAGGGGATCGAGGTATTCGAACACCTCCTTGCGGGTGATCCCGACGACCTTCTGCAGGAACTCCTTATAGGTCATGCTATCGAGCCACCGGTCCCAGTCCTTGCGCACCGGCTCGCGGTATTCGAAGTGCTGCATCATCATCAGCTCGAGCTTGACCCGCTCCGGCAGGGGGGCGTCCCGGAACCCGTTGGCCCACGGCTCCTTGACCCAGCGGTGGCCGTTGGGCGCCGAGGGATCCTTGTAGAAGAAACCAACGTCGGATTCGCCGGTCGTGAAGGGCATCGACTCGTAGCTGTCATCGGGGATGCGTAGCGGCTTGTTGGTGCCTGCGGCCTTGCGCTGCCATTGCAACTCCTCGACCTTGCCGGGCAGCCCGATCTCCTTCCATACTCGGGCGGAGTTCGGCCAGGAGAACCCGTTCGATCCCTGCGGTGCTATCAGGCGATAGCCGTCGATCGAGAGCTCGTTCTGCTTGGCCTCGCCACCAAAGATCGGATGGTTGTCGAGCAGCAGGCAGGTGCCTTTGCCTTCCTTGTTGAAGGTGTGGGCCGCCATCAACCCGGCGAAGCCACCGCCCACCACCACCAGATCGAATGTCCCTGCGTCGGTGGCGCCGGCCGGTGGCTTGTCCCAGTCGCCCTTCCAGATGGAATGAGCGGCGTTCACGACCTCGTGCGTGTTGCCGTTGGAGCGGCTGTAGTCGCCGATCCCGCCAGGGCCAGTCCAATCGGCCCCCAGCATTGGGATGCCCGACCTTCCGGCGTCCGGCCCGGCGGCGCGAACGATCGCCGGCGCGGCCATGCCGAGCAATGCGGCGCCGGCGCCCAAGAGCGCTCCGCCCAGGAAGTCACGGCGGGTCACCGACAGGTCGTTGAGGCCCAGGGCCTCGTCATGGCGCTCGTCCGCCCGCTTGTCCATGATCATCCTCCCGCGGCCCCAGGAATCATCCCAACTCCGGGGAATCTCGCAGCTCAACGATGGGGACAGCCGTCGCGACCCGTACCAGCGATCTTGAGATGCCGCATCATAGCACCGATGCCGACCGACGGTCTCGCGAGACTCCGCCTGGCCCTCCTGAATAAACCGACCGCCGCGAAGGCGAGCGGGTGGGCGGTCAGGGCGGCTGCCATCATTCACTGGGCTCGGGCCGAAGCGGGGTCCCGACGGCTCTCCACTTGTGACTAACACCGAGGTTGCCCTGGTTAACAGCGAAGCAGAGAAGAACCCCTCCGACACCCGGCGTTCGCCGGGCTCCGGGAGCCCTGCGGTCGGCCTGCAATCCGACGGCCGTCCCTCTTGTGGCACGAGCGGTGGCGAGCGTATATTCGGGTGCAAGGAACCTACCATCACATGCTGAAGCCAGATACCGATGCGTTGGAGGAGGTGAGCATGCAGTCGTCGCAGCCCTCGCTGTGGTGCCCGAATTGCGGGACGGTGCTCCCAACTACTCCAGGGCCTCGTCTCGAGGATGGGGAAGAATCGCCGCGGGCTCAGAAGCGCTGCCCGGACTGCAATGCGATCATGAAACTTCGGGACCACGCAGTGGCCAAGCGGTGACACCGTCATCGGTGTGTCCGCAGAACGATCTTGAGAGGCCTGAGAAGGAGCAGCGTGGACGAGGACCTAGAACGGATGTCGCTTGGGCAACTCATCGATGAAGTGAAGAAGCTGCGGCAAGGCATCCGCCAGCATCGTGACAGTACGAAGCATGACCTCTGCTGGCATCATCCGGCGCTCTGGGGCCTCTTGCCGGAGAGAACCGATCCGGTTCCCGTGGTGCCGGACTGGCCGCAGTTTATCGAAGGCTGTGTGAGATATCGACAGTCGCTCGACAAGCAAGCGCCTGACGCTCCGCGAACGAAGGAGCCCTACCAAGTGTGACTCATCTCGTTAACAAGGCGGTGCACCTGACCGCGGGCAGGTGGGTTGGGAGG
>VBID01000204.1 GCA_005880615.1 Chloroflexota bacterium
TGCTCGGCCGCCGTTTCAGAGAAGGGTACCGTCATCGTGCCCGACGTGAACGACGATCCACGGTACCTTCAGTGTTTCATCAACACGCGCGCGGAGATGGTCGTGCCGATCCTCCGAGACGGCGCCGCGATCGCGGAGATCGACATCGACTCCGACCAGCTCAATGCATTCACCCCGACGGACCAAGAGTTCGTCGAGTGGGTCGCGCAGGAACTCGTCCGGATCCTCTGAGATTGGTCAGAGCCGGAACTCGCCCCAAACGCGAATGAACGTGTCGACTTGGTCCGGCGTCGCCAACTCATAGGCGGTCATGAGGCGCGCGACGGCCTTGGGATCGACGACGCGGTATCCGCGCTCGCTCGGCTCTGCGTGGGCGATGATCCCCGCCCCCTGCATTTTCTTCAGGTGGTGAGACAGCGTCGACGGCGAGACGGGCACCTGCTCCAGCATTTCTTTGTGCGTCGCCGCCTCCCGTTCCATGAGGAAGTCGATCACTTTCAGCGGCACCGGCTGACGCAAGAAGGCGAGGATCTGCTTCTCCGCCTCGCTGAGGGCGGGCCGCGCCTCCGCTTGACCGGGCGTCGATCGCGGATAGAACCGCTTGTACTCCCCGTCCATGGCAGACGTGATCAGCTCGTGCTTCTCGAGGAACCGCAGGTGGTAATCCGCAAGGGTGATCGACAGGTTCAGCGCTCGCGATAGTTCACGAAGATGGAAACCCGGATTCTTGCGGACGAAGTCATAGAGGTCCTTCCGGGTCTTGACGGCCAGGATCTCCCGGTCCATGAAGACCACGCGGCGCTCAGCGCCGCAGAGTGAACCCGTAGAACAGGGTGAGGATCACGAGGTCGAGGGACCCGGACAACAGGAACACTTGACCGGAGGTGAGCGAGAGCGCGAACAAGGAGATCGTCAAGAGAAGGGCCTTCAGGAAAAACACGCCGAAGGCCGCCGCCAGGAAGGCAAGCTGCACATCCTTCGCCCTCCGGAGGGCGAGGACCGCGATGACCGTCAGCACGAGGGCGAAGACCGATTCGGCCGCGAGCAGGACGTTCTCGATGGCCACCATGGGGACCGCCGCGAACCGTAAAGGACCCGGGTGTTAAGGTTTCCGGCCTTATTCCTCGGGTTTCTTGCGGCGGCGGTCTGCGATAATCAACGTCAGGGCGATGAGGAACACGGCGGCAGCGAGGGACGCGGCGTAGAGCACGAGGTCTCCCTGAAGCTCTGGCGTGCGGGTCACGACGCCTTCGTACGCGACGCTGTCGACGCCAAGGACCGGATCATGAACGAGCTTCACCGGCGAACCGGTCGCGCTGATCGGGTATGCCAGATAGAGCTCGTAGGAATTCGGATCGCCGGTCGAGACGTTCGTGTAGGTCACCGGGATCTCGCGGCCGTCCGCGATGGCCGACTTGGACCAGGAGAAGAACACGGTGGCCGGGCTCGTCGGCGGACCTCCGGTCACGTTGAGGCCGGCCTCGCCTTCGGCGAACTCATTCACGTCGTCCCAGCTGCGGTTGTTGAACTCGATTTGCTTCGTCGTGTTGATGCGCACGTCGAGGCCCAGCCCGGCCCCCGGCGTGAGGGTCGCCCGATCGATGGTCAGGTCGAGTTTGACCTCCATGGGGGTCAGGACCCTTGTACTCGAGAGGCGCATGAACCGCTCGGCCACGGTGACGTTCAAGGTCATGTTGGCCGTCGTGCTGCGGATAGACAACTGCGTGACGTGCCCGCCGTCCGCGCTGTCCACCTGAGTCTTCGTCACGGGGGCGTTGGCGAACGCGCTGGTCCCCAACGTCGTTCCCACGCCGGCGGTCTCGCCCGGATCGATCCGATTGTTCCGGTTGGCATCCACCCACTCGACGAGGTTCCGGAGTTCGAGTTGATATGAACTGTCGCTGCCGCGAGCGCGGTCATACGTGACGACGAAGGTCCCGGCCGCGTAGGACACCTCGAACTGGTCCTGGTATGGAGCGCTCGCAAGCCGGCTCACGATCGTGAACCTATCTCCCGCCGTCGCGGCGACCACGGTTCGCTGGGTGGCGGCCTCGATTGAGTCCGGAACGCCGTCTCCGTCTGAGTCGAGCACGGCGGGCCGGAGCGTGAGGACCGCGAGGGTGGATCCGATCAAGAGCGCAGCGGCGCCGGCCGCGGCGGCCGCGAGGACAACCTGCCGTGAGCGCAGCACAGAACCGTCCTCGCGAGTCGATGGGGTGCGGCGCATATAAGGAACTTATTCTACGGTTTTCGAAGCTCGAAGACGGAGTCTCCGGCTTCCGCTCGCGCTCTCCCTGGCTCCCCCCGCATCGGCGCGACGTCACTCGCGGACGACTTCTCCGAACGCCATGCGCCGGTGGACCTTCGTGATCTTGATCTTGACCTCGTCCCCGATCTTCGTCCCTGGGACGAAGACCACGAAGTTCGCGATCCGCGCGAGTCCGTCGCCTTCCCGACCGATATCTTCGATCTTGGCTTCGTACACCTTCCCTTCCTCCACCGGGACGTTCGAAGGTCGGAAGCCAGCCCCCGAATACGACATCCACGACTCCATGCGGCGGCCCTCTGCCACCGCCACGTTTCGCATCCGCTGCACGGTATATAATGATTTCAGACACAGACAGCCGGATAACAGAGCCATCAGACATCGATTTGGAATAACTAATGCAAAATCTTGAGACACGACGTTTTTGGAGAGACGTGCACCGGATGGCTCATCCCAGCACCGAGGCACTAGAGGCTCTCATTCTGCATCCGGGCTGCAACGCCGACCTATCTGTGCCGAAATCACCTGGTTTTGGCGGCCCAACGAAATGCCAAGAACGCGCCGGGGACATTGAGCGCGACGGCAAAATACGAGCCCACCGTGTACGTCAGCCGAGAGGGACGGGTTTGCAGCCATGCCGAAACCTCTATCCCTTCGATTTGGGAAAGCCTTTCCGACGACGGAGAGTCATCTGATTCTTACGGTTGGACCGTGAACCTGTCACTTCGGAATCTTCCGCGCTTGGAGTGGCCTTTCGCCTCGGTTTCTCAGCACAAGAATCCACACAGCGCCGGATGCGAACATTCCCACGACCAGCACCACAGCGCCGAGCCACACCGGTCGCATGATAAGCGCCAAGAAAACAAGGCCAGCGAAAATTGCGGCTTCAACGAATCCGACCAGATACCACCGAAGGACCTCCCGTGGCGGGATTCCGAGGTACATGCCGAAACCTATATTCCTCCATAGCGGCAAATTCCTTCCGATTCGGGACCTCGGTGCGGCGTTCCGTAAGCCGCCGGGCCGCTCCGCTGAGCCATGGGAAAACAAAAAGGAAAGGGGCGCTCAGCCCTTGCGGGCTTCATGGCGCGGTTGTGGGAACGGGGACAATCGCAAGCTTCGTGGGAAGCTCGTTCTGTAATCCGCCTGACTGGGCCGATGATAATGATATAGCAAACACGGCGGTCCGGGACGGTATGCTTTACCGCTTTAGAATGTACAAGAAGAAGAGAACTCCTAAGAATGCGAATACAAGACCCGTTATCATGCCAACACCTATCGGAGACATCACGGGCTGCCCAGCAATCGCAGGGTCGCTGTACCCGGCATAGAACCCGACAACAAAGAATGCAAGAGCAACTACCAGCACTATCTTTCGACCGCGCATTTGCTGCTTCCTCTTATTCCATCGAACATGCTTCAATGCTCGCTCAGTCATTCAGTGATGGAAAGTAAGCCAGCACATCCTTGATTCCCTGACTGTGGGATCGGGATTGGGAAGCGGCTCGTGACGGGTACATCCTACAATCGGTACCTGTAATCGGTACCCCACTGACCGGCACATCCCCCCTTTTCCGTCCCCGTTTC
>VBID01000136.1 GCA_005880615.1 Chloroflexota bacterium
GGCCGCCTCCTTGAGCTCGGCCGGGGCAGCGAAGTCGGGAAACCCCTGGGCCAGGTTGAGGCAGTTCTCGCCATGCAGGGCCAGGCACATCCGGGTCATCTCCCGGATCACCGATTCGGTGAACTGGGCGGACTTCTCCGACACGAACGCGCGAGTCATTTCACAGAACTATACCGACCAGAACTCGCTCATCCGGGCGTCGGTGGCGGACCTTGACCGGATCGTGATGTCGCCCCACTCTCAGGGAATTCTTAGACGGCCCTGGTGGTCACCTCATGCGCGGCTGCCATACCGGTGAGTGTGCGCGTCCGCTCGAGTGGGTCCGGGCACCGAACCTTCCAGGCGGTGGCGGCCCTGGGAATCGCCCTGGCTGTCCTGGCCGCGGGTGGCCTTCGGGCGGAGGTCCAGGCCGGATCTCGACGGCCGCCCGCAGCCAGCCAGCCGGCCTCGACTGCCGACCTCAGGTCCCTGGTTGGTCGCGTCACCCCGCCGACTTCAAGCGCCCCACCCGTGGCAGCGCCGCCCGAGCAGGCAGTTGTTGGCACTGCGGTCGCCCGCGCGTTTGATCCATTGGCGGCCCAGCTTTCTGGCGTCCAATCCGCGAGCGGGGCTCGCATCGCGGTCTCGCTGATCGAGCTGGGAGGCGCCAATCCCCAGTCCTGGAGCTTCCATGGCGACGATCCGTTCGTGGCCGCCAGTACCTACAAGCTGCCCTTGCTCATGGCCGAGGCGGAGGCAATTGCGGCCGGCCAGGAGCAGCCTGGCGACCAGCTCTGTTACTCGGCCGAGGATTGGGAAGACGGCTGGTTCCAGGACTACAGTGCGGGAGCATGCTACTCGCGGGAAGACCTGGCCAGCCGGATCGGCCAGGATTCGGACAACACGGCGGCACACATGCTGGTCCGGTTTCTGGGCGGCGGCTCCGCGCTGAACGCCTATGCGGCCGGACACGGGGCCAGCGAGTCGGCCTTTTACGACCCGAACACCACCACGGCGAGCGACCTGGCCCGGCTGATGGCGGCCGAAGCGACGGGAGCAGCTGGTGGGGCCAGCGCGCAGCAGTGGCTCTACCCGCTGCTGACGCATACGGCCTTCGAACAAGGGATCCCAGCCGGCGTCCCGGCGACTGTGACGGTCGTGCACAAGACCGGCGAACTGGATTCCGTGACCAACGACGTGGCGCTGGTCCTGGGTGGGGCGGACGGTCCGCATGTGGTCGCCATCTGCGTCGATGGACCGGGGAGCGACGCCGGCTTCAGCGTCATTGCTCAGGTTGCCAGCCTGATCTGGGAGATGGAATCGGCCCGCTAACCGAGCCGGGGTAACGGGCTGGAACGTCCAGCGTTATAAGGGTGGGGTGAGACGCCGACTTCCCGCCAGCGCGATCCTGCTGGCCGCCACCCTCGCAGGGTGTTCCGGAGTCGCCACAACTCCCACTCCCACGGCTACTCCGGCGAGAGCCACTGCGACCAACCCACCCTCCCCGACAACGTGCCCATCACCCATCCCCGCTCTAGCTTCGCCAGCGGCGAGTCTTGGAAATGTTGAATTCCCAGTTCCTACGTCAACCGCAATCCTGGGCATCGCGGTTGGACCTGATGGAAGCGCCTGGTTCACCGAACAAACCGCCAATCAGATCGGCCGGGTAACACCTGATGGGAGAGTGGTGGAGTACCCGGTTGGAAGCAATGGCCCCCCAAGAGCAATCACCCGCGGTGCCGACGGAGCCATGTGGTTCACGGAGGACACCGGCAGCATCGGAAGAATTGGCCCAGACGGAGTCATCTCTGAGTATCCACTGCCGCTTCCTGGGCGGGCCTGGGCAATCGGGACCGGCCCCGATGGCAACGTCTGGTTCGCCGACGGAGCCACCAGCCAGGTCGGCAAGGTCACCCCATGTGGAGTCGTGACCGAGTACCCAGTGTCCGGGCCGCCAAGTTCGATCACGCTGGCTGCAGACGGCAACATGTGGTTTTCTATCCCGTCGATCCGAATCGGACGGATTACTCCGGCCGGCGCCATTCACGAGTTCCCAGTCGACGTCCCCGCGGAGTATCTGGTTGGGGCAAGCGATGGAAACGTTTGGTTCCTCAGCGACGGCAGTGCTGACTTTCCGCCCGAGGTGGGATCGATATCTCCAACTGTTATGGTCAAGCGCTACCCAGTCGGCGGTCCGCCCCGGAGCCTTGCGGGCCTGACCCTGGGTGCGGGCGATACGCTTTGGTTTTCCGATGGGAAGCTCTCTCGAGTTGGGCGACTTTCCCTGAACGGAACCATCACCGAGTATGCCCTCCCCTGGGGGGACGTTACCCCGAGTTCGCTCGCATCAGGACCGGATGGTCGCCTCTGGATTGTCGACGCAGGAGGCAGCCGAATCGTGCATCTCATTCCGCCGGCCTAGCCAGTTGAGGCGACGAGCTCTTCCTCCCCGTAATATGGCTGCGTGCAGACCCTGGATAGCATCCTGGAGGCCGTCGGCCACACACCGCTCGTCCGGATGCACCAGGTCACCAGAGGCCTGAAGCCGACCATCCTGGCGAAGGTCGAAACGCTCAATCCCGGGGGAAGCGTCAAGGACCGGATCGGCCTGCGCATGATCGAGGACGCCGAACGGCGAGGGCTACTCAAACGGGGAGGCACCATCGTGGAGCCGACGTCCGGCAACACCGGCCACGCCCTGGCCATCGCCGCGGCCATCAAGGGGTACCGGATGATCTTCGTGCTGGCCGACAAACAGTCGCCCGAGAAGATGGCGCTGCTGCGCGCTTACGGGGCGGAGGTGGTCGTCTGTCCCACCGCGGTGCCCCGCGATTCGCCGGAAAGCTACTACTCCGTGGCCGAGCGCCTGAGCCGCGAGATCCCGGGCGCGTTCCAGCCCAATCAGTATTTCAACCCCGAGAACCCGAAGGCCCATTTCGAAACCACCGGTCCCGAGATCTGGGAGCAAACCGACGGCCGGGTCGATGTGGTGGTGGGTGGGCTGGGAACCGGGGGCACCATGACCGGCGTGGCGCACTTCCTCAAGGTCAAGAAGGCCTCGGTGCTGATCGTGGGCGCCGACCCGGAGGGCTCCCTGTACTCGGGCGACACCGCCCGGCCCTACAAGGTGGAAGGCATCGGCGAAGACTTCATCCCGGGAACGATCGACCTCAAGGCCATCGACCGGATCATCCGGGTCAGCGATCGGGATTCATTCCTGATGGCGCGCCGGATCACCCGCGAGGAGGGCATCCTGGTGGGGGGTTCCTCGGGGACCGCCATGAAGGCGGCGGTGGAGGTGGCGGCCGAGCTGGACGCGAACCAGCTCCTGGTGGTGATTCTCGCCGACACCGGCCGCAACAACCTGAGCAAGATCTATTCGGACGAGTGGATGCGACAGAACGGCTACCTGGAGCGCTTCCCACGGCTGACCATCGCCGACGTGATCGCGGCCCGGGAGCGGGAGCTGCCGCCGCTGATCACGGTCTCGACCCGGGAAAAGGTCGGCCGCGCCATCGACATGATGCAGGAATTCGGGATTTCGCAGATGCCGGTGACCGAGGACGGCGGTGGGGCGGGGGGACGGATGGTGGGCAGCATCCAGGAGCGGTCGCTGCTCGACCGGGTGTATCGCGACCCCAACCTGATCGAGACCCCGGTCGGCGCGGCCATGGACACTGCCTTCCCCATGATTGAGACGGCGGCCCAGATCGACGATGCCTTCGAGGCCCTGTTGGGCGGGGTGGGCGCCCTGGTGGTGTCGGAAGCCAACCGTCCGATGGGCATCATCACCCGCCTCGACCTGCTGGAGTTCATGGCGCACCGGGCCCCGCGCCGGTGACGGACCAGGCGGAGCTCGGTTTCGCCACCCGGGCCATCCACGCCGGGCAAAGTCCGGACCTGGCCACCGGGGCCGTGATCGTCCCCATCTATCAGACCTCTACTTTTGCCCAGTCCAAGGTCGGCCAGCACAAGGGCTACGAATACTCCCGAACCGGAAACCCGACCCGGGCAGCCCTCGAGACCTGCCTGGCGGCCCTCGACGGTGGCCGGCATGCCCTGGCTTTCGCCTCCGGCATGGCGGCCGAGTCAGCTATCGCCCAGCTGCTGCGGCCGGGCGACCATGTGATCGCGGTCGACGACCTCTACGGTGGAACGTACCGGCTCTTCACCCAGGTCTGCGAACCGATGGGGGTGCACTTCACCTTTGTCGATCCCGGCGACCCTGCGGCCTTCGAGCGGGCGTGGACCGCCGAGACCCGCATGGTCTGGCTGGAGTCGCCCACCAATCCCCTGCTGAAGCTGGTCGATATCGCGGCTGTCAGCAAGCAGGCCCACGCCCACGGAGCGCTGGTGGTGGTTGACAACACCTTCATGAGCCCGTACTTCCAGCGGCCGCTGGCGCTCGGTGCCGACCTGGTCGTCTACAGCGCCACCAAGTACCTCGGCGGTCACAGCGACGTCATCTCGGGGGCCATCGTTATGAACCGCGATGACCTGCACCAGCAGCTGGCCTTTCTCCAGAACGCGGTGGGTGGGGTGCCCGGTCCGCTGGATGCCTGGCTGGTCCTGCGTGGGCTCAAGACGCTGGCCGTTCGGATGCGCGAACACGAAGCCAACGCGCTCCAGGTGGCCGGGTTCCTGGGCACGCATTCGAAAGTCACGCGGGTGTTCTACCCGGGCCTTCCCGGACACCCGCAGCGCGCCCTGGCCCTCCGACAGATGAGCGGGTTCGGCGGGACGCTGTCGTTCGAGGTCGCGGGCGGGCTGGAGGCGGCGCGCGCCGTGGTGGAGCGCACCCGGCTTTTCACCCTGGCGGAGAGCCTGGGCGGGGTGGAGTCGTTGATCGAACTGCCGGCCGCCATGACGCACTCGTCCATCCCCGCGGCGGTGCGACGGAGCCGGGGCGTGGCCGACGGCCTGATCCGGCTCTCGGTTGGGATCGAGGATGCGGGGGATCTGATTCGGGACCTTGACCAGGCTCTGCAATAACGGGTAGACACACGGAATAAGGAGGGTCGTATGAAAGTCATCGTCAATTTCTCGAATATCCTGGTGGCCATCATCCTGTTGCTGGTCGGGCTGGCCGTCCTGACCCGGCATCGCATCGCCTCGTACGTCGTGGGAGGCTTCATTGCCGTGCTGGCCGTCCTCAGCATCCTGGCGGCGCTGAAGATCCTGACCGTCTCCAGCGGGCCGATCACCATCGGATAGGGCGGCCCGTGACGGGCATGTAACGTCGGCTTCGCCAAGCGCGACCGCGGGTAGACTGGGATTGTGGAAGTCCTGAAGATCACGCCGCGCGGCTACTGCCACGGTGTGGTGGAGGCCATCCGCGCGGCCAAGCAAACCGCAAAAGCCCGGCCGGGCGAGAAGATCTACATGCTCGGCTACCTGGTCCACAACACGCACGCTACCGATGAGCTCCAGGAGAGTGGCATCACGCTGGTGGACGCGGACAACCGGCTGGAGGGCCTCGACCAGATCAAGGACGGCACCGTCATCTTCACGGCCCACGGCGTCGCGCCCGCGGTCAAGGAGAAGGCGGCTGCCCGCGGCTTGCACGCGGTCGACGCCACGTGCTCCGATGTGGTTGTCACCCACGAGCTGGTCAAAGACCTGGCCGAACGCGGCTATGACATCGTCTACGTCGGCCGGCGCGGGCACCCGGAACCGGAGGGGGTGGTGGGTGAGGCGCCTGGCCAGGTCCACCTCGTCCAGGATCCGGAGGACGTCGATCGGCTGCAGCTGACCAACCCCAAGCTGGCCGTTACCTGCCAGACGACGCTGAGCATCTGGGACACGGCGGCCATGATCAAGCGGGTCACCGAAAAGTATCCGCAGACCGAGGTCTTCAACGAGATCTGTCGGGCGACGCAGGACCGGCAGGAGGCAGCCGTTGAACAGGGCAAAGAGTGCGACGTGGTCATCGTGGTCGGCAGCGAGCGAAGCTCGAACTCCAAGCGGCTGGTTCAGGTTGTCCAGGAGCGGGCTCACCGGCCGGCCTACCTGGTCGACACCTACCGCGACATAAAGCCGGAATGGCTGGCAGGCAAGAAGAAGGTGGGCGTGACCTCTGGCGCCTCGACGCCAACCCACCTGACCCGCGAAGTCGTCGAGTACATCGAAGGGCTCTAAGCCGACCTTCTGGATCTCGCTCCCACTCAGGGGGAAGGCTCCGATTCTCCTCCCCCCTTGCGGGGGAGGGTAGGGTGGGGGGTCTCGAAGCTCCTCAATTCATCCGATCCGGGTTAGACTTCGCCCCGATCAGACTCAACTCAAGGGGGACCCATGCGCATTTACCCTGACGTGTACGGTCGCCGGTTTCTCTGGATGTCCGTGGACCTCCTGTTGGTCGGGTGGGTGGCGGCCTGGGTCCTGGCCGGCCGCTGGGTGGACCAGCTGGTGCTCAAGCTCGATGTCCTTGCCCAGGGCGTGATCGGCGCGGGCCGCACCTTCAACAACTGGCTCATCTCGCTGGAGCAGGCCATCCCGACGAACGTTCCCTTTGTCTCCGACCCGCTCAGGCATCAGCTGGAGCTGCTGCGTCAGCATTCCGGCGATCCCATGATCTCAGCCGGCCAGGCGGGGTCCAACGCGGTGCATACGCTCGGGCTGGTTCTCGGGATCATGGTGACCGCCATCCCGATTGCGATCTTCCTGGTGTTCTATGTGCCAAGTCGGGTTCGCCTCCTCTACGACATGCAGGGCATCCACCAGACCGTCCGCCGAGCCCTGGAGCGGCCGCAGCTTACGGCGACGACCATGGAGTTCCTGGCGGCCAGGGCCCTCTTCACCCAGCCCTACCACCGCTTGCTCCGCTATTCAAGCAACCCGGTGGAGGACTGGCATGCTCGGCGCTATGAGGCGTTAGCTAGGGCCGAGCTGGAACGCCACGGCCTGACCGTGGAACGCTACTTCAACCAGCTGACGGCGTAGCGAGCTGGACTGCCCAAACGGAAGGCTGAACCAAGGTCGGCCGGTCACGTGTCGGAAGCACAGCGGAATGCTCTATAGAATCGCCCGTAATCGCGTTATGGTATATTCTATGGTACATGCCGAGGCCAAAACGACCCCTTTTCCCCCAAACCCAGCGTCGCGCTCAAGCTCTTGGCGAGCGGTTGCGCTTGGCTCGGCTTCGGCGTCGCATCTCACTTGCTGATCTGGCTGCGCGCGTTGATGCGACACGGGTCACCTTGGCTCGCCTCGAGCGCGGCGATCTCTCATCGAGTCTTGGGTTGTTAGCGCGGGTCCTGGCTGTGCTTGGACTCGACGCCGATCTCGATCAGCTGGCACGCGACGACGAGCTCGGCCAGCGGTTACAAGACATTCAGTTGCACCGACCGCGGCGACCGTCGCCGCGGAAGCAGACAAATGGCTAGGAGCCGCGATCAGGTTGCGGTACACCTGGACGCGCACGAACTTGGCCCAGTGCGCGTGATCGGGACACTTACACGTGAGCGGTCGGGGTCGAAAAGCGTGATCTCGTTCGCGTACGACCCCACGTGGGTCGCGGCGAATGACTCTTTCTCTCTCGACCCCTCGCTTCCGCTCTATGAAGGCGAGCAGTACCCGTCCACCATGCCGGGAGTATTTACCGATGCGGCACCGGATCGTTGGGGGCGCACTCTACTCGAACGTCGGGAAGCGGTGGCAGCGCGGCGAGAGGGGAGAAGGCAACGGCAGCTGGATGACTGGGATTTCTTAGTCGGCGTAAATGATCAGACGCGAATGGGGGCACTGCGCTTCGCACGGATGAGCGATGGGGTCTTTCTCGATAACGAACCGATTACCGTACCTCCGAGCGCACGGTTGCGTGATCTCGAGTACTGGGCCGGCGAACTCGAAAAGGGTCTTCCACAGACTACGAGTGACGAGGAGCGCTGGATCGCGATGCTCATCGCGCCCGGTAGTTCACTCGGGGGTGCGCGTCCGAAAGCCAGTTTCGCCGATGACGAAGGCGCCCTGTGGTTGGCGAAGTTCCCCTCTCGTGAGGATCGACACGATGTCGGCAGCTGGGAGTACGTGGTAACGCGCCTGGCCCGCGACGCTGGTATCGATGTCCCTGAGACGCGGGTCATGCGGCTGGGATCCATTTATCACACCTACTCCGCACGGCGCTTCGACCGCCTCGGCGTTAATCGGCGCCTATACGCGTCTGCGATGACGTTGGTCGGAAAGCGCGACGGCGAAGACGCGAGCTACCTCGACATTGCGCAGGCTATCGTAAATGCCGCCGATCCGACTGGAATCGCAGACGATCTTAAGCAACTCTTCCGCCGGGTCGTGTTCAACGTGCTCACCTCGAATCGGGACGACCATCTTCGCAACCACGGTTTCCTTCGTACCAAGCGAGGATGGCGACTTGCCCCGGCATTTGACGTCAACCCGTCGCCGGATAAGTTGGAACACAGCCTCGCGCTCAATGACACCTTGCGCGCTCCGGATCTAGCGGTCGTGGGTGAGACCGCGCCGTATTACCGCCTTTCTGGAGCACAGGCTAGCCAGGTTGCTGACGAGGTGCGCGTAGCCGTCGGGCGATGGGCCTCAATCGCCCGTGAGGCTGGCATACCTGGTGATGAGCTTGAGGGCCTCGCCCCCGCCTTCGAGATCGCTAGCCGCGCTGGCTAGTCCCGCGACGGCCCCAGACGCAGAATCACCCGGGACGGCCCCGGGCGATTCTGCAGGAGGCGAGGCGATCGAGGTGAGGGTGTCAGGCCCGCATCTGTTTGATCAGCTGATCCTGGGCCTCGAAGATGATGTCCTGGATGTCGAGGGCATTGGGTCCGGACTGGTCGACGCGATATGCGAGTTGCGGGTCAACGGCTTCCACGATGCGGCGCAGTCGCGCCTGCATTTCGATCGGGACTTCCATGACATCACTTTCGAGGAGGCGTTCAACCTTTTCGAGAGCCTGGTAGAGCGAGTACCGAAGCATCCGCCGCGCCGACTCCTCGCGGCGCAACTGATTGAACCATTGGTCCTGCTGGTTGATCATCCTGAGCGTGTTCCTGAGCATCGTCTCCCCCTAGCTCTGAACCCGCGCCCTTGCTGGGGCGCGCCCGACGTCTGCCGCCGCCGGAGTTCCTCCCTTCAGTCCGTTTCCCCGCTCACCTCCCTTCTAGATATGGTGCCCGCAAGAGTCTGGTTCTACTAGATATGGGGTTTGGCGCATTGTACGACCGGGTGCCGCCAGTGTCAAGGCCGACCCGCCCTGCCCCGAGCCCTCCGCCGCCTAGTAGACCCGTTATCCCCCCGCGCGTGACCGAAAAACTGATCTTGCCGTCGCGACAAGGGCATCAAAATACTCTGCTGTTTTCGATTCGTCCAGAGGGAACATTTGTTGGCCTGGTTTTTCCACCTGGGGGGAACAGGCGGTGCATAAGTGCTGTGGAAAACGGGTGCAGAGGCGTGATCGTACCTAGGTGAGCGGGCCGGAGCGCGCGTCGTACTTCGCCAGCACGCTCACCAGGGCGGCCTCCAGGTTGACCTCCAGGGTGTTGGCCAGCAGCAGCACGATGAACAGGATGTCGCCCAGCTCCTCGGACACCGACCCGGGCTCATCCTTCGGCGTGCGCGGCTTGTCGCCGAAACGATGGTTGAGCTCTCGGCCGAGCTCGCCCACCTCTTCTACCAGCCGGACGAACTGCGACAGGGGTTGCCAGTATATCCCGCGGCGTCGGAGCCACCGGTCAACCTCTTGCTGCCAGCTCTTCAGGCTCTTGTCCGCGGCCATCGGCTCAGAGCTTCGGCAGGCGCTGGCGCAGCGTCAGTGCCTCGTGGAATAGATCGCCCACCGCCAGCAACCGGTCGCCCAGGCTGGCGATGGTCCACCGGTCGGGTCGCAGTTTGGGATCGTCGAGCTCATCCCAGCTGATCGGGGTGGAGACCGGCGCGTGCTCCGCCGGCCGGACCGAGTAGGGGCCGGCCAGAGTCTTGTTGATGACGTTCTGCGTGTAGTCGATCCGGATCTTGCCGGTCCGGCGCTTGACTTCCCAGACCTCGGTCACCAGGTCCGGCAGCAGGGTCTGGATCATCTTGGCCAGCTTGGCGACGAACTCACGACTCTGATCCAGGGTGTAGCGCCGCTCGATCGGGACATAGATGTGGAGCCCGCGCTGGCCGGTGGTCTTGAGAACCGACTTGAGCTGAAGGTGGTCGAGGGCGGATTTGAGGAGCCTGGCCACCTGCACCACCTGCGGGAAGGTGGCACCCTCCGCGGGATCCAGATCGATGACGGACCAGTCTGGATATTCGGGCTTGTCGACCCGCGAGTACCAGGGATGCAGGTCGATCACCGCGTGGTTCGCCAGCCAAGCCAGGGTCGCCACCTCCTCGATCAGGATCCAGTCTTTCTCACTCTTCTGATCGTTGTAGCGGAAGGTCGGAATCCAGTCGGGGGCATAGTCGGGCTTGTCCTTCACCCAGTAGCTCTTCCCATGGATGCCGTCGGGATGCGGGTTCATGGACAGCGGCCGATGACTGTAGTACGGGATCAGCACCGGGGCCACCTGGACGTAGTACTTGACCAGGTCGCGCTTGGTCAGGCCGTCCTCCGGGAACAGGACCTTCTCGAGGTTCGTGAGATGCACCTGCCGGCCGCCGATCGCCCAATCGCCCTCCTTCTTGATGGCGTCGAGGGCCTCCAGCTCGGTGGCGGTGGCGCCGCGGAGCTTGGTGCCGTACTGCGCCGCGATCCGGGCGGCGGCCTGGCTCAGGGGTGTAGGCGGCAGCGACCCGTCCGAGCTGGCGATAGGAGCCGTTCGCTTGGGAAGCACCCGCGCCTTCACCGACCGCTCGGCCTTAGCGCGGTCCTCCGCCACATCCTCGGCCCGTTCCCGCCGAACGGTCCGCGGATCGACATCGTCGCGCAGGCCCAGGAAGACGGGCTGTCGCAGCCGGCCATCGCGGGTCCACTCCGAGAATTTCACCTCGCAGACCAGCTCCGGCTTGACCCAGGTGGGCTTCTCGTTCGCTCGGGGCGGCGTGCCCTCGAAGGGGCAGGCCTTCTGGACCAGCGGCTGGAGGGCTTCGTGGACGGCCTTCAGCGTGTCCTCCGTGAACCCCACGCCCACGTGGCCCGCATAGGTCAGCCGACCATCCTCGTACACCCCCACGATCAGGGCCCCAAAATATTTGCGGCCCGCGCGCGGCGCCGTGAATCCGCCGATCACCACCTCTTGCGTGAGCTCGGTCTTGAGCTTGAGCCAGGCGTGACTGCGGACTCCCGGCTGGTACGGGCTGTCCCGGAGCTTGGCGATGATCCCCTCCAAATGTTGCTGGCGGGCGGCCGCGTAGAAGCTCTTGCCGCTCCCCACAATGTGCTCAGACACCCGGAACGTCGCCGTCTGCCGGAGCACGTTCTGCAACAGCCGCTTCCGGTCCTCGAGCGGGACTCGAAGCAGCGACCGGCCATCCGCGTAGAGCAGATCGTAGGCCACGAACTGGATGGGCACCGGCTCGCGCCCGCGATTCTGCAGCAGCTGAAACGAGGGGCGGCCGTCCGGATCCAGGGCCACGACCTCGCCGTCCACGATGGCCTGCTTGAGGGTCAGAAGTCGGGACAGACCGGCGACCTCTGGATAGCGGTCATTCGCGGAGTGGCCCGTTCGGCTTTGCAGCCGCGTCGTGCCGTTGTCCACGAAGGCCAGCACTCGAACGCCGTCCCATTTCACCTCGAACAGCCAGCGCTCGTCGTCGAACGGCGCATCCACCAGGGTGGCACTCATCGGCCGCAGGGTCTGGGGCATGGGCGCCTGTTCCGCCTGCTCCAGGTCGATGCGGCCGCCGGCCTCGTCACGGCGGCCCGACCACACGGCGTCCTGGCCGGCCTCGATCTGCTCCCGGGTGCGTCCGGTCTTGACCGAGTACGACAGCGACTCGATATCGAAGCTGGGGTCGGCCGCCTCGTCCCGCTTCTTGATCAGCAGCCAGTCCTTGTCCGAACGGGTCCGGACCAGGGCGTAGCGGCCGCGTAGCTTCTGGCCGTTGAGGCGGAACTTGAGCTCGCCATGCCGCAGTGCCTCCTCCGGGGTGGTGGCCTCCTCGAGCTCATAGGTGCCCCAATCCCAGACCATGACCGTGCCGCCCCCGTACTCGCCCTTGGGGATCAGGCCTTCGAAATCGAAATAGTCCACCGGGTGGTCTTCCACGTGGGCCGCCAGCCGGCGCTCCGCCGGGTTGAGGGTGGGACCCTTCGGGATCGCCCAGCTGGCGAGGACGCCGCCCATCTCCAGCCGGAAGTCGTAATGCAGCCGGGTGGCCCAGTGTTTCTGGACCACGAAGCGATTCTGGCCAGTCGGTTCAGGCTGACCGGCTGGCTCGGGCGTCTTGGCGAAGTCTCGCTTGCGCTGATACTCGACGAGCGAGCGTGCCATCGAACTCAGTTTGCCAGAATGGTCCGATGGCCACCTCGCTTCGCGATGACCTGATGGACATCGATGCCGCGACCGAGCAGAGGCTGATCAAGGTTCGCCGCGAGCTGCACGCGCAACCGGAGCTCTCATTCCACGAACGCGCGACAGCCGAGTACATCAGCGCCTCGCTGGGCCAGTGGCCGGTCGACAACCTCAGAGACCGGGTCGGCGGGACCGGCGTCGTCGCCGACGTCATGGGCGAGCTGCCCGGCCGGTCCGTGCTGGTGAGGGCCGACATGGACGGGCTGCCGCTGACCGAAGCCGCGGACGCGCCGTTCCGTTCACAGCGAAACGGGGTGATGCACGCCTGCGGCCACGACGTGCACATGGCCATTGCGCTGGAGCTGGCTAACCGTTTCAGCGCCAAGCGGGATCGGCTTCCGGGGATGGTCCGGGTCGCGTTCCAGCCAGCCGAGGAGGGGGCCGGCGGAGCGAAGCCCATGATCGACGCCGGGGTGCTTAAGGGAATCGACCGGGTGATCGGCCTGCACGTCTGGGCCGGACTGCCCACCGGCCAGGTCTCCGTTCGCGACGGCGTCATGATGGCCAGCGCCGACTGGTTCACGCTCACGGTTCGGGGCGTGGGTGGTCACGGGGCGATACCTGAGGCGACCGTCGACGCGGTGGTGATCGCCGCGCAGATCGTGACGGCCTTACAGACGCTGGCCAGCCGGGAGACCTCGCCGCGGGCCCCGGTGGTCGTCACCCTGGGCAGCATCCATGGCGGGAGCGCCTCCAACATCATCGCCGGCGAGGTCGTGATCCAGGGCACGCTGCGGACGTTCGACGCTGGCTTACGCGGGCAACTCCTGCGCCGCGTCGCCGAGCTGGCTCACGGCGTGGCCGAGGCCATGCGCGGCTCCTGCCAATTTCGCCACGAGGCCGGGGCGCCCCCCGTCGTCAACGACCCGGCGATCGCCGCCCTCGTCGCCGAGGCCGCGCGTGGGGTGCTGGGCGAGCAGGCGGTGGTGGCCTTCGAGCCGCTGCTGGTCGGCGAAGACTTCTCCTACTTTCTGAATGAGCGGCCCGGTTGCTTCTTCCTCCTGGGTGGCGCGCCGGGCGGCGCCCCTGTGGTGCACCATACCGCCCAGTTTCGAATCGATGAGCAATGCCTGCCCATCGGGTTGCGGGTAATGACCGCTGCCGTGCTGCGTTTGCTCGAGGCCGACTAAGCCCGAATCCACCGAAACAAACTTGCATCTTGGGCGCGGATGCGAGCGATCCGTGCGTTGGCTCCTGCGCGCGTTCGGTCACGCATCGACAGATGCGCTCCCTCGCGTGCTCGTCGCCGCCTGAAGCCCGAATCCACCGGCTCGAGCTAGCATCTCGGGCGCGGATGCGGCCGATCCGGGCGTCGTCTCCTGCGCGCGGTCGGTCACGCACCGACGGGTGCGCTCCCTCCCGTGCTCGTCGCCTCCTTCGGCTCGGCACGCCCCGCATCCCGAGCTGCGGCGCCCGACCGGTAGATCCGGGCTGCGCTCATCTCGCCGCGCATCCCAATCTGCTTCGTCCGTTCGGTGGATCCGGGCTAAAACCTTGGGCGTCGCAGACTGGGCCGGACGCTGTAGGCGATCAGCCCCAGGCTGAGCACGAGCGCGATCGCCAGGCTCAGGACGTTCAGCTTCATGCCGGCTACGGCTCCGAGGAGGCCGAGCGCCGAACCGATCATCCCGGCCAGACCCAACAGTCGTGCGGTCCGATAGAAGGGGCTGTGATAGGGCAGGTGAATGCGCGGTCGACGACCGCTCCCCGATTCGGGTTCGGCGGAATCAGCGAACTGGCGAGCGGCGTTCTGGGCCAAGTCCAGACATATAACGCCCGCGGCCACGGGACCCGGTGACGAGCACGTCACGCCCGCCCTCCGATCGCGTCACGGCGCGCCTGGCAGCCCCGAAAATGCAGCCTCCTATAATTCTGTTCGTGGCCACCGCCACGTCCCGTGCCCTCACTGCCGAGCAGGCCATGTCTGGCCAGCTGCCCTTCTGCATGCCGAATACCAGCCTGGCCCAGGCGGCCAAGATGATGGCCGAGAACCGGGTGCATGAGCTCCCGGTGATCGTCGACCAGCGGTGCCTAGGCTACGTTTCGTACTCGGACATCCTGCAGCGCTACGTGAAGGCCCGCGTGGAGGGCCAGGCGATGGACATCATCCGCACGCCGCTGCCGGAGGTCCGGCCCACCGCCCCGCTGGATGAGGTGGTGGCCCTGCTGCGATCGACGGGCCGCCTGCTGGTGCTGGTGACGACCGCCGAAGGTATGCCGCTGGGCGCCGTCACGGTGCGAGACGTCAGCCGGGTGGTCAGCGGCTGATCGATGCCGACGCTGAGTAAGGTCCTCCGCGAGCTGGCGCAAACGTGCGCACCGGACCTGTCGGCGCGGGAGGCCGTGCGCCAGCTGCAGACGACGGGGGCGGACCTGCTGCTGGTTGAGCAGAACGGCACCGTGCTGGGGGTGTTCGGCCACCGGGAAGCCGTCGCCGTCTACGCGGATGGCAGCGCCCCGGTCCGCCAGTACATGCGCCACCCGGTGCCGGGACGCAACGCCGCCGACTCCATGGAAGCCGGCGCCGAGGTGATGGTCCGGGAAGATACCCCGGTGGTCATCCTCACCGAGGAGGAGGGGCCGCTCTTCTCCAAGACGTCGCGATCGGTGGGGATGGTGACCGCCTTCGAGATCCTGGAAGAAATCGGGCACACGACCACCGACACGGCCGCCAACAAGATCTTCTTCGGTCGGAAGGACCTGGGCCTCAACATCCCGGTGTCGCCTTGCCAGCGCGCCTGTCCGATTCACCAGGACATCGCGACCTACGTCGATTACGTTTCCCAGGGCCGCTACCTGGACTCCTGGCTCGTCATTCACGAGACCAATCCCTTCCCTTCGATCCTGGGCCGGCTGTGCAACCATCCCTGCGAAACCGATTGCAAACGGGGCTGGGTGCAGGGGCCGGAAAACGCCGTCTCCATCAAGTCGCTGAAGCGGTTCGCGACCGACTATGCCTGGGCCCGCAAGGTCAAAATCGAGTACCAGCGGGCTCCCGAGAACGGGAAGCGGGTGGCCATCGTCGGGTCCGGGCCCGCCGGGCTCACCGCGGCCCAGGACCTGCGCCTGATGGGCTACACGGTGGACCTGTACGAGCGGGAAGCCAAGCTGGGCGGTCTGCTCTCGGCCAGCGTGCCCCATTTCCGCTTCGAGATGGATCAGCTCCTCTGGGAGATCCAGATGATCATCGACACCGGGGTGAACGTGCACCTGAACGTGAACGTCGGTAAAGATCTCCCGCTGCAAAAACTGCTGGACGACTACGACAGTGCCTTCCTATCGGTGGGCATGATGAAGGGCCGGATTCTTCCCGTCCCGGGTTCGGACCTGCCGGAAGTCATCTCGGCCATGGAGTTCCTGCGGGTGCGCTCCTACGACATCGTCCCGGATGACTTCCCCAAGGGCGATGACGTAGTGGTCATCGGCGGCGGCGCGGTGGCCACCGACGCGGCCCAGACCTCCATTAAGACCGGCGCTAAAAACGTCTGGATGTGCTCCATCGAGCCTCAGGACCGGCTGCCCGCCTTCGGCAACGAACTGGTGGAGGCCCGGGAGATCGGGCTGAAGCTGCACACGGGCGTGATCGTCAACGCCATCAAGGCGGACGCCCAGGGGCACGTCAACGGCGTCGAGTTCATCCGGGTCGATGCGGGAAAGCTGGAATTCGACCCGGAGAGCGGCAAGCTGCTGATCAACACCGTGCAGAAGGTGCCGGGCACCGAGCACGTCATCCCCTGCAAGTACGCCATCTTCGCGTCGGGCCAGATCATGGACTTCGAAGACCAGCTCACCCCGCTCTCGCCGCGCAAGCTGATCGCGGCCGACACCTCGGGCAAGACGACGGTGCCCAAGCTGTTCGCCGGCGGCGACTGCGTGCAGGGCCCGTCCTTCATCGTGGACGCGGTCGCCTGGGGCCACCGGGTGGCCCGCTCTATCAACGAGACCCTGGGCGCGGCCGTCCCGCGGGACGCCAAGCCGCTGACCATCATCGAGACCACCGACGACCACCGGGAGGCCGACTACTACGGGCGCGAGGAGCCGCCCATCCTGCCGGCCGCCAAGCGGATGGACATGACGCCGGTCGAGCTTCCCTGGAACGACGAGCAGGCCATCACTGCGGCGCTCCGCTGCTTCCAGTGCGACACCGTGCACCACGTCGATGAGTCCGTCTGCATCCTGTGCGGTGCCTGCGACGACGTCTGCCCGGAGAAGGCGCTGGACGTCATCGTCGAGGGCGAGGAGCGCGACACCTCGAGCGGTGGCTTCGTGAAGATCTGTGAGACGGTGCTGGGCGAGGAGTTCGGCGGCAAGCGCGGCCGGATCATGGTCAACTACGACCGCTGCACCAACTGCCGCATCTGCGAGGACCACTGCCCGGTGAACTGCATCACCTTCCAGCGGGTGCGGATGCCCGACGACACCATGCGCATGATTCCCCTGACGGCGGTGTCAGCCCCGCCGCCCCAAGTCGGTGCCGCCCGTGGCTAAGGCCACCGCCGACCCCGTCGCCGGGACGACGTTCGTCGCCCCGCGCCAGGCTCTGGCGTTGTGGCCCGTGCTGGCGCTAATCCCCTATGCCCTGGTCCTCTGGATTCTGCACGGGGATCTCGGCGGGGTCCGGCCGGCCGACCTCTCCCTCCAGCTCTATTTCAGCGCCATGCTCCTCTACCTGGCGGGCATGCTGGCCTACTTCATCTACTTCGCCTACCGCCGGGAGAGCTTCCGCTGGCTGGGGCTGGCGGTGGTCATCCCGGGCGTGGCGCTGCATCTGGGCGCCATCGTCGCCCGCGGGATCGCCGATCAGCATTACCCGCTGGCCAACATGTACGAGTACAGCTCCATGCTGGCCCTGGTGGCGGTGGCCGTCTTCGTGCTGATGAGCCTGCGCTACCCGGTGGCGGCGCTGGCCGGCGGGCCCGCCCTGTTCGTGGCCGTGACCCTGATGGGGATCGGATTCGGGCTCTACCAATCGCCCGAACCGCTGGTACCCGCGCTGCAAAGCTACTGGCTCAAGATTCACGTGACCAGCATGATGACGGCCTCCGGGATCCTGGTCTCCAGCTTCGTGTTCGCCGCCCTCTACCTGGTTAAAGATCGAAGCCTGCGCCGCGTTTCCGCCGCCGCCGGTTCCGCGGTCCGCAGCCGGCTGCCCTCGCTCGAGACGCTGGACCGTCTGACCTACCGGGCCATCCTGGTCGGCTTTCCCATCTGGACCTTCGGCACCATCGCCGGCGCCATCTGGGGAGAGCACGCCTGGGGCCGCTGGTGGGGCTGGGATCCGAAGGAGACCTGGGCCGCCATCACCTGGATGATCTACGCTATCTACCTCCACGCCCACGGGATGCGGGCCTGGCGGGGCCGGCGAACGGCATGGATCGCCACCGCGGGCTTCGTCTCCATCCTGGTGACGCTGTACGCGGTGAACCTCTGGATCGTGGGCCTCCATTCCTACGCGCGCGGCGCCGGCTAACCCAGACGAAGCTCCGTTTTCCGCCGCGCCTGCCCCGGGCCGCTCCCGGGCATATCTCCGCCGCCGTCAGCCCCAGCTGGCGAACGTCGCTGTATGCGACCTGTGTGGCCCAGGCCACCGCCATGACGGCATTCGGCTTCGTGCTCCCATTCCTCGCGCTCTACCTCAAAGAGCTGCATGTCGAGTCGGAGCGCGCGGTGGTGCTCTGGTCCGGGGCGCTGGTTTCGGGGACGGCCATAGCGCTGGCGCTGGCCAGCCCCGTGTGGGGAGTCCTGGCCGACCGCTACGGGCGTCGGGTGATGGTCTTGCGATCGATGCTGGTCGGCGGGGTGCTGATCGCCTTGATGTCGCTGGCACAGAACGTCGAGCAGTTCCTGGTCCTGCGCATCCTGCAGGGCGCCCTCACCGGCACCGTCGCCGCGTCCACCGCACTGGTAGCCACCATCGTGCCCCGCGACCGGCTGGCGTCCAGCATGGGCCTGCTCCAGACCAGTGCCTACCTGGGCATTGCCGGTGGCCCGACCCTGGGCGGTTTGGTGGCCGAGGCGGTCGGCATCCGGGGGACCTTCGTGGTCGCCGGAGCGCTTCTCGGGGGAGGCGGCGCGGCGGTCTGGCTCTTCGTGCACGAGCATTACCAGCCGCTAACCGAGCGACGGCCAGGCTTCATCCGATCACTGCAGGTTGGGCTCTCGTCGCCCGCCGTGCGGCCCTTGCTGGTGGTGCTGTTCCTCATCCAGGTGAGCTCGGCGATCGTCTTCCCCATCCTGCCGCTGGTGGTGCAACACCTGGCGGCTCCAGGCGACCCGGTCAAGCTCTACGCCGGCCTGGCCTTTGGGGTCACGGCAATGTTCAGTGCCCTGGCCGCGGTCGCCTACAGCCGGGTGGCCGATCGCAGCGGCTATCGCCGGATCCTGATCTACTGTTGCTTCGGCGCCGCGGCTTTCTTTCTACCCCAGGCATTGGCCGCCAACGTGGGGCAGCTCCTCCTCTTGCGGGCGGGTCTTGGGATCTTCTTCGGCGCGTTGATCCCGGCCACCAACGCCATCGTGGCCATGGTCAGTCCGCGCCAGAGCCATGGCTCCGTGTTCGGCCTGGCCAGCAGCGTCACTGCCCTGGGCACCGCCATCGGACCCCTGGTTGGCTCCGCCATCGCGGCCAGCTTCGGCCTGTCATCGATATTTTTCGCGACGGCCGCGGTGCTGGGGCTGCTTGGCCTCTGGGTCACGGTGACCGTGCGCGAGCCCGCGCCGGTAGACTGATTCCCCGTGCTTGATCCGGCCCTGGTTGACGCCATCCTGGAGCGGGCTCGCCGCTCGGGCGCCGACCTGGTGGAGCTGTTTGTCGAACGCAAGCGCAACCAATCGATCGCGGTGGAGGAAAGCCGGGTGGAACGGGTCAACTCCGGGCATGACGGCGGGGCCGGGATCCGCATCATCCACGGGACAGTGGTCGCCTACGTCTATACCGAGGATTTGAGCGAGGCCGGCCTACTCAAGACCGCCGACCTGGCCGCCGCGGTCGGCCGGCGGGGGGGCGGCGTCTTCTCGGTGGCCGCCCTGACCGGCACCCCCAAGCCAGCCCGGCCGGTGGAAATTTCGCCCGACTCCGTCCCCACCGAGCGGAAGATCGAGCTGCTACGGGAAGCCGACGAAGCGGCCCGCAGCACCTCCGGCGTGATCCGGCAGGTGAGCCTGGGCTACGGCGAAACGGTGCAGGACGTGCTGATCGCCACTTCGGAGGGGATTCGACACCAGGACCAGCGAACCCGGGTGCGGCTGATGGTGCAGGTCGTCGCCGGCCGGGATTCCGAGATCCAGACGGCCATGGAGGCCCCCGGGGCCGAGGTCGGGTTCGAGTTCTTTCAGCGGCGCTCCCCGGTGGAGAGCGCGCGGATCGCGGCGGACCGGGCCGTGAAGCTGCTCGACGCCCGGCCCATGCCGGCGGGGACGATGCCGGTCGTCATGGGCAACGAGTTCGGCGGGGTCCTCTTCCACGAGGCCTGCGGGCACGGGCTGGAGGCCGATTTCGTGTCGAAGGGATCGACCGTCTACGCGGGGCAGCTCGGGCAGAAGGTCGCCAGCGAGATCCTCACCGCCGTGGATGACGGGAGCGAGCCAACCCGGTGGGGATCGGGGGCCGTCGATGACGAGGGCACGCCCACCCGACGCACCGTGCTGATCGACCATGGCGTGCTCCAGAGCTACCTGCATGACCGCCGCAGCGCGGGCAAGCAAGGCCTGCCGGTGACCGGCAACGGCCGGCGGCAGTCCTACCAGCACCTGCCCATCCCGCGCATGAGCAACACCTTCATCGCCGCCGGAGACGCCACCGTCGAGCAGATCCTGGCGGCCACGTCCCGCGGTCTCTACGCCCGCAAGCTGGGGGGCGGCCAGGTCGACCCGGTCACCGGCGATTTCGTGTTCGCGGTCACGGAGGGGTACCTGATCGAGGGCGGTCGGGTGGCCTCGATGGTGCGCGGAGCCACGCTGGTCGGCAATGGCCCCAAGACGTTGCACAAGGTCGACATGATCGGACAGGACCTGGAACTGGCCCCGGGCACCTGCGGCAAGGAGGGCCAGTCGGTGCCGGTGTCGGTCGGCCAGCCGACCCTGCGCATCAGCGAATTGACGGTCGGCGGCACCGGATGAATCCCGCAGCGGCCCGGTTGCTGGCGCGGGCCTCCACCCTCGGCGCCGACGCGGCCGAGGTCTTCCTCTCGTCGGGGACGGAGTTCTCCGTCAAGGTCTTCAACCGGGAGATCGACTCGCTGGTCTCGGCGCAGAGCCGGGGGGTCGGCCTGCGCACGCTGCGCGACCAGCGGGTGGGCTTTGCCTACACGTTCGACCTGGGGCCGCAGTCCCTGGACGCGCTGGTCGATGAGGCGCTGCGCAATGGGCGGTACAACCACGCCGACGAGGCGAATGCGCTGCCTCCGGTGGCGGTGGCGGATCCGATACCGGGTCTGTACGCCCCCGACCTGGACCGGGTCGACCCCCAGCGCAAGATCCAGTTCGCGCTGGACCTGGAGCGGCTGGCCACCTCCACCGACCCGCGCGTCAAGCGCGTCAGCGACGTGGTCTACTCGGACGGGTCCGGCCATGTCGAACTGGCCAACAGCCTCGGGCTGGACACCACCTTCGATCGCACGGTCGCCTACGCCTCGGTCGACGCCATCGCCGAGCAGGACTCCGAAATGCAGTCGGGGTACGCGTTCACCTACGGCCGCGACCTGGATGCCCTGCAGCTGGACGCCACCGCCCAGGAGGCCGCCCAGCGGGCGGCCGGCTTGCTGGGCGCCACCCGCGTCCCCACGGCGAAGGTCCCAGTGGTGCTCGACCCTTACGCCGGCGCCATGATCCTGGGGCTGCTGACCAATTCGTTCAGCGGCGACGCCGTCCTGAAGCGCCGGTCGTTGCTGGCCGGAAAAGTTGGCGAGGCGGTGGCCTCCACCATGGTGTCGATCGTGGATGACGCCCGGCTGGCGGACGGCCTGTCCAGCCGGCCCTTCGATGGGGAGGGGGTCCCATCGCGTCGCAACGAGTTGGTCACGGCCGGCGTGCTCCAGGGATTCCTGCACAACACCTACACCGCCCGGCGCAGCGGGGCGGCCTCCACCGGCAGCGCGGTCCGGTCGTACAAGAGCGTCCCCGAGGTGGGCGTCAGCAACCTGATCCTGCAGCCGGGCTCCCAGTCGCGGGCCGAGTTGCTGGCCCCGGTCCGAGACGGCCTGTACGTCGCCCAGCTGCACGGGCTGCACACCGTCAACACGGTGTCCGGGGAGTTCTCGCTGGGCGTCACCGGCCATTGGATCCGAGGAGGCGAGCTGGCCCAGCCGGTCCGCGAGCTGACCATCGCCGGGCAGCTGATCGACCTGCTGCGCAAGGTGGTGGGCCTGGCCAACGATCCGCGCTTCACGTTTGCTGGGGGGTTCTGCGGCAGTCCAACCGTCCTGATCGAGGAGCTCTCCGTCGCCGGCGCTTAGCCCGGATCCACCGATCGGACGCCGCAGATTGGGATGCGGGGCGAGCCGAGCCGAAGGCGGCGACGAGCACGCGAACGGGCATATCCGTCGATCTGTAAGTGAGCGGGCGCAGGAGCCAACGCCCGGATCGGCCGCATCCGCGGCCAAGATGCCAGTTCGATTCGGTGGATCCGGGCTTGGCTTCTGGCAGCGGGTAATCGCGCTGGCGCTGCTGTGGCTGGTCGCCATCAACCTGCGGACGGTGCTGCTGGGCGTGCCACCGGCGCTCCCCACGCTGCATCGGGCGCTGGGTCTCGGCTACAGTGCGGCCGGCCTGCTGACGTCCCTCCCGCTGCTGATCCTGGCCGCGGGGGCTGTGCCGGGCGCGCTCGTGGTTGGCCGCTTCGGCGCTCGCGGCGCGGTGGCCATCGGGCTGGCCCTGGTGACGGCCGGGGCGGTGCTGCGCGGCAGCGCGCCGATGGCGCTTACCCTGTTTGCCTTCACCATCATCATGGCGGCCGGCATCGCCATCACTCAGCCGGCCCTGCCGACCCTGGTCCAGAACTGGTTCCCCGACCACATAGGGCGAGCCACCGGCGTCTACTCGAACGGATTGTTTATGGGCGAGGTGATCGCCGCCGTCGTGACCCTTCCGGTCCTGCTCGGCCGCTTGGCGCTGGGCTGGCAAGGCGCGCTGGCCAGCTGGGCGCTGCCCGCCAGCGCGTGCCTACTGGCCTGGGTCGCGTTCGCGCCGCCCGCCCGGCGGGCCAGCGCGGAAGCGGTGGACCGTTGGCTTCCAGATCTACGTAGTGGCCGCGCCTGGCGGCTGGGGCTGTTGATGGGGGGAGCGAGCGTGATCTATTTCGGCATGAATGCCTGGATCCCGGATACCCTGGCTGCCCGCGGCCAGGCGGGACTGACCACGCCGGCGCTCGGCCTGCTGAACTTCATGCAGCTTCCGGTGAGCGCGGCCGTCGTCCTGGCGGGCGATGCCCTGGTCGGCCGCCGCTGGCCCTACGTGCTGGCGGGGCTGCTGGGCGTGGTCGGCCTGGCCGGTTTCGTGCTGGGGCCGGCGCCCGCCATCCCCGGCTTTGCCGGACTGCTGGGCGCGGGCAGCAGCCTGGTCTTCATCCTGAACCTGGGCCTGCCGCCCCTGCTGGCCGCGCCCCGAGAAGTGGCCAGCTTGAGCGCGTTCATGTTTGCCGCCGGGTACGCGTGCGCCTTCTTCGGGCCGGCGCTGGGGGGCGTGGCCTGGGACGCGAGCGGCATCTGGCAGCTGGCGCTGGCGCCCATCGCCCTGGCGTGCGCGATCGTGATCGGGCTGGGAGCATCCCTCCCGATCAGCCAGCTGCGCCGAACGCGGCAGGAGGCGTTTCGATCAGCGTGAGGAAGACGTCGAGACCCACGCGGACATCCGCCTGGGCCAGGGCGGCCCGACCATCGCGCTGCGCCCTGGCCATCGCGATCACCTGGGCCGAGAAGGTCACGTAGCTGGTCAGCAAGCTCCCGCGAAGGGCGCTCACCTTCTGCTCGGTCACGGCGGCCTCCACCGACCCCACCAGCCGGCCCGCGCGCCGCAGCAGCGGATAGGCTTGGTCCCGCGTCAACGCGATCCGACGGAGGCTATGAAAGTAAGCGACGTCCGGCTCCGCCGGAGCGCCCAGCGCGGTCAGCGGCGCCTCGGCGTTGAGCAGCGCCAGCGTGACCCGGTGGATCAGCTCGATCCGCGGGCCGCTCCGCCGGTCGCCGGTGTGGCCATAGTGCCACAGGACCACCGCGTCCACGAACGAGAAGAACACGTTCCGGTAGAGCGAGTCGCCGGCCAGGGTGGAGGCCAGCGCGTTGCGCAGGCCGGCTCGGGCCGCCTTCATCACCGGGCGGTCGAATAGGTCGTCGAGCATCCCGGCCCACTGCGGACGGGACGCCGCCGATGCGGTGGACATGATCGAGAAGGCCGGGACGGCGGGCAGGCGCTCGATGGCCGCGGCGATGGGGGCCACTTCGCGACCGCCGAGCTCGAGCAGGGCGGCCCGCGCCTCGGCGATCTCCGGGCTGGTGGCGACGCTCACGCGGTGGCTTCCAGGGCCGGCCACTCGATGCGCGCGCCGAGGCGTTCCAGGTAGCGCTGGTCGATCATCTGCTTCGGCACCGCGTACCGCTCGCCGTTGAATCCGTGGTAGTCGCTGCCCACCGTGGCGATCAGCCCGTACTGGCGGGCGAGCTCCTCATAGACCGGGATCTGCTCTGGCTTATGGCGCCGGGTGTAGACCTCGAGTCCGTCCACCAGCGGCAGCACCTCTTTCATCAGGTCCTGGTCGGGCACCACCCCGGGATGGGCGTGCACGGCCAGGCCGCCGGCGGCGTGGATGGCGTCCACCGCCTCCTGGGGCGAGGGCATCGGGGCGTAGACCTCCGCCGGCATGAAGTCGACCGCCTGCCGGACGCTGGCCCAGGCCTCGGCTTCGCTCATCAGCCGGTGCTGGAGCAGGACCTTCAACACGGCGCCCGGCATGATCATTGGCTTGTGCTCGAACGCGTCCAGCCCCAGGACTGGCGCAAACCCCTTTTCCCGCAGGACCTCGATCCAGGCCCGGGTCTGGGTCCGCAGGACGTGCTGGTTGCGGCGCAGCACCGCCAGCAACTGGGGGTGCTCGCGATCCACGCCGTGGCCCAGGATGTGGCGAACCTGCAGGGGCGGATAGGTGCTGACCTCGACGCCGGTGACGTAGCCTAGGCCACGGCGGTGGGCGGCGGCCCGGGCCCGCAGAACGCCGTAGAAGGAATCGTGATCGGTGAGGGCCATCACCCTGATGCCATGGTCGGCCGCCAGATGGGCCACCTCGTCGGGATCCTGCCAGCCGTCGCTGACCGTGGAATGCATGTGGAGGTCGGCCAGCATCGCTCCCTAGTCTAGTGGGCCGCCGGCTGGCTTTTGGCTATCGCCATAGGTGCAACGGCTAGGTGACAGGTTATGGAGCGCCCCGCGTTGAGGTAGGTAAGGAGCAGCCCGCCCGGTTTACACCGCCGGTTTACCAGAGGAGTCCAAGATGCTCGGGGAGCGCGAACTTCTTCAGCTGATCGAAGCCAATGACTATCCCGCCCGCCTGGTGGAGGTGGGGGTGGTGTGGGTGGAAGTGGAGACGACCGACGCCCAGACCAAAACCGTCCGCCGGGAGCGGATGTCCAAATCGATGTTCGCCGACCTGATCCTGGACTGGCGCGACCACCGGGCGGTCCGCGTCAAGGAAATCGCCCCTGCCCTGCGGAAGATCGGCATCGCCGCTTAGCCCGGATCATCCCGCTTGCCTGGCGCTCCGCGCAGTTCCTGAGCGAGACCTAGCCGCGCCGAGCACGTCCGGCCATCCGAGCTCCGCCATCTAGACACAGCAGGGTGCCGGTGCTATACCTTGCTGGGAAGGGGCGCTTCCACAGTCCCGGCCCTTTTGGGCCGCTTGTTCCCGTCCGCGTCTGAGTCGTTTGCCAGAGGAGGTGGCCATGCGACACAGGGTGGCGATGACGATCAATGGCACCCAGTACGAACACGAGGTCGAACCGCGCACGTTGCTCGTCTACTACATTCGCGAGCAGGCGGGCCTGACCGGCACCCACATCGGGTGCGACACCAGCAGCTGCGGGGCCTGTACCGTCGAGATGGACGGCCACAGCGTCAAGTCGTGCACCGTCTTTGCCGTGCAGGCCGACGGCGCCCAGATCACGACCATCGAGGGCCTGGCCGTGGGGAGCCAGCTGCACCCGCTGCAGCAGGCCTTCTGGGACGAGCATGGCCTGCAGTGCGGCTACTGCACGCCGGGCATGATCATGGCGGCCAAGCAACTGCTGGAACGCAATCCGAAGCCAACCGAGCAGGAGATCCGGTTGGGGATCGAGGGGAACCTCTGCCGCTGCACCGGCTACCAGAACATCGTCAAGGCGATCGAGACCGCCGCGCGAACCATGGCCGCCCAGGCGGGCAAGGAAGTCAAAGCCCCCGCCGCGGTCTCGTGAGGAGGTGAGCTGACATGGCAATCTCCACACTGATTGGCGCATCCATCAAACGCCGAGAGGACCCGGAACTGATTACGGGAACCGGCGGCTTCGTCGACGATCTGCCCCAGACCGGGCTGGTGCACATGTACGTGGTGCGTAGCACCGAGCCGCACGCCCGCATCCTGGGGATCGACACCGCCCGGGCGCGCCAGGCCGATGGCGTGCTCGCAGTGTTCACTGGGAAGGAGTTGGCGTCGGAGTTCCAGTCGCCGCTGCCGGTGACCGTCTCCTTCGTCCCCGAAAAAAAGTACCCGCCGCACTACCCCATCGCCACTGACCGGGTTCGCTACGTCGGCGAGCCGGTGGCCATCGTCCTGGCGCAGAGCCGAGCGGCCGCCGAGGATGCGGCCGAGCGCCTCGACATCCGGTACGAATCCCTGCCCCCCGTGGTCGACATGGAGAAGGCCATCGCCCCGGGCGCGCCCGTCCTCCACGACGAGCTCGGATCGAACCTGGCTTATGACGTGAAACGGGCCGGTGGCGACATCGAGGCCGCCTTCCGGGACGCCGACGTCCGGATCAGCCAGCGGATCCGGCAGCAGCGGCTGATCCCCGTGGCCGTGGAGCCACGCGGGGTGGTCGCCGACTACAAGCCCTTCGCCAACGCCCTGACCGTCTGGTCCTCCACCCAGATCCCACACTTCGTCAAGGTCTGGCTGGCGGTGATCCTGGGGATCCCGGAGAGCCAGGTGCGGGTCGTGGCCCCGGATGTGGGCGGCGGCTTCGGGTCCAAGATTCGCGTCTATCCCGAAGAGGTCCTGGCGGCGCTGGCCTCGCGCAAGCTCGGCCGGCGGGTCAAGTGGATCGAAGATCGCAGCGAAAACATGAAGGCCACCCACCATGGCCGCGCCCAGATCTGGGATGTGGAGGTGGCAGCCCGCAAGGATGGCACCGTGTTGGGCGTGCGCGCCACCCAGTATCTCGACCTGGGCGCCTACTGTAGCCAGTTCGGGACCTTCCAGGCGATCGCCTTGCTCCTCATACAGGGTCCGTACAAGCTACAGGCCTGGGATGGTCGCGGCATCGGCGTCTACACGAACAAGACCCCCACGGACGCCTATCGGGGCGCCGGCCGGCCGGAAGCCACTTACATCATCGAGCGGGTGATGGACCTGGTGGCCCAGGCGACCGGCGTGGACCCGGCGGCGGTGCGGCGCAAGAACTTCATCCGGCAGGAGGAGCAGCCCTTCACCAGCCTGATGGGGTTGACCTACGACTCGGGGGACTACAGCACCACCCTGGACAAGGCGCTCGAGATGGTTTCCTATCAGCAGCTCCGGAAAGAGCAGGCCGAAAAGCGTAAGCAAGGCAAACATGTCGGGATCGGCCTCTCGACCTACCTTGAGATCTGCGGGCTCGGGCCATCCGTGGCGACCACTGCCGCGGCCGGCATCGGCTTCTGGGGCATGGCCGTCCTCAACCTGCACTTCACCGGGAAAGCGACCCTGGTGATTGGCAGCTCGCCGCACGGGCAGGGCCATGAGACGCCCTTTGCACAGATCGTGGCGGAGACACTCGGTCTCCCGCTGGAGGACATCGACGTCGTGCACGGCGACACCGCGATCGGCCCCATGGGGATGGACACCTACGGCAGCCGGAGTGCGTCCGTGGACGGCACCGCCGTCTACCTGAGCGCCGTCAAGGTGCGCGAGAAGGCGCGCAAGATCGCCGCCCACTTGCTGGAAGCGGCCGAGGAGGATGTCGTCTACGAGAATGGCAAGGCCTACGTGAAGGGGTCGCCGACCAAGGCCGTCACCATCCAGGAGATCACGGGGGCGGCATTCCAACCCCACCGCTTGCCGGCTGGGATGGAGGGCGGCCTAGACGAGACCACCTTCTTCAACCCGCCCAACTTCGTGTGGCCGTTCGGCGCCCACATTGCGGTGGTCGAGATCGATGACGAGACCGGCCGGGTGCAGATCCAGCGCTATGTCGCGGTCGATGATTGTGGGACTCGCCTGAATCCGCTGATCGTCGACGGGCAGATCCACGGTGGGATCGCCCAGGGGATCGGCCAGGCGTTGTTCGAGGACGGCGTCTACGGCGAGGATGGACAACTGAAGACAGGGACGCTGGTTGACTACCTGATCCCGACCGCATCCGACCTCCCCATGTTCGAGACTGAATCGCTAGTGACGCCCAGCCCCACCAATCCACTGGGGGTCAAAGGGATCGGCGAAGCCGGTACCATCGCGTCGACGGCGGCGGTGATGAATGCCGTCGCCGATGCTCTGAGCCCGTTCGGGGTGAAGGACATCGACATGCCGGCTAGCCCCCAGAAGCTCTGGCACCTGATGCACAAGAACGGAGGGTCAAAGCGATGATCCCGGCATCCTTCGACTACATCGCGGTCAAGACCGTCCCCGAGGCCGTCGCCGAGCTGGCGAAGCACGGTGATGAGTCCAAGCTGCTGGCGGGGGGCCACAGCCTGATCCCGCTCATGAAGCTGCGACTCTCGACCCCGTCATTCGTGGTGGACATCGGCCGGGTGAAGGACCTCAACTACATCCGCCGGACCGACGGGCACATCGCCTTCGGGGCGCTGACCACGCATCACGACATCGAGTTCTCCGACCTGGTCAAGGAGCAGCTCCCGCTCCTGGCCAGCGCCGCCAGCCAGATCGGTGACCCGCAGGTCCGCAACCGGGGCACCATGGGGGGCGCGGCCGCCCACGCCGACCCCAGCGGCGACTACCCCACCTGTCTGCTCACTCTGGATGCAGAGTTCGACGTGGTGGGTCCGAACGGCCGCCGGGTGATCAAGGCCAGCGATTTCTTCGTGGGCACCTTCACCAGCGCGCTCCAGCCCGATGAGGTCCTGACCGAGATCCGGGTGCCGGCGCCGCCCGCGGGAACGCGAGGGACGTATCTGAAGTTCAGCCGCCGGTCGCAGGATTGGGCCATCGTCGCGGTGGCCGCCCAGGCGACGGTCAAAGACCGCAAGTTCCAGGAGATCCGGATCGGCCTGACCTCCATGGGCGGCACGCCGCTCCGGGCGTCCGCGGTCGAGGCGGCCTTGCGGGGCAAGAGTGCCGACGCCGACACGATCCGCAAGGCGGCAGAGAAAGCGGCGGAGGGAACCGATCCGCCGCAGGACCTCAACGGCTCGCCAGACTACCGGCGTCACCTGGCGACGGTGCTGACCCGCCGCGCGCTTGAGCAACTGACCGCCGGACGCTAGACTCACGTCAACAGGCGCTCGAGAAGACCGACGGCCTCCAGCCGTCGGTCTTCACAACCGGTGGTGTCTTCGTGCTGGTGACCGATCAGTAGCCACCTTTCACTCTTAGCTGAAATCATGATCTTGGCATTCACAGCTCGGCCATACCGAGCGCGTGATTGAGTCCAATCCTGCGCTCGCAGCCAAACGAGATGAGCAAGGGAGGCTCATGAGAGCAGTCGTCATGCACCGGTACGGGGCCCCGGACGTTCTCCGACTCGAAGACGTCGAGCGGCCCGTCCCCAAGGAGGACGAAGTACTCGTAAAGATTCACGCCACGACGGTCACCCGGACGGACTGCGGGGTTCGTGGAGGTAAGCCGTTCATCAGCCGCTTCTTCACGGGCCTCCGGCGTCCGAAGCAGCCGATCCTCGGCACCGAGCTGGCGGGAGAGGTCGAAGCGGTCGGCGCCGCCGTCAGCGAGTTCGCGGTCGGTGACCACGTCTTCGGTGCCAGTGCGTGGCGGTTCGGGGCACACGCAGAGTTCATCTGTATGCGGGAAAATGCCCCGCTGGCCCACATGCCGGCCGGCATGAGCTTCGAAGAGGCTGCGGCAGTCTGCGACGGAGCGATCCTGGCCCTGATGGGCATGAGACCAGCAAATGTGCGGAAAGGGCAGAAGATCCTCGTCTACGGCGCATCCGGATCGATCGGCACCGCAGGGGTGCAGCTCGCCAAATACTTCGGAGCCGACGTCACTGCGGTGTGCAACACCAAGAACATCGAACTCGTGAGATCGCTCGGAGCCGACAGGGTGATCGACTACACGAAGGAAGACTTCACCAAGAACGGTGAAACCTACGACGTCATCTTCGACTTCGTCGGCATGCTCTCCTTCAGCCAGTGCAGAGCCTCGCTGAAGCCGGGCGGCATCTACAACCCAACCGACGGGCTCCAGAACATCATCCTGGCGCCCCTCACTTCGCGGATCGGAGGCAAGAGAGTGATCTTCCCGATACCGCCTCGATACATGAAGAAGGACGTTCTCTTCCTCAAGGAACTCATCGAGGCCGGGCGCTACCGGGCGGTCATCGATCGGTCCTACCCATTGGAGCAAGTGGTCGAGGCGAGCCGGTACGTGGAAACGAAGCAGAAGACCGGGAACGTCGTCCTGACGGTTGGCGGCGCTTAGCGGCTGGAAGTCGGCGGATTCGGCCGAGTTTCACACAGCCTGAACGCAGCTGGTGCACACTAGATCACGGGTGGCTCGTGTGGTTGGGGCCGTCGGCGCCATCAATGACTCATATCAGCATCTGCCACGAATCTCAACAGCCGATCTCCGGGACCTTTCTATCTGCCCTTGAGCCGCTCGATGACGGGCGCCATGGCCTCCATGTCGCGGTCGAAGACGGTGACGTACGAGATGCCGAAGCGGGCACGGCGAGCCTCGAGGTCCGCGGCCATCTGGTCGGCCGTACCCACCAGGATCAGGGGCGATGCCAGAAGCTCGGCGACGGGCGCCTTGAACTGGCCGGCCAGCATTTCCGCCACCGTGAGCCGATCCTCCGTCTGCGCCACCGCCTGGAGCAACACATTCAGTTCCAGTTCGGCGAACCGCGCGCCCGCCACCGCGCGGATCCAACCCAGCTTCTCGTCGAAGGCCGTGGCACCGGCATCGAGGACGTCGAATCCCTGGCCGTCGGGCCGGGAGCGGGGCAGGATGCTGACAATGTCGGCGTGTTTGGCGGCGAATGAGAGCAGCTTGCGTCCCCCGCCACCGATCAGGACCGGCGGATGGGGCCGCTGCGCGCACGCGTACCCCTCGGCCTGCTGGACGCGGTAGTAGGTGCCCACCCAAGTGACAGCCTTCTCAGTCAGCAGGCGCACGATGAGCTGGAGCGCCTCCTCCATGCGCGCCACCCGGACGGGACCCGGATCAAACGTGAGGCCGGTCTGCTCGTAGTCGCGGAGCTGCCAGCCAGCGCCCAGGCCGAA
>VBID01000205.1 GCA_005880615.1 Chloroflexota bacterium
TGCTGTATCGCGCGAGCGGCGCCGCGACGCTGATCGACTTCGGGCTTTCCACTCACCGCCATTACCCGGACTTGCTCGCCGAGGAGCTACGCTTTCCCGTCGGCAACTGGTCTTATATGTCACCCGAACAGGTGCTGGGCGTGCGCTGCGATCCGCGCAGCGACCTGTTCGCCCTTGGCGCGCTGCTCTATGAGCTGGCCACGGGAAAGCAGCCCTTCGGCATGCCCAAATCGGCTGCCCAGCTGCGCCGCCGGCTGTATCGGGACCCGGTGCCGCCTCGCGGCATCGCGCCCGAGACGCCCGAATGGCTGCAGGAGGTCATCCTGCATTGCCTCGAAGTCGACGGCCGTCAACGCTACGCCTCGGCGGCGCAGGTCGCCTTCGACCTGGCGAATCCGGAGCAGGTGGCGATCACCGAGCGCGGCGAGCGGCGGCGCCGGGCGGGGTTGGCGACTTTGGCGCGTCGCTGGCTGCGCGCCAGGAACTTCGAGCCGGCGCCGTGCCCGCCGCCGTCCACCACGATCACCCCGGCGCCGATCGTCATCGTGGCCATCGCCTCGATGCATACCGACGAAGCGCTGTTTGAAGCATTGCGCTACGCCGTGCGCCGCATTTGCGCCGTGGACGTCCGCTGCCGCGTCGCCTGCATTACCGTGGTGTCGCCCGCGGCCAGCCTGACCGACGATACCGAAACCGGCCGCCACATCAAGCATCTCGTGAATCTGCGGCGTTGGGCGAAACCGCTCGAGCTGCCCGAGGAGCGGCTGACCTACCACGTGCTAGAGTCGGAAAAGCCGGCCGCGGCGCTGATCGATTATGCGAGCATGAACGACGTTGACCAGATATTGATCGGCGCGCCGCGCAGCGCCGCCCACCGTTGGTTCGCCGGCGTGTCCGCGCAGGTAGTGAGCGAGGCGCCGTGCAGCGTGACGGTAGTGCGGCCCCGGCGGGACAGCTAGGGAGGCAGGCCCGATGAGCGATGAAACGAGGGGACAGCGCTTCATCGCGCTGTGCATGCTCGGCATGCTGCTGTTCAATTATCCGATCCTCGCGTTGTTCAACGTGCCGGGCAGCCTGTTCGGCGTGCCGATCCTGTATGCCTACCTCTTCCTCGCGTGGGCTGCGCTGATCGGGTTGATGGCGCTAGTCGCCGCCAGGGACCGCTAGCACGGCGCTCGCCGTCATGCTCCACGGCCCGGTCATCATCTTCACCTCGTTCGCCTACCTCGGCCTGCTGTTCGCGATCGCCTATGTCGCCGACCAGCGCGCCGATGCCGGCCGCCCGATCCTCGCCAGAGGTTACATCTACAGCCTGTCGCTCGCGGTGTATGCGACGGCCTGGACGTTTTACGGCAGCGTCGGGCGCGCGGCGAGCGACGGGGTCGGTTTCCTCCCGATCTACATCGGCCCGACGCTGATGATCGCGCTGTGGTGGATCGTGATGCGCAAGATCCTGCGCATTTCCAAGCAGAACCGCATCACCTCGCTCGCCGATTTCATCGCTTCGCGCTACGGCAAGAGCGCGCTGCTCGGCGGCATCGTTACGGTCATCGCCGTGATCGGCATCCTTCCCTACATCTCGCTGCAGCTCAAGGCGGTCTCCACCAGCTATTCCATCCTCGTGCAGTATCCGGAGATCGTCCTGCCGGCGCAGCTCGGCGCAGTTCCCGTGCGCCAGGACACTGCACTGTGGGTAGCCTTGATCCTGGCCGCGTTCACCATCGCTTTCGGCACACGCCACCTGGACGCGGCCGAGCACCATCAGGGCATGGTGGCGGCGATCGCGTTCGAGTCGCTGGTCAAGCTGCTAGCCTTCCTGGCGGTCGGCATCTTCGTGACTTTCGGCATCTATAACGGCTTCGGGGATCTGTTCTCCCGCGCAGCCGCAGTGCCGAAGCTGAACGCCATGCTGACTCCGCTCGAAGGCGTGGCCGGAGGCTACGCGAACTGGGTCTGGCTCACCATCCTGTCCATGATGGCGATCATGTTTCTGCCGCGCCAGTTCCAGGTCACGGTGATCGAGAATCTCGACGAGAAGCACCTCAACAAGGCGATCTGGCTGTTCCCGCTGTATATGCTTGCGATCAATGTGTTCGTTCTGCCGATCGCCTTCGGCGGCCTGCTGCATTTTCCCGGCGGGCGCGTCGACGCCGACACGTTCGTACTTACGCTGCCCATGGCGGAGAAGCAGGAGTGGCTCGCGCTGCTGGTCTTCATCGGCGGGCTGTCGGCGGCGACCGGCATGGTAATCGTCGAAACGATCGCGCTTTCGACGATGGTATGCAACGACCTGGTGATGCCGGTGCTGCTCAGGCTGCGCAGGCTGCGCCTCAACGAGCGCAGGGACCTGACCAGGCTGCTGCTCGGGATCCGGCGCGGCGCGATCGTGCTGATCCTGCTGCTGGGCTACCTTTACTTCAAGCTGGCCGGCGAGGCTTACGCGCTGGTCTCCATCGGCCTGATCTCCTTCGCCGCCGTAGCGCAGTTCGCACCGGTTGCGCTGGGCGGGATCTTCTGGAAAGGCGGCACCCGCCGGGGCGCGCTGTGCGGCCTGGTCGCCGGCTTCGCGGTGTGGTTCTACACGCTGCTGCTGCCCGCGCTCGCGCGTTCTGGCTGGCTGCCGATCGGGCTGCTCGAGCACGGTCCCTTCGGCATCGGGCTGCTGAAACCGCTGCAGCTGTTCGGCCTCGCGGGCCTGGACCAGATCACCCACGCAATGATCTGGAGCATGGTCGCCAACACCGGCGCTTACGTCGGGGTCTCGCTGTCGGCCGCGCCGAGCGTGGACGAGCACCGCCAGGCGAGCCTGTTTGTCGACGTTTTCCGCCACACCGGCGAGGCCGGCGGCGCGCGCTTCTGGCGCGGGACGGCGTCGGTTCCGGACCTGTACAACCTGCTGGCGCGCTTCCTCGGCGTAAGCGCCGCGGACGAAGCGTTCCGCGAGTACGCCGCGGCCAAGGGTTTGCGGTGGCCTGATGACCCGATGGTCGCCGACGCGGAGCTGGTGCATCACGTGGAGGTCCAGCTGGCAGGGGCCATCGGCGCGGCCTCGGCCCGCGTCATGGTGGCCTCGGTCGTCA
>VBID01000042.1 GCA_005880615.1 Chloroflexota bacterium
CATCGAGCAGGGCGACCAGGTGGGGGCCATCCCGCGAGTGGCCCGCCAGCTGGGGATTCGGTACGAGTCCCTGCGCCGCTGGGTCCGGCAGGCACAGGCGGAAGCCCGGCCCCGCGCCGGGATCACCACCGCCGAGCAGCAGCGGATTGCCGAGCTGGAGCGGGAGAACCGCGAGCTGCGGCGCGCCAATGAAATTCTCAAGGCGGCCTCGGCTTTCTTCGCGCGGGAGCTCGACCCGCACTCGCCGAGATGATCCGCTTCATCGACAGCCACCAGGCGCGGTTTGGGATCGAGCCGATCTGCCGGACGTTGCAGGTTGCCCCCTCCAGCTATTACGCGGCCAAGCGGCGGCCGGCCTCCGACCGGCAGCGGCGGGATGAGGTGCTGAAGCCTCAGGTGCAGCGGGTGCACCGGGCCAACTTCGGCGTCTACGGCATCGAGAAGGTCTGGCGACAGCTCACCCGGGAACAGATTGCGGTCGGTCGGGATCGCGTGCATCGGCTGATGCGCGAATTGAAGCTGGCTGGCGTCGTGCGGGGCCACCGGAAGCGGACCACGTTCCCGGCGGCGACGGGCGAGCGGCCGGCCGATCTGGTGGACCGGCAGTTCGTGGCGGCCGCCCCCAACCGGCTCTGGGTGGCGGACCTCACCTACGTCTCCACCTGGTCCGGATTCGCCTACGCCGCCTTGATCATCGACGTCTTCAGCCGCCGCATCGTGGGCTGGCGGGTGGCCACCTCGCGGCGGGCGGAGCTGGCGCTGGACGCGCTGGAGATGGCGCTGTGGGCCCGCCAGCCGACCGCCGACCACGGGTTGGTCCATCACTCCGACCGCGGGGTCCAGTATCTGGCCATTCGCTACACCGAGCGGCTGGCCGAAGCGGGCGCGGTCACCTCGGTGGGGTCCCGCGGCGACAGCTACGACAACGCCCTGGCGGAGACGGTGATGGGACTCTACAAGGCCGAGCTCATTCGCCCCCGAGGACCCTGGCGGACCGTCGACCAGGTGGAACTGGCCACCGCCGAATGGGTCGCCTGGTGGAACCACCGCCGACTGCACAGCGCCACCGGCCACCGGCCGCCCGCCGAGTTCGAGCAGCGCTACCATGACCAACACGCCGTCATCGGAGTGGCGTGATCCCTACAGCCCGAGTCTCCATCAAACCCAGGGCGATTCACTTCTCCCTCCCCCTTGCGGGGTGGGTCGCTATTCTTCTCCCTCCCCCTTGCGGGGAGGGGCAGGGGAGGGGGTCTCGTCGCTGCCGAGAATCTGCATTTGAGGGGGGAGTGCCGGGAGGAGGCGCGGCAGCGCCCCGCTTGTACCCAGTTAGTCAGCGACGCCAGGGCCATCGAACCGTCAGTTGCAGGCTCCAACTGGCACTGCCCGAACGTCGCTGACTTTCGTCATGAACGGGACAGCCGTCGGGATCACGAGGTAGATCCCGTCATTTGCCGCCAACCACACGCCATGTGAATCCGACGGCGCTGCCCAGGTGTTTTCGAAAATCCGTGGGTTCGGTGGGGTATCCGCCGGAGAGATGATGTCTCCCTGGTCGGCCGCCAGCACGACCATGATGTTCCCGCCCCGCCCGTCGGACGGACCCACCTCCACCACCGGCCGCCCAGCCGCGTCGACGCCAAATACGTTCACGACCGGGCCTCGCGAATACCAGAACTCCGTGCCGGCCGTGCGTAGGTCGACCCGGATCAATGGCAGTTGGCTGAAGGTGGATCCCCACGCATTGCCGTGGCCGACCCGCTGCCAGCTGCCGTTGTTCAACACCTGGACGACGCTCCCCGTCGACGGGCTGATCCGCCAGAGCTCATTGCCGGACGTCCGCTTGGTATAGATAGCGTCCCCCTCAAAGCCGATGATGACCATGTCGCGAGCGCCGGCGATGGCACTGTCTTTTCCGGTCGCGATGTCGACCGCGTGCACCGTGTTGTCGGCACCCACGTAGGCGTACCGTGCGTTGTCACCTGACACCCAGGCCCACGGCACGGGGATCCAGCGATTGAACCGCGAGTTATACGTGCGACCGGGTAGGGTAACTCCGGGGATGGACACGTCCGCCGCCGCATCGAGGGTCAGCTGGCCACCCGGAAATGTCACCCAGCCGCCGGGGCTGGCGGCGTACTGGAAGACCGGAAGTCGGCAATGGAGATTGACAGCAATTCCGCCGGGCGTTGGCGTCGCACTTGGGACGGAGACCGACGGGCTCGGACGGGCCCCGCTCGGACTGGGCAATGTCGAATGCGGGAATGGGCTGCAGCCGGTCACGATCAGGAGGCAGACTCCGATGCCGACCCGCAGTCTGGTCCCCGCCTTCACAACTCGTATAACGATGCGCGGACCCCGAGGGTTTCGGCCCAGATCGGGCCAATGCTGCGCTCCTACGACGAAAAGGCAACGGCCCAGCCCGGTGACCGACTGGACCGCGCGCCCCTGTCAGCGCGTCAATTTCCGCGGTACAGGCGGGGAGTCGGTGAAGGACGCCTCAGCCGGCCAGCTTTCGGCGTCTCGCGGTTTCAGTCGATCGGAAGAACGCGGCGGGCGAAACCTTGAAGAAGTGGGCCAGCTGTTCAATATGTTTGCGCTGCAGCTCCCGTTTCCCGGAGAGGACCTCGGAGACGATCGAATCCGTGCCAAAGATGCCTGCCAGATCATGTTGCCGAAGGTTCCTATCCTTGAGGAGAGCTCTGATGAGTCCGACCCCGTTTACCTCGGGAATTTCTACGTGCTTGGATTCCCACTCCTCCACCACGTCGCTGAGAAGCACCAGATAATCGTCCTCCGCGGCAGTCCGTCGCGACTTCGTAAGGAGCTCATCAATTCGAGCGATAGTTTCGGTCAGCTGCTTCTCCTGGTGAATCGGCCTTGGAGCAAACGAGGCCACCAGAGCTTGGTACGCAGCCCTATCAGTACCACGGGTCTTCCTTCCACTCATTCTTGTTGTATTCATCGTGTGTCAGAACCTGTCTCACGTATAGACGCTGAAGCCGATACTCGACTCGCGCGATGAGACGATACTTGTTGCCTCCAATGTTGAAGACTGTCAATCGTCCGACTCGGTCGGCGCTCGGGAAAGTGGTTCGCAGTTCGGACCAGGACTCCCAGGCAGCGTGTCGAACGATCTGATACCAGGCCACCAGCGGCTGCTGGGCTTGTGGATGCCTGGCCCAGAAGTCCACTAGGGCCTTCTTGCTGATTACGCGCAGCGAACCACCTCCGGCGCCTCATAGTTTCGCATATTGCGAAACCAATGTCAAGCCCACTTAGCAGCGCACCCAGACCGTCTTGGACAGCCCCGCAACCCGCTCGTCATGCACGCTGCGCTGCCGGTCGTGGCCGTTCGGGACCGCGAGCACGAAAGCACGTAGCGAGGGTTCCGAGACCCCCTCCCCTAGCCCCTCCCCGCAGGGGGGAGGGGGGTCTGGCCGTCAGAGCGGGCTTCCGAGACCCATTGCCTGACCCCCCCCGCAAGCAAGGGGGAGGGGATTTAGCTGGCAGTGTCTAGCAGGACCTTAGTCGTACCAGCCGAGGACGTCGATGACGACGTCCGTCGATCCTGCCAGGTTGTAGAGGGCTACCTTGCCGTCCGGCCCGAGCTTGACCACGACCAGGTTAGGCACGGTCTGGCCGGGAGTGAAGTCCAGGTCGGAGGCCAGCGGCCGCGACCCGCCGCTGGGATAGACGGTGACAAACCCTGCCGAGGTGGGGTTGGTCACCGTCACGTTCAACACCACCGCGGTGGGCGGCGTCACGCTCGTCAGGGCCGGCAGTCGCACCTGTCCCGCCACGGGGACCAGCAGGCTCGCGCCGGGGCCCAACGGACCGCCGGCGGTACGCGTGTCCAGCAGCCGCACCGGCGCCACTCCGGTGTACTCGCCGCCGGCGCCGCCACTCGAGCCATCGGTGAACCAGCCGCCCACGTCCACGACGACATCGGTGGAGCCGGCGAAGTTGTACAAGGAAACCTTGCCGTTCGTCCCCAGCCCCACCACCACCCGGTTGGCCAGCGTCTGACCTGCGACGCAGCCGAGGTTGGAGCTGAGGGGCCGGCTCACGCCGCTGGGATACACCGTCAGGTAGCTGGCGGCCGAGGGAGCGGTCACCGTCACGTTCAACACCACGGCCGACGCCCCGGCGGCCGGCACTCCGCCCTGGCCCGCGACCTGGAGGTCCATGGCCTGGTCCGGCCCCAGGCGACCGATGGTGCCCCGGGTGTCCAGAATCCGCGCCGGCACCAGCGCGCGGTACTGGCCGGCGGTGACCGTGGTCATCCCCTGGGCCGAGACCCAGCCGGCCACGTCAAAGATCACGTCGGTCCCCCCGGTACTGTTGTAGATCGTCACCTTGCCCGCCGTGCCCACCGCCACGGTCACCAGGTTGGCCACCGTCTGCCCGGCCACGAAGTCCAGGTTGGACGCCAGCGGTCGGGCGACGCCAGTCGGGTACACCGTCAGATAGCCGTTGTCCGACGGATTGGTCACCGTCACGTTCATCGCCACGGCGGCCACCCCGCTCGAGGGCACGCCGCCCACGCCCAGCACCGGGACGTCCAGCGTCTGGCCTGAGCCGACGTGGCCGCCCAGTCCGATGGCCGTGCGCGTGTCCAGGATCCGGGAAGGCGGCAGCGGATGGAAGCGGCCGGGCCAGGCGGGTGGGATGATGCTGTTCGACGGGCTGGAGAGGGTCCCGTTGCCGACCGCATTGGTGGCCACCACGCTGAAGGTGTAGGTCGTGCCGTTGCTGAGTCCGGTCAGGGTGGCCGAGGTGGCGCTAGGCCCCACCGTCGCGGTCTGGCCGCCGGGCGACGCCGTCACCATGTAGGCCTGCACGGACAGGCCGCCGGTGTAGGCCGGCGGATTCCAGCTGACCGTGGCCGAGGCATCCCCCGCGATGGCCAGCAGGTTGGTGGGGGCGTCCGGCAATGGGTAGCGGGGCCCGCCCGTCAGCCAGAGATCGCCCGCGTCGCTGGGCCAGGGGTCCGCGCCGGCCGGGTCGGCCCAACCATACGGATCGATGGCGGTCCAGGAGCTGGTGAGGTACACGCCAAAGTGCAGATGGGGCCCGGTGCTGCACCCGGTGTTGCCGCTGGTGCCCACCGTCTGGCCGCGGGTCACGGTCTGGCCGGACACCACGCCGATGGTTGACAGATGCGCGTACCGCGTGGTGTAGCCGTTCGGATGATCGATGGTCACGGTCTGGCCGAAGCAGGGGTTGGCCGTGTCCGACCCCGCGATCCGGACGATGCCGTCGGCGGCCGCCAGCACCGGTTCGTACGACAGCCCGTAGTCGTAGCCGTTGTGGCCGTCGTAGTAGAGATAGTCGGTGCCGCCCGGGGTCATGGCGTAGCCCAGCGAAAAGTTGGGGTCCACGCCGTTGGTCTTCAGGGCCACGGCGCCGTCGAAGCGGCAGTCCTTCCCATCCTGGGTGTAGTCGGGGTTGCAGTGGTCAAAGATCGAGGTGACGACGTGCGAGCTCAGGTAGGGTAGGGTCAAGAACCCGTTGGCCGTCGACTGCGACTGCATCAACGCCGGGGTGTTGAAGGGCATCTGGTTCGGCATCCGAGCCAGGTTCGTCAGGCGCGGCCCTGGGGTCGGGTTTTCGGCGCGCGAGGTCCCCGCCGCCGCCGTGACGGCGTGGGGAAAGTACGCGGCCAGCAGCAAGAGGCCTGCGATCTCGACCAGGCGCCGCGCGACGGCCCGCCCCCGCATTCCCACGGACCGTAACCGCGCTCAGGCAGGCGTTCTTGCAAGCCCCCTCCCCCCATACGGAACTCTCCCTCCCCCTTGCGGGAGACAATCTCCCTCCTCCTTGCGGTGAGCCACCGTTGTCAGGGTCGCGGGATTTCCTGCGTGGGCAGGGTCTGGGAGGGGATCTCGCTGCCCTAAGTTAAGCCCCGACCGATTCCACTTTCACATTGACGGTGGTCGCGACCGCGACCGCTTTGTACAGCGGTCAATGGGTCTGGTAGTGCTTCACCAGCTCGACCGCCTGGGCCTGTGTCGGACCCCAGAGTCGGAACAGCATGTCGATCCGCTTGAAGACCGACGTGTCGCTGCGGTGGCGCACGGCCTCGATCTCGACAGCCACCTGCTCGAGATGCACCTTCGACTCGCGGGCTTTGCCTTGCACCAGCAGCACCCCGCAGGCAGATACGCCCGCGAGGAACGCTTCGGCCGGGGTGATCTTTTCACCCGGACCGCCGGCGTGGACCGGTTCATCGATCACCAACTCGTGGCTCCGCACCCGGCTCAGGGATCGGCCGGGCACGTCGGTGGTGCTGGATCGGACGCGATTCACGACCAGCTCGTCGCCTGGCGCCGGACGCTCCTTCTCCACTCGACCGCCTCTTGTTAGTTGTACCAGCCCAGGACGTCGATGATCACATTCGTCCCGCCGGCAAAGTTATACACCGCCAGCTTGCCGTCCGCTCCCAGCTTGACCACCGCCAGGTTGGGCACCGTGGTGCCCGGTCCGAAGTTCACGTCCGACGCCAGCGGCCGCGGGGTGCCATCCGGGTAGACGGTCAGGTAGCTGGCCGCGGTGGCCCCGGTGACGGTCACATTGATCACCACCGCGGTCGCCTGGCCGCTGCTATTCAGCGCCGGGACGCCCCCCTGGCCCGCCACCTGGACCGCAATGGCATCGTTGGTGCCCAGGTTGCCGAAGCCGCCCAGGGCAGTCCGGGTGTCCAGGATCCGGCTGGGCGTCAACCCGGTGAACATCGAGGTCGCGACCGCGGTCGAGGCGTCGGAGAACCAACCGCCCACGTCGACTACCACGTCCGTCGTCCCGGCGAGGTTGTAGAGGGTGGCCGCGCCGGTGGCGCTCAACGTGATCACGGCCCGGTTGGCTAGCGTCTGCCCGCCGGTGTAGTTGAGATTGGAGACGATCGGGCGGCCGCTGCCGGTGGGAAACGCGGTCAGATAACTCGATGCGGTCGGGTTGGTGACGGTCAGATTGACCACCACCGCGGCCACCCCGCTGGCCGGCACGCCGCCCTTTCCGGTCACCTGGAGGTCGCGCGTTTGATTGGCGCCCAGCGGGCCGCCGGTCGTGCGGGTATCGAGGATACGCGAGGGCGGCAGCGCCTGGTATTGCCCGGTGGTGCCGCTGTTGAGCCCGACCACGGACACCCATCCCTGCACATCGAGGATGACGTCGGTACTGCCGGCGTTGTTGTACAGCGAGACCTGGCCCTTGATCCCAAGCGGAACCTGTGCCAGGTTCGCCACCGTCTGGCCCTGGCCTACGTTGAGGTTGGAGGCCACCGGTCGCGGCACCCCGGCCGGGTAGACCGTCAGGTAGCTCCCCGCGGTGGCATCGGTCACGGTTACGTTGAGGACCACGGCCGCCACGCCGGTGTCCGGCACACCGCCCCTACCGGTCACCTGGGCATTCCGCACCTGCCCTGCTCCCACCGGGCCACCGTTGATCCGGGTATCGAGGATACGGCTGGGCGCGAGCGCGTGATACTGCCCCGGCCATGGCGACCCGAACTTGATGGACAGCTCCTTCCAGAGGTCTTGCGAGGTCCCGTCGTAGCCGAGCGCCCACATCCCGGTGCCGCGCAGGTTGCTGGTGTTGACCAGGTCGTACTTCAGCCCCAGGGAGGTCGCGTCGTCGTAGTACAGCTCGCGCCAGCTGCCGTGATTGCCGTCGCACGGGTCGCCGGCCGGTGGGCTCCACCAGTTGGCCCAGGGCGACTGCGCCGTGGTGTCAAACGCTTTGGCCAGCTGCTGCGGGCCGCAGGCGAAATCGTCCAGCACACCCTGATAGGTGTCGGCGGTCGCTGGGGTCCCGGGAACCGCGCTTCCATACGGTTGGTTGGTGGTGGTGGACCACTTGTAGCCGTAGTAGGGCACGCCCAGGATGATCTTGGACGCCGGCGCCTTGGCCAGGTACTGCTGCACGGCGGTCGTGTCGTTGTACGTCCAACCGTTCAGCGGGGCAGTGGGGCCCGCCTGGCCGGACATGTTGCCGAAAGACATGTCGTAGGCCATCACAAAGAACGCATCCACCGCCGGGGCCAGCGCGTCGATCTTGAACACGCCGTTGTCCCAGCTGGCTGAGCCGGTGTATGTATCGACGGAAACCATCGCCGACGGCCACCGCTGGTGAACCTGGGCCGAGAGCTGAGTCATGAAGTTGGTGAAGCCACTCTGCATGTTCGGATAGGCGGGGTTTTCGTTGCCTTCGAAATCCACGTTGACCCCGTCCAGGTTCTTGGAGGCGATGGCGTTGATGGTGTTGGTGATGGCCGTCTGAGTGGCGCTGGGTGAGGTAATGATCGGGTAGATATTCGCGTCCCCGAAGGCCTTGATCACGACCACCACCCGATCACCGGCCGCGTGGGCGCGGTTGATCGTGTCCACCAGGTCCTGGCTGTTCCAGCCGGTCCAGCTGTTGGTGATGGTGCTGATGCTCCCGTCGGCGTTGATGTCCAGGCCGAAGTAGGCCACCGTGGTCAGGAGGTTGTAGCTCCAGTTGGCGTTGCCTGACAGCGCCCAGTAGGGGGCGAAGCCGAACACCTCGCGCGTCACGCCGCCGGACGCGCTGAACCCCATCGGCCGATCCGGAGTCGCTTTCCCCTCCCCTCTGGGGAGGGGCAGGGGAGGGGCACTACGGGGCAGGATGGCCGAACGGGCCGGCGTGAAGGGCGTCACGTCCTGCGCGTGACGCGCTTCATCGCGCGCGTGCGGACCGATCGTAGGATCGCCAAGCGACGGAGCCGCAGCGAAGCTCAGAGTCGCCTGGCCGACCGCCAGCGTATTCAGGAGAAGTAGTCCGAGAATCGCTTCGGCGGCCCTTGCTGGCGTCCTAAGCACGAAGACGCATTGTACTGGCTGACTGTCTCAACAACGAACGTCCTCACTATCAGGCGAGTGGGACTACCATTGAGTGGTTACTGACTCGATCGGTTTTGTCCTTTGAGGAGGGAGATCATGCGACCTTTTGCACGTGGGGCAACAGCCCTGCTCGCAACTCTTGGCGCTTGGCTAGTCTTCGCCCAGCCAGCCGGAGCCACATCGCTGATGCCGGCCAGCGGAAACTTCTTCGACGTCCCAACCTCGACGCAAGTGCGGACCGCCGACGGGAACCTCATCATCACCCAGACGGTCACACAGACTCTGACGGGAACATTCACGGGGACTGCCAGCCAGCAGGTCACGACCGTCGTGCATAAAACAGGAGCGGCCAACTTCTTCGGGAGCGAGACGTGCACGTGCGTAGTTGCAGGCCTCTCGGGCAGTCTGGTCTTGGGCTTTTCGGGCACAGGGGCGCCGGACGGCTCGTTTGAGGGCCAGTTCGTCATTCTCAGCGGAACAGGAGGCCTCGCAAACCTGAATGGGCGGGGGACCATCCAGAGTCCAAACAGCTATACCGGGGTCATCCACTTCGACTGAACTGGGGCCGTCTCGAGGCTGACATGCAGCTGTCGCACGTAGTGCTTAGCCTCTCCATGGATGAGACTGGTGATGGGAGACTCTTTGGCTGCTAAGGATCTCCCTCCCCCTTGCGGGGAGGGTGGGGAGGGGGTCTCGAAGCGCTGACATGCAGCTGTCGCCCTTTGCGCTTAGCCTCCCTGGATGAGACTTAATGATGGGCTCCGCGGTTCGCAAGGATCTCCCTCCCCCTTGCGGGGAGGGTGGGGAGGGGGTCTCCAGGCGCTGACATGCAGCTGTCGCCCTTAGCGCTTAGCCTCCCTGGATGAGACTGATGATGGGCTCTGCGGTTCGCAGGGATCTCCCTCCCCCTTGCGGGGAGGGTGGGGAGGGGGTCTCCAGGCGCTGACATGCAGCTGTCGCCCTTAGCGCTTAGCCTCCCTGGATGAGACTGATGATGGGCTCTGCGGTTCGCAGGGATCTCCCTCCCCCTTGCGGGGAGGGTGGGGAGGGGGTCTCGTTCCAGCTACCGCAGAGGCACTCCGCCTCGCACCGCGACATTCGGAGGGCCCGCCGGCTACGCACCGAAATGACCGATGCGGAGCTCCGACTCTGGATGCGACTGCGATGTCAGCAGATCGACGGCTACCGCTTCCGCCGTCAAGTTCCGATGGGTCCCTATATCGTCGATTTGGTCTGCTTAGGGGCCCGGCTGGTGATCGAAATCGATGGAGGTCAACATGCGCAAGTCGTTGAACGCGATAACCGGCGCACCGCCTGGTTGGCATCGCGAGGCTTCAAGGTCTTGAGGTTCTGGAACAACGATGTTCTACTGCAGACTGACAGCGTACTGGAGAGCATCCGTGCGGCGCTAGTCGAGACCCCCTCCCTGTCCCTCCCCGCAAGGGGGAGGGAACCCAAAATGCTAGCCCGCCCGGTAAAGGGTACGGAACCGGAGATGCTAGCCGGCCGCGCGAGCCGGAGGGAACTGAAAGGCTAGCCGTACCAGCCCACGACATCAATCACGACGTCCGTGGACCCCGTCAGGTTATAGACGTCCACCATGCCGTTGGCACCCAGCTTGACCACCGCCAGGTTGGGCACCGTCTGGCCGGCTGCCCAGTTCAGGTCCGAGGCCGTCGGCCG
>VBID01000043.1 GCA_005880615.1 Chloroflexota bacterium
CTATGCCGTCCTGGCGCTGTTTGGAAACCTGACCGGACCTAGCATCCTGTTCCGGTTCAGCCTGGGGACAGAGCCCTTGTTCGTGGCCTGGGAGGTGGCCTGGCTGCTGTTGATCGCCTTCGTGCCGCATCGGCGACTGGCCATCCCCCGAGCCGAGCCCGTCCCCGCGGCCGCCTAGCGTCGGGAACTCCTGCGTTTCTCCGTTGCATCGTGGCCGACCCCTTGATCACCCCTGCCCAGGAGACCGATCCGCCATAGCCCTGCCCATCGACCGTGCACCGAACCTGCGACCGCCATGGTTGGCACCGCCGGCGCTGGCGGACCTGGCGGGATTCAAGCAGGACGTCCGCGCCTATTACGACCGGCTGGCGCCCTTCCGGGACCAGTGGTACGCGCGCAACCACGTCTACTACACGTTCCTGGAGTCCCGGCTGCGGCTGCTGGTTCCGCCCGGGCAGGCGGTGCTGGAGCTCGGATGCGGAACGGGAAACCTGCTGGCCAAACTCCAGCCGGCGCGCGCCCTGGGCATCGATGTCAGTCCGCGGATGATCGAGATCGCCGCCCACAAATACCCGCGGCTCCAGTTCCGCGTGGATGATGCCGAAACCGTCAACCACCCCCAGCCCTTCGACTACATCATCGCCTCCGACCTGGTCGGCGACCTCCTCGATATCGGCGCCATGCTGGATCGGGTCCACGCCCTCAGTCATGGGCAAACGCGCCTCATCCTGACCTTCCATAACCCGGCGCTGGAAGGCGTCCTTCGCATGGCCCAGCGCGCCGGAGCGGCCATGGCCCCCGCCCGCCAAAACTGGATCGGCCCGGGCGACCTCGACAACCTGCTGCGGCTGGGCGACTTCATCGTGGAGCACCAGGAAAGCGGGCTCCTCCTCCCCCTCCCGATTCCCATCCTGGCCCCCCTGGCCAATCGCCACCTGGCCCGGCTGCCAGGCCCGCGCTACTTCAACCTGGTCAACATCGTGGTGGCCCGGCCCATCCGGCCGCGCCCGCGGCCCAAGCCCCTCAGCTGCACGGTCGTCGTTCCCTGCCGGAATGAGGTGAACAACATCGAGGCCGCCGTTACCAGGATGCCGGACCTGGGCACCCATACGGAGATTCTCTTCGTGGACGGTTCGTCGACCGACGGCACGGTGGAGCGGATCGCCACCCTGCAAGCCCGGTACCAGGGCCGCAAGGACATCAAACTCCTCCACCAGACCGCCCAACCCCGCCCCACGGACAGCACCCCCAACCGCACCGACCCCAACGCCCCGGTGGCGATGCTCAAGCTGGGCAAGGGCGACGCGGTGCGCAAGGGCTTCGACGCCGCCACCGGCGACGTCCTGATGATCCTGGACGCCGACCTCACCGTCCCCCCGGAAGACCTGCCGGCTTTCTACGCCCCGCTGGCCACCGGCAAGGCCGATTTCATCAACGGCACCCGCCTGGTCTACCCGATGGAGGAGCAGGCCATGCGGTTTGTCAACTACCTGGGCAACAAGTTCTTCAGCCTGCTCTTCACCTGGTTGCTGGGCCAGCGCATCCGCGACACCCTCTGCGGCACCAAGGCGTTGCGCAAACAGGATTACCTCCGGATCAAGGCCGGCCGCGCCTATTTCGGCGAGTTCGATCCCTTTGGGGACTTCGACCTCCTGTTCGGCGCCGCCCGACTCAAGCTCAAGATTGTGGATGTGCCCGTCCGCTACCGCCGGCGCGTGGCCGGCGTCACCAAGGTGCGGATCCTCAAGCACGGCTGGCTGCTGGTGGCCATGTGCGTGGTCGCGTTCCGGAAATTCAAGCTGGCTCCTGGCCGGACTCCCTCCGGCCCCTAGCCGCCTCCAGCCTGGCGGAATCCGCCGGCGCCTTCGTTACATGGTGGATGGAAAGCGTCAAGCGGCTGCCCCGCCGGCCAGGGTCGGTCTATATTCCGGACCACGGGGTCGTGCCCAAGACGGACGACGACGACCCCATCGACTTTTACTACAAGCCCCTGACCGGCTACGTCTACCGGAAACGGTTGACCATGACGGCCGCCCTCCTGGGCCCGACCAAGTACCCCTCCCTGCTGGAGATCGGGTACGGCAGCGGCATCCTGTTGCCGGAGCTGGCCCGCCACACGGAGCGGCTGACGGCCATCGACATCCACGGCAACCGCGAGCCCGTGGTCACCATGCTCAAGGGGCTCGGGGTCGACGCCGACCTTCGCCGCGCGGATCTTTATAGCATGCCCTTCGAGAACCAGACGTTCGACGCGCTCTTCTGTCTCAGCGTGCTGGAGCATCTGACGGAGCTCGATCGAGCCCTGGCCGAATTCGCCCGGGTGACCAAACCCGGAGCCACCCTGGTCTTCGGATTTCCCGTCCGGAACATGGTCACCGACGCCTTCTTCCGGGCGGTGGGATACAATCCGCGCCAGCTGCACCCGTCCGGACACCGGGACATTGAGCGCGCCATCCGCGCCCGGCCGGACCTGCGGCTTGTTCGTCGGGACACCTTCCCGGCTCGGCTCCCGGTTGACCTGGCGCTCTACTGCTCCTGCCGGTGCGTGCGCGCCGGCTAACGCCGGGTGAGACCCTGCTCGCCTCGTCGGCCTCGTCGGCCGCGCGGCTGGCGGCCCTGTCAGTCCTGGCCGTCGTCGAACCCGCAGTCATCGCGTTCGGGAAATTCAGGCGGGGCCGCTGACCATGCCGGAACCTGAGACGGCGCCTCGGCCATTCCACCCCGTCCCCGCTGGACCAGGGAGGTGTGGGGCCAGAACATCCTCCGGCGGCCGGGCGATGGCGACTTCGGACAGTTCGATCTCTACGCCTGGATGGGGATCCACCGGGGCTGGAACACCCGGGACGACGTGGCGGTCCCGAAGCCGATCTGAGCGCGGCCGGCCGAAGCAAACTTCGCCGCGCTGAATCGTTACACGGGGCGCAGCGCCGAAGCCTGGCTGCGCCTCAAGATGAGCCAAGCCCCGGTCAGCACCGTTGAACCCCAGCCCGAGCCGAGGTCCCTCCTCAGATGCCCGCGCTGCCACGCGGGGCTGCGGCAGACCACGGCGGTGAGCATGACCTGCCAGGGCGGGCATGCCTTTCCGGTGATCGACGGCATCCCGGATTTGATGCCGGAGGCCCGCCTGGCGGACCCGGCCAGGCTGCTCTCGCCGGCCGTCGACCTGACCGTCCTCTTGCTCACCTGGAACGAGGCGGACAACCTTCCGATCCTCATTCCGCGGATCAAGGCGGTGGTCGAACGCCTGGGCGTGACATCCGAGATTCTGGTCATCGACAAGGAATCGCCGGACGGGACCGCCCAGGTGGCCGCCAGCCTGGGGGCCCGGGTGGCCCGCCAGACCGAGCCGGGTTTCGGGGGCGCCCTTCGAATGGGCTTTGGCCTGGCCCGCGGCCGGTTCATCTGCACCATGGACGCCGATCTGTCCCACGAGCCCGAAGTCCTCGAATCCCTCTGGAAGGCCCGCCAGCAGGCCGCCCTGGTGATCGGATCGCGGTGGGTCAAAGGCGGTGGCGCCGACATGCCGCTGTACCGCAGCACGCTGAGCCGCATCCTCAACCGGATCTACGGCCTGGCGCTGCAGGTGCCCTACCGCGACATGTCTTCCAACTGCCGGTTGTACCGGGCCGAGGCGCTCCGGACCCTGGAGCCGCAGGGGACGAACTTTGACGTCCTCGAGGACCTGCTGATGCGTGTGGTGAACCAGGGCCACGCCGTCATCGAGGTACCGCTCCATCACCGTCAACGTCACGCCGGGAAATCCCATGTTCGCCTGCTCGCCTTCGCCCTGTCCTATCTGCGCACCCTGGTCCGTCTTCGGCACCTGCGTCACTCACCCGAAGCCGGCGACCGCGAGCTGCAGGCCTATCACGCCCTCAACCCCGTCCGTCGCTGGCTCGAACGTCGCCGCGCTCGCCTGCTCCAGACCCGGGTCGGAAGCCGCGCCGGCTGCCTCTACGTGAATTGCGGGTCCGATCCCCTGCTCGGCATGCTGCCCGATGCCACCGGGGTCGATACCCGCCTCAGCCGGCTGCGCGCCGCGCGACCGCAGCACCGCCCGCTGGTGCGCGGATCCCTGGCCGCCCTGCCCTTTCAGGATGGGAGTTACGAGCTGGTCCTCTGGGGGCAGTCCCAGGACGGGGTGGCCGACGCCGACCACCCGCTCGATGAGCTGGTCCGGGTGGTGGCCCCGGGCGGCCGGCTCGTCATCCGTGCCGGCGGCCACCCGAAGGCGCTGGCCACCTCCCTCCGCCAGCACGGCCTGGCGGTGGAAGCGCCGCGGCGGCTCTCGCCCGGCGAGTGGGTCGTCACCGCCGACCGCACCGAGGCGTCGCCCCTGCCGCTCAGCCGCCCCGGAGCCCAGCCGGACCGAGCGCGGACCATCGGCCTGGGCACGGCCAGCATCACACCGGCGCAGCGCCGCTACGTGAATGACGTCCTGGACAAGAACCGCCTCTCCTACGGCGAGTACACGCGGCGGTTCGAACGCGAGTTCGCGCGGCTGCACGAGCGCACCTTCGCCATCTTCTGCAACAGCGGGACCAGCGCCCTCCAGGTGGCGGTCCACGCCATGAAGGAGCACTTCGGCTGGAAAGACGGGGATGAGATCCTGGTGCCGGCCATCACCTTTGTGGCCTCGGCCAATGTCGTCCTGCAGAACGGGCTGGTCCCGGTTTTCGTCGACGTCGAGCCCGACCACTTCGGCATCGACCCGGACCAACTGGCGGGTCACCTGTCCCCTCGCACGCGGGCCGTGATGCCGGTCCACCTGTTCGGGCAGCCCTGCGACATGGATCCCATCCTGGCGTTCGCCAGCGACCATGACCTCCGGGTGCTGGAGGACTCCTGCGAGACCATGTTCGTCCGGCACAAGGGGCGGGTCACCGGCTCGTGGGGTGAGATCGCCTGCTTCAGCACCTATGTCGCCCACCTGACTGTGACCGGCGTGGGCGGTTTCGCCACCACCAACGATCTGGGTCTGGCGACGCTCATGAAGAGCCTCATGAATCACGGGCGCGACAACATCTACCTCTCCATCGACGACGACGACACTGACAACGTCGACCGGTTGCAGCAGGTGGTCGCCCGCCGTTTCTCGTTCGTCCATGTCGGGTACAGCTACCGGGCCACGGAGATGGAGGCGGCGCTGGGGGTGGGCGACCTCGAGCAGCATCAGGACATGCTGCGCCGCCGGGCCGAGAATGCCGCCTACCTGACGTCCCGGCTGCGAGATCTGGAGCACGTGCTCCAGTTGCCTGGGATCCGTCCCCAGACGGAGCACGCCTTCATGATGTATCCCCTCGTCGTCCGCCAGGGCGTGGAACGCGAGCCGCTCATCATGCACCTCGAACAGGCCGGCATCGAGACGCGTCACCTGATGCCGCTGATCAACCAACCCGTTTACCGCCGGCTGTTCGGCGACCTGGAGCCTCAATACCCGGTGGCCGCCCGCCTGAACCGGGCCGGCTTCGCCATCGGCTGCCACCAGGGCCTGACCCGCGAGGACCTGGATCACGTGGCCGACAGCTTTCACGCCTACTTCCGGAGCCAGTCAGTGGCGTGACCGCCGCCCACCCTCCCGTCGCGCCCGGGCCGATCCGGGCCGCCGTGCTCCGCCGGCTGGCTCCAATCACCGGGCGGGCGGGGACGTGAGGCTTCTCAGCGAGAACCGTCGCCGGCGCCTGGCCCTCTTCGCGCTGACGCTGCTGGCGGTGCTCCAATTTCCCATCGCCTTGCAGCGGATGGCTGTGTGGAACTACAACCCCCTGACCCGCCCCAGCTACAGCGACTTCGGGTCGTTGTACCTCTACGCCTCCGTCGGTTGGCATCATGGCTGGAACCGGCTCTACGACGTCCATCTCCAATTCCGGGTCTGGGTCCAGATGGGTGGCTGGAACTACGCGCCTTTTTATCCAAATCTCTATCCGCCCGTCACGACTTGGATCGCAGCGCCCTTTGCCCTCCTTCCCTTTCGGCTGGCCTGGGCGCTGTGGCTGGTGTTCATGCTCGCCCTGTTCATCGGCATCTGGAAGGTGGCCGTCCCGGGGCCGCGCCTGGTCAGATGGGCACACCTCGCCGCCGTGCTGGCTCTGTATCCGGTGGTGCTGGCCCTGATGCTGGGGCAACCCGCCGTGCTCAGCACGGCCGCGCTGGTGTTCGGCTGGTGGCTCCTCACCAAGGACCGGGCGGTCCTGGCCGGCATCGTCCTGGCGCTGGCCCTCATCAAGCCGCAGATCGGCTTTCTCGTCCCAGCCGTCCTCATCGTCAGTGGACGATGGAAGACAACCCTGTCATGGCTGGCGAGCGTCGCGGTCCTGGCAAGCCTCACGCTCTTCAGCCTGGGCCTGGACGGGGTGCGCCAGCTCGTCGACCACGTCGTCCACGTGCGCGACTCCACGCCGCCCACGACCCCCCTGACGATCCAGGATCTCTTGGGATGGCGCCCGCTCACTTTTGGTGTGGAGCTGGCTATCGTCGGGCTCGTCCTGCTCATCGCCTATCGCCGTCGCCACGAGCGCATCCATCTGCCCTTTGCCGCCGCCCTGGTGGGCAGCATGCTGGTTGCGCCCTACGCCCAGCCTCCGAACCTGCTGGCGCTGGTCGCCGCCGCCTGGATTTCCCTGAATGCCCCGACCACCATCTGGAGTCGGCGCCTGCTGCTGGCCGGGTATGCCGTGCTGCTGATCCCGTCGATGGTGGTGGTGCCGGCGGCGGCGGCCATCTTCACGACGCTGCTGATCCCGGCGGTGATCGGGTGGCTCGTCATCCCGGTGGCGATCGGGTGGCTGGTCATCACCGCGACGTCCCCCCCCATGGTGAAGCCCCAGCCGGCGTCCGCCATGGCGGCCTGACTCCGGCAAGATTGGCTCGCGGCGAGGCGTCATAGGCCACGATGGGGCTTTTGCTCTCGGCCAGGCCGGCGGCACCGCACGATGAGCTCAGCGCGAGCCGCCCATGAAGGCACCCATGCCCCGGTCGGTGGCGCGGTCCGGGGTGGAGGCGATCACGAGGGGCCTGACCGCGATCCGCCGCGGTCGGCCTCCGTGGGCCAGGCCGGCAGCGTGGCTGGTGGCCCTGTTAACTCTGGGCCTGGTCGAGGTGCCCGTCGCCCTTGCCCGGATGGCCAGCTGGGGCTACACCGTGCATCGGCTCGGCTACAGCGACTTCGGGCAGTACTTCTTGTGGTCGCGGATCGGATTGCACGCCGGCTGGAACCATCTCTACGACCTGAGCATTCAGCGCCAGGAGTGGCAGGCGCTGGGCGGCGCCGGCAGCATCCAGTGGTGGCCGGTCATCGAACCACCGGCCATCGCGTGGCTGGTCGCTCCGCTCGCCCTCCTCCCGTTTCCGATCGCCTTCGCCGCCTGGATGATGCTGATCGTGGCCGCCTTCATCCTCACCGCGCGCCTGGTGGCACCGGGGACGGGGCTGGTCCGCTGGACCTATCCGGCCGCGGCCCTGGCGGCCTACCCGGCGATGTACGCGTTGATGCTCGGACAGTCCGTCATTCTGGTCGCCGCCTCCGTGGCGGGCAGCTGGTGGCTGTTGCGCCGGGGCCGCGAAATCGAAGCGGGGCTGGTGCTGCTGGTGATTCTGTTGAAACCAAACATTGCCCTCCTGGTGCCCGTGGGACTGCTGGTCGCCGGATATCGACGCGCGTTTCTGGTTTGGTGGTCGGGCGCCGTCGTGCTCGTCATCGCGACGGTGCTCAGCCTGGGCACCAATGGACTGACCGCCTACCTCGCCCGGCTCCCCGACGCGCTGGCCGTGGCCCGCGACTGGGCGCCGGCCAGCCTGAGCTTCTCCCAATTGATCGGAGGCACCCTGCCGGCGCGAGCCCTGCAGCTGGCGTTGGCCCTCGGGGTCCTGTGGATTATCCGGGTGCGGCGGCGGCGCGGCCCCGACCTGGTGGTGGCGACCGCGTTGCTCGGTTCCATGCTGCTGACTCCATACGTGCACGTGCCCGACCTCACCGTCGTGCTGCTGGCAGCGGCCATCTTTCTCCATGCCAACCCCACGCCCCGGCAGCGGCGACTGCTGGCGGTCCTGTACGTGGCCCTGGTGGCCATCCTGTGGACCCCCGACCCGTGGCAACTCAGGCTTCTCCTGGGCGGCCTGATCGTGCTCACCGAGCTGGCATGGCTGGGTTCGATCTGGCTGGAGCCACGCAGGGCGCCGTGGCTTCGGTCGGAGGCCGCCTAAGCCCGGATCTACCGGTCGGGCGCCGCAGATCGGGATGCGGGGCGTGCCGAGCCGAAGGAGGCGACGAGCACCGCAGCGAGCGTACCCGTTGGTACGTGAGCGAGGCGCGGAGGAGACGACGCCCGGATCGGCCGCATCCGCGCCCGAGATGCCAGCTCGAGCCGGTGGATTCGGGCTAAGACCGATTCCGCTACCGAGTGCTCGACGGCATGGAACCGGGGATCGCCAATGTGGCACTGATCCTATTGCGGACTGAAGACCGTCACCGCTCCGAAGGTCTCGGTCCTGGTGTAGGTGATGCCGGACACCGACACCGAGGTGGCGTCCTCGGCCATCTCCACCGCCACGATCGCGCATGGCCGCGCGGACGGTTGCGCCGTTTCCTGGGCCGATCGATTGGACACGAGGACGGCATTGACCTGCGCGTTCGGGTCGAGCACCATCCACAGCGGGTACTCCCACCCGGCCTCTCCCTCCAGGACTCCCACGGTTTTGCAGCCGTGCGAGTTGACCAGGGCGGCAGCCTGCTGATACGGCTGGAGGAGATCCGGCCGCTCGCTGAAGTACAGTTCGAGCCTCGGCGTCTGCAGGATGTTCCCGTCCCCGCCAAGGAGCGGGCGGGTGGCGTTGAAGCCGAGCCAGGGAAAGGCGCAAACCGTGAGGAGCACCATGGTGGCGGCGGCCAGCGCGCCCCGCCCGGACCCGAGCACGACTCCGCACAATGGGGCAGCCAGCACAAAGAGCGGTAATTCGAGGCGGTTGTTCCAGGGCTGCCAGCGCAGCGCCAGCGCGAACAGCACCGCCGCGCCAAACAGGCCTACCAGGTACAGCAGCGTGAGCCGGTGCTGACGGAGGCGAGGGAAGCCCAGGAGGGCTCCGGCGACGATCCCGAGCAGGAGCAGCGCCAGGGAGTTGGCGGTCAAGCCGTCCCTGGTGGAGAACCCGGACACGTGAAATGGCGTCCCGTCCCAGGTATCGCGGGGATCGCTCACGTCGATCCCCAGCCAATGGTGGAAGCCAATGATCGCCTGTTCCAGCTGGATGTTGAGGGCCGTCGACTCCCGCCCAATCTGGATCTGCGAGGCGACATCCCGCACCACGTTGGACGCCAGAATCTGGGGGGTGATGGCGGCATTGGTATAGCGAGCGGATTCCGGCCCCAGTGGCGAGCCAAACACCATCTGGTTGCGGCCGAAGATTCCCAGATTGAGGACGAGGACCGCGACCGCCACGATCAGGACCGGTTGCCACAGTCGTCGACCGAATTGCCTGGCCGCGGGCAGTGCCAGAGCACCCAGCAGGGGGAGCCCAAGGATCAGGGCGGTCCCCTTGGTCAGGACTGCCAGGCCGAGACTCATGCCCAGGATCAATGCCGTCAGCAGCCCGGGATGGTGGCGAAGCCGGAGGGCAAAAACCACGCAGCAGGCCAGCCAGAAGCTGACCACCCAATCGTTCTGGGTGCTGGAAGCCTGCACGATCCCCATCGGGAGGGCGGCGGCAAACGTCGCTGCCACCATCTGACCCGCGACTCCAGCACCGAGCTCCGCGGCAATCGCGGTCACGGCCACGAGGCTCCCAGCCATGGCCACCCACTGCACCAGATTCGCCAGGTGGTCACCGCCGGTCAGGATCTGGAGATGCAGAACCTGATACTCAGCCCAGGGCGGCTGATACAGCTGCCGGAGGACGTTGGTGGGGTAGTCGGCAACGCTGTGCTGGACCACCCAGTGGGCGACGCGAGCCATGTGATACGTCATCGAATCGCTGTTGTTCGGCGGGGCGATCAGGGCGACCAGCGCGGTCAGCACGCCAATCACCATCAAGGCCACGAGTCCGACCGCCACGGGCGCCCCGCGCAGCCCACGCGGGTTGGGACCGGCGAGGGTGGTGCTCGTTCGACCGGGTCGCGAGCCGAGCAAGAAGGCGGCGGTGGCCAGCACCCAGAACAGGATCAGCCACCCGCGTGACAGGAGACCAAACAGGCCCAGGACCTCCGTGCTCAACGCCAGCAGCGCCCCATACATGACAGCCGCGGCCAGCAGGGCCATTCGCCAGTCGGTTCGCTTCCACAGGAACAGGGCGATGGAGGCATACCCCGCGAGTGGCAGGAGGCCGGGGAGGAGGGTCAGCCAGGCCATCGAAGGACCAGGGGTGGGCATCCCCTGCCGCCGGCACAGGGGGCACGCGACCCGCTTGGTGAGACGGAACGGCCCGGGCAAATCTCGCCCTTGACCCGCCGAGCCAGGCTAAGCCCGAATCCACCGAGTCGATCCGGGCTAAGCAGCTTTGCCGACCACGCCCCGATTGGTGCGATACCACTCGATCGTCTGCCGCAGCCCCTCTTCGAGCTGCACCTCGGCGCTGAATCCAAACTCCCGCCGGGCGCGCTCCACGTCCAGCTTGCGCCGGGGCTGCCCGTCCGGCTTGCTGGCGTCCCACTCCAGCCGGCCGCGGAAGCCGGTGAGCCGGGTGATGGTCTCCACCAGCTCGCGGATCGAGATCTCGCGCGCGGTGCCGATGTTCACCGGGTCCGACTGGTCGTACCGCTCCGCCGCCAGCAGAATGGCCCGCGCGGCATCGTCCACGTAGAGGAATTCGCGCGTCGGCCGGCCGGTGCCCCAGACCGGCAGCGCCGCGTCCTGCCGCTCGCTG
>VBID01000190.1 GCA_005880615.1 Chloroflexota bacterium
CGGGGGCCATCCCAGTGGATGGTCACGCTGCGATCGCTATTGGTGACCGCAGACACATTGGAGACTTTATCCGGCAGGAGCTGAGCCAATTCGAACGGATCGAACGTCACGGTGTACGAGTCGCTCACCCGCACGAGCTTGTGGGCATGACCGTCGCCCACACCAGTGAAGACGACCGGCGTGCCCCTCGTGTCGGTTAAAACGATATTATTGTTGTCGACTTTGAAGACCCCGTACGCCGTCCCGCTCCTCAAACCCTGAATATCCTGGCCGCCGCCATTCTCATAAACTACAAGATCGCCATTGTTCAAGAAGTTGATCGGTAACGTGATCTGGCTGTCGACGAGACGAGCATTGGGACCGAATCGCAGGAAGTATTTGCTGATCCCCTGATAGAGGGCCCGCGCGATGTCGTCGCGCACCTTCGGATCGCGGAGATCCCTGGCGTCTTTCTCGTGATCGTGGAATCCGAGCTCGACCAGCGTCATGTCGAATTCATTGTCGTTGGTGTTTCTGTTGATCTCCCCGGATCTCGTCGTCGTCGTCGTAAAACTCTTCTGTACCCACGGGAATTCCAGCGGCGGCGAGCCGATCGCCGTGAGATCCCCGAAGACTTCCCGAGCGAGAAGGTCGCCCAGCGCACTCTGGTTGGCCGTCGGAAAGGTCGGGTTGACCAGGGCGCTCGTGCCCCTGCCGACTCCCGAGTTGGAATGAATCGCCACGAACACCCGGTCTGTCTCAGGCACGTTCCCCGAGGTGAGGCGCCGATTCACATGCGCCGCCCACCGCGAAGGTGCGCCGACATTGCGTGTGTTATCGTCTGCGCCTCTCGAGAAGACGCTATCCGGCGTGCCTTGCCCGGCCTGAGCCGAAATCCAATAGAGAGCCTCTTCATCTTCTCGTGTCTGCCCGGAAGTGTGCCCGCCACGTGCGATATCGCCCATCCCGTTTCCGAACCGGATCGCGTCCGCGACCACCACGGTCCGCAACGCCTGTCCGGGATCGAAGTGGACCGTGTGGGTGCCCCGGCTCAGGGCGTTCTGAGCTGATCCACTTGTAGGCGGCTGAAGTTGTATCGCTCGACGATTTTGGGCGTCGCTGAGGTTCAGCGCGAGACGGAAGTGATCCTCGTCCTCGAGGATCACTCGATAGTTCCCGGCCGCCAGTGGGCCCGTCGGCGTCTGCATGGCAAAGCTGGGGATGAAGCTATACGTTACTTCCTCGAGATCGTGAAACTCGTGATTCGGAATGGTGAGGGAATCACTGAATAGTCGTTGCGACTTGTTGCTGATCACGACAGAACCGTGTTGCTCGGATTTGCCGGCGTCGAAGTAGTAGGTTCCGAGGTAGACGAACCCACCCCCGACGCGGCGGTGGTCCACCTTCACTTCGGTGACCCCATTGGTGTGATAGATGCGGTATGTCTGGTCGGGCGCACGGTCGGCGCCTGCTTTGGTCCACGCATAAATCGGGTAGAACCCCGCTTCGGGGATCCTGGGTGTGAACCTGAATGTGGCGGTTTCAGCTGCGTCGGTGAAGGCAAATTGAAACGGCGTCTCCCCGGCATCGCCGAAAAAGACGGCTGAAGCACTGTCCCGCCAGGTCCCGGTAACTGCTCCGGCGGAGCCCGCGTCGCTGTTGAACCGCACCGAACCATTGGCGTTCAGCACCGGATTGTTCGTGTGAACTGCGTCGTGTGGGTTGTCCAGGACGATCTCGTTGGTTTGGTGGCCGATGGGCCGCAGAGGGACCACCGTCGCCCCGGCGTTGAACAGATAATCGGCCAACATGCTCATCTGACTTTGGGTGCCGAGGTCCTCCTGCAGGTCGGTCACGTATTCGCGGTCGGTGTCCCAGAAGGGGTGGGCGAGAGGTTGGGGGGGCTTGCCACCATCAAGGGTCCTGAAGAATGCGCCGTGCCCGGGGCTCAAGTAAACGATCTTCCCGGAAAGCGCGCCGTCGGCCTGCTGCGGATCGCTCACGAGACCAGTTTGCGGATCGGTGTGCGGTTCATCTACCGATACCGCGACGGTTCCGGTCGTCCCTCCCGTCACGTGCCCGTACCCCAGCAGATGGCGAGCCTCGTGCTCGATCACCGCGGTCAGCGCTGACTCGTAGCTCTCGGCCGTCATGCCCGACGCGAAAAGCTTGTCGCTGAAGACGAACGCGATGTCGTTCCGGTCGTGGTTACCGACATCGACCTTCTGGGCGAGCCCGAGGAACAACCCATACGGCGAGAAGGGCGCGCCGTCACCACCCAGGTAGACCGTGGAGTAGTCCGTCCCGGAATCGGGGCGAGCGTCGGTGAACGTCACGGCGAGATCGGCGAACCGCTGGTCCAGATCGGTGAGCACCGACGCGATGATGCTCCGTTCCTCTCCGGTCAATGGCGCGGGAGCCTGAAACAACGGGACCTCGATGCCAGAGACACGCACGGGCCCGTCGTACGTCACGCCCGAGGCGCCGTCGTGGTCGAGGAAGAACACCTGGCCGGCGAGGACCGAAAGGTCGGGGTCGACCAGCCTGAGCGCGCGCAGCGCCGGTTGGCTCGCGAACTCGGCCACCTGTTCCAGGAGCGCCGCGCCGTCCTGCGGCGGCCCACGCGGGGAGTGATCGTCGGAACTCGGAACAGAAATGATCGACGAGGACGTCACGGGGGACGATAGCGTCTGCTCGTCCGCAGTCTCCATCTCGCTCGTCGAGACCTCGCTATCCGGCGTCGAGCTCTCGATCGAGGAGCCGAAGATCACGACTCCGGACGCGCTCTCGATCGTCCCGTCGATGCTCGCGCCGTCGGCGAAGCGGAACTCGTCCTCGTCCGACCCGCCCGTCAGGCTCTCGATGCCGCCGAAGA
>VBID01000196.1 GCA_005880615.1 Chloroflexota bacterium
GCGGCGACCGAGGGCCTGTGGCTGCACATCGACGCGGCCTATGGGGGCGCCGCCGCCATCGTGCCACAGATGCGGTGGGTGCTCGATGGCTGTGACCGCGCCGACTCGTTGGTGGTCAATCCGCACAAATGGCTGTTTACTCCGGTCGACTGCTCCGTCCTCTTGATTCGGCATCCGGACTGGCTCCGCGCCGCGACCAGCCTCAGCCCGCATTACCTGACGACGGCAGAGGATGGGGCAGCCGTCAACCTGATGGACTACGGGTATCCCCTGGGGCGGCGCTTCCGCGCGCTTAAGCTGTGGTTCACGCTGCGCGCCCTGGGGCTGGCGGGAGCCCGAGCCGCCATCCGGAACCACGTGGAGTGGGCGCAGGAGCTGCGGCGCCGTCTCCAGGCGAACCCCGA
>VBID01000197.1 GCA_005880615.1 Chloroflexota bacterium
GTTTCGGTTTCGCGGCTCCGATGAGGACAACGCCGCCATTGAAGAGACGATCAACCAGTCGGGCGAGGCTTTCATTTCCCACACCAGCGTGGAGGGCCGCTACGCACTCCGGGTCGCGATCGGCAACCTGCGCACGACCTTCGACGATGTGATGGCCGTCTACCAGCTGCTCTGCGCGGCGACCAAGAAACGCTATCAGACCCCGAGACCCACCGTCGAAAGCCCTTCGGAGGCCGCCCTGTCTTAGCCCGGATCTACCGGCCAGCTCGACTTGGTGGATTTCGGGCTTTGGGGCGCAGCGGTCTTGACCGCTGGCTAGAGCTTTTCAAACCTGTCGACGTTCACGATGAAGACGGTCGCGCCGCCGACCTGGACTTCGACCGGATAGGGGACGAAGAAATCACCCGGCTCCACCAGCGGCGGCATCGGGTTCATAAACTCGCTCCGGGTGCGGCAGTTCTCCTTGATCACGGCCAGGACCTCCTCGATGCGGTCCTCTTCGATGCCCGACATCAGGGTCACGTTCTTGTGCTGGAGGAAGCCGCCCGAACTGGCGAACTTGGTCACCGAGATGCCGCGGTCGTTGAGGGCATCCATGGTGGCGGACGCGTCCTCCTGGTGGACCACGGCGATCAGCAGCTTCACGCCGAACGGCGCTCCCGGGGCCGCACGCCCGCGCGCTGAAGGCGCTCCCGGGTGGCGGTCACGATCACCTCGGCCAGGCCCTCGGCCGAAACGGCGGCGTTGACGACGACCCAGCGACCCGGGTCCTGGCGCGCCATCTCCAGGTATCCCTCGCGCACCCGACGGTGGAAGCCCTCCCCCTCCCGATCCAGGCGGTCGAGGGCCCCTTTAGGGATGCGTGAGAGGCCTTCCTCCACCGGCAGGTCCAGCAGGAAGGTCAGCGCCGGCAGCAATCCGCCGGTTGCCTCCGCCTGCAGGCGAATGAGGGTGGCCAGGTCGACGCCCCGGCCGTACCCCTGGTAGGCGAGCGTGGAATCGCGGTACCGGTCGCACAGGACGACCAGGCCGGCCTCCAGCTGGGGCCGGATCACGTCCTGGACCAGCTGGGCGCGGGCCGCCGTAAACAGCAAGGCTTCGGTCCAGCCACTGAGGTCGGGGCCGTCCAGCAGGATCCGCCGGATCATTTCCCCGACCATGGTGCCGCCGGGCTCGCGGGTGCTGAGCACCTCGAACCCATGCTCGGTCAGCCTCTCCGCCAGGCGGGTGACCTGCGTCGATTTGCCGGCTCCTTCGGGTCCCTCGAAGGTCACGAAGTAGCCTGGGCCGCCCATTACGGGTGAAGCATACGGCAGCCGCGCCGCAGCGGGCATGTTACGCAGCGCGGCGCGCGTGATACGCACACGAGGGCGCCCAGATCCATCAGCGCCTGGTTGAAGACATACGCCTTACCGGGCGGGATGACTCGGCTGGCCAGCGCCCAGAGCTCGCGCCGGTTGTCTTGGCCACCGAAGTATCGGCTGAGAAGACGAGCCACGTTGGTGTCGAGGATGGGGGCGTCGCGATGGAAGGCGAAGCTCATCACCGCCCCCGCGGTGTACCGGCCCACCCCCGGCAGGCGTCGCAGCTCATCGATGGTCTGGGGAAAGTATCCGGCCCGTTCCTCTGCGACGTGCTGGGCGATGGCGTGCAGCCATCGCCCTCGGATCTTGTACCCGAGCGGATCGGTCAGGCGTTTCACGTCCCGTCGCCGGGCGCTGGCCAAGGCCTCGACCGTCGGATATGTCTCCAGGAATCGCTGGTAGAACGGAATCACCCGGCTGACCTGCGTCTGGTGAAGCATGATCTCGGAGACCACGATCGCGTACGGGTCGCAGGTGCGGCGCCAGGGCAGGTCCCGGCCGTGGGCCGCATACCACGCGAGGACGTTGCGCCGGAACGTTCGCAACCGGCTGTCCGATCCAGAGTCTTCCCGGGGGGCAGATCCCCCCGACTTCTTCTTCTGGGGGATTTACTCCCCCAGTTGGCGGTTGTCCGCCGCTCCCCCTGGGCCCAAAGACCGCTCCCTAATCGCCTGCGGTGTAGATGCGAAGGCGGCGATTCGGTTCTTTGCCGGAACTGCGGGCGGTCAGTTCGTGGCGCTCGACCAGCTGATGCTGGAGGCGGCGCACATAGGCGTTCTGGGGCGAGAGCTCGACCATGCTGTTGGTCGCTTTGGCCCGGCGGATGCCCTCCAGGGTCTCCTCCAGGGCCGCCTCTGTCGGATCGGCGGTCTCCAGAGCGTAGAGCTTGCCCAGGGCGCCCTTGATCTGGGTGATGGTGTTGCTCTTGAGCACCTGGATGGGGACCCCGACGGCCTCGGCCTCCTTCAACGGCGAGTCCTTGCGGCGGTAGTAGTTCTTCAGCGTCAGCACCACGTCGGCATCTTCGATGTGGTTCTGAATCCGGGCCGGGATCTTCAAATCGTCCACGGCCTGCTCCAGGTAATTCCGGCTGACCCCGTAGGGGAAGATGGCGAGCGACTCCCG
>VBID01000198.1 GCA_005880615.1 Chloroflexota bacterium
GGGGGCGAGATTCGAACTCGCGGTGGCTTGCACCACACAGCTTTTCGAGAGCTGCACCTTAAACCGCTCGGACACCCCTCCGCGGCAGGCCCATTTTACGAACAAGGCGGTGCGCGCCAGCTGGGGAATCAGCCCTGGCTAATTCGTGGTCTTCTGCCGAGCCCGGTGGCGGGCCACCTTGGCGCGGTTGCCGCAGGTGGACATGTCGCACCATTTCCGCCGGCCGGTTCGGGAGGTATCGGCGAAGACATAGCGGCACTGCTGGTTTTCGCAGATCCGTAGCCGTTCGGGATGGCCCTGGATCAGCTCGCGGGCAATGCTTTCGGCCAGGCGCGCCAGCGCGCCGTCGACCGGATCGCCCTGATGGCGGTGGTCCAGCGAGACGCCGTCCGTCGACGGCACCAGCTCATAGACGTAGTGCGTCCGCATGGCGCGGTTCAGCTCCTTCAAATCCGACGTCGACGCCGCGCGACCCTCGACCGCCGCATCCACAATCTCACGCATTGCGGCCCTGACGCGTTTCATCTTCGCCAGGATGCGGGTCGATTCTCGGGGTGCGTCAGTGAAATGTTGGAGGAGGTGGTCTTTGGCTTCCCGGTGCATGAGGTCGTGGTGGGTGAGCCATTCCAGGGCGGCCTCGGCCGACAGCAGCTCATCGGTTACCTTGCCCGCCTCGTATTCGAGGGTATTGATGAAGTCGAGCCCATCTTGGAGGGAAGCCAGGTGGCCTTGCTGAAAGGGGGGAGGCCAGGCCCGGTGGACGGCCGGTTCCTCATTCATCCTGTAACCCTTATACCCTACTTGACAGGTTAAAAACAATCAGCTACTATATGGGTGTAACCGGTGAGATGTCACGGAACGGTTACAACAGGAGATCCAGGAGGTGAGCCAGATGACCACGTTTTACGGCCTGGAAGGGACCCGCGCCCTGATCAGTGACCGCGAGCAGCGGTTGCTCCAGGAGGCCGAGCGGGAACGGATGGCTGGCCGGGCCCGGCGCCCCGCCAAGCCCGCCAAGCATCCCTTAGCGCCCCGCCAGCCCGAGGTCGAGTGGGGTCCCTGGCTGCAGGGCGGCGAGCCCCTCCACGCCTTCTCCCACGCCACCTCCCGGCTGCGCTAAAGCAGCCCATGAGCCTGGCGGCCCGCTCCATCGAAGCCCCTTCCCTGCCTCGCGCCGGGGCCAGTCCGCTCGCAATCGGGCTGGCCCTGGCCGGCGTCTACCTGATTTGGGGTTCGACGTACCTGGGAATCCGCGTGACCCTGGAAACCATGCCCCCGCTGTTGATGGGCGCCTTCCGGTTCCTGGTCGCGGGGGCGCTGCTGTTCGCCTGGGCGGCCCGGCGTGGCCCGTGGCGGCAGGACCGGCTGGGCTGGCGCCAATGGCTGGGGACGTTTCTGGTGGGGGCGGCCCTGCTATTCATGGGCAATGGCGGCGTCATCCTGGCTGAGCGGACGGTGCCCTCGGGGGTGGTCGCCCTGGTGATCGCGACGGTCCCGCTATGGATGGCGCTGATCGCCCGGGTGGGCTTCGGACAGCGCCTGCGCCCGCTGGCGATCCTGGGACTGACCCTCGGATTTGGTGGCGTGGCGCTGCTCCTGGGGTCGCCCGGCAGCGGCCGGATCGATCCCCTGGGGGCGGCCATCGCGGTGGTGGCGCCGGTGTTCTGGGCGGTGGGGTCGGTCTACTCGCGTCGCGTGTCCCTGCCCAGCCGGCCGCTGGTCGCCACGGCCATGCAGATGCTCTGCGCCGGCGGCCTGTACCTGGTGGCCGGCGTGGCAGCCGGCGAGCTGGGCCGCGTTCACCTGAGCCGGGTGTCGGGAGCCTCGGCGCTGGCGCTCGCCTATCTGATCATCTTCGGATCGTTGGTTGGGTACTCCGCCTACACGTGGCTGCTGCGGGTGGCGCCGCTATCGCTCGTTTCGACCTACGCCTATGTCAATCCGATCGTAGCCGTGACCCTCGGCTGGCTGATTCTGGCCGAACCGGTTACCATCCGGACGGTCGCGGCGGGCGCCATCATCCTCACCGCCGTGGCGCTCATTGTGACTGCGCGCTTTCGACCAGCTGCACCCGCTCACCGGTAAACGCGCGGTGGAGGGTCTCCACATTGGCCAGGGTGTCGATGTCGCGCAATGTCTTGTCGGTCCGGATGCGGACAATGCGCGGAAAACGCAGGGCAAAGCCGGAGTTGTGGCGGCCTGACTCCATGATGGCGTCGAAGGCCACCTCCAGGACCACCTCGGGCTGGACCAGCCGGAAACGACCGTAGTCCTTGAGCGTGATGGATTTGAAATATTCGGTCATCTTGGCGATCTCGACGTCGGTCAGCCCGGAGTAGGCCTTGCCGATGTTCACCAGCCGATCGGCGCGCTCGTCGTAGACGGCGAAGGTGTAATCAGACAGTACGTGCTTGCGCTTGCCGTGGCCGACCTCGACCCCGGTGACGACCACATCCAGGGTGGCCAGCGCCTTTTTCAGCTTGAGCCAGGCCAACCCGCGCCGTCCGGGGCTGTAGACGCTCTTGGGATCTTTGACCATCAGGCCCTCGTTGTGCCGGGCCCGGGCGTCGTCGAAGATGCGGTCGAGGTCCTCCGGCGTTTGCGCCTGGATCAGGTGGGCGAGCATGAAGGGGGAGGGGAGGTTCAGCTCCTCGAGCAGGCGCCGGCGCTCGCGGAGCGGCTCCAGCAGGAGGTCGCGCCCGTCCAGGTACAGCAAGTCGAACGCCGTAAAGATGACGGGCACTTCCTGGCGCAGCTCCGCCTTGACCACCTTGCGCCCCAGCCGGCGCTGGAGCTCGAAGAATGGGCGGACCCGCCCGTCGCGAAAGGCCAGCAGCTCCCCATCGAGGAGCAGGTCGTGGGGAATGGCCGAGGCCGCCTCGACCACCTCCGGAAAGGCGGCCGTGACCTCGTTCAGATCGCGCGAATAGAGCACGATCCGCCCGCCCTCCTTGTGCAGCTGTCCGCGGATGCCGTCGTATTTATCCTCTACCCAGGCCTCGTCCCCGACCCGGCGCATGATGGCGGCGGCGTCTTCCTCGGGAGACGCCAGCATGAACTGCAAGGGATGCATCAGCCGCAGCCGGGCCTCGCGCAGCCGCCCGCCACGCGCCAGCAGGGCAACCTCGCCCAGATCCCCCGTGAGCAGGCTGGCCCAGGAGACATCCGGCGCCGAAGCGTGGAACGCCCGGGCGATCCCCTCTTCCACCAGCCCGGCCCGCAGCCCGATCCGCAGGTCGCCGGTCAGGATCTTGCCCACGTACTTGGCCGCCAGGGGGCTGAGGCGATCCATCAGCGCCCGCAGTTCCTCCGTTTTCTTGCGCACGGTGCGCTGCTCGTAGATGCGGATGAACGTCTGCAGGACGTCGGCCAGCGAGGTGGGTACCGGATGGGTGCGGCCTGCCAGCACCTCCTCGATGACGTCGCCGATATCGCTGTGGCGCAGGTAGGCATCGCCCAGGGCCTGCTCATCGACCTGGCCGAGCTGGATCATGGAGTCCCGGATCACGGCATAGCCGAGGTTCAGCTTGCGCTGGTCGCGGTCCGCGAACGGGCGGCCGGTGAAGAAGACCGCCCCGATCGGAAGGGTCGCGTCATCCAGGCCGACGAGGTACTCGGCCAGCAGCCGCGTCTTCTCCAGCTTGCTGGTGGTGGCCCGAATGGCCTCGCCCACCCGGGCAAACGCCTCCATGCCGGAAACCATACAGGGCTCCATGCTGTCATGAAGCCCTGTTGCGACTAGCGCCCGCAGACTAGGGGTGCGAGAGTTGTCCTCGGACCGCGCCTCCTGGGAAGAACGGCCCACAGCTGGCCGGCTGGCCGGCGCAGGACGTGTGGACGTTCACGTACCAGCCCGCCGGGTCGTCCTGGATCGACTCGATCACGTCGGCCGCGACGTTCTCGGTGCAGCCCGCGAACGAGGTCGCCGTTGACGGCGTGGCAAACCCCGTGTTGAAGAACGGCACGACGACCGGCCCGATCACGCCGGCGGCGCCCCTGTGGATGTGCGCCGCGAAGACTGGGGCTGTGAGGTCGGCGACGGTCACCGTCCAGCAGACTTCACCCTGGCCCGGGTTGATGGTCACCTGCGACATCCCACTGCCGTTGCCCGCCAGAGTGGCCGTAAACGGATCGCCACCGTGGTTCGAATCGGGGAGCCGCTCCGCTGCCGCGCCCGCTGGGAGGGCCAACGCCGCGATGACGGCCGCCGACGCAATTAACAGTCTCTTCATTCCCTCTAGCCTCCTTCTTGACCGACTACTGGCACAGCTTGGCACACGGGTCCGGGCCGCGCAACTCCAAACGCGCTACTTCAG
>VBID01000137.1 GCA_005880615.1 Chloroflexota bacterium
GTTGGGCAGGAGCGTGTAGCGGCGCAGATCGATCCCTTCCAGCTCGGAGCGGCCGCCTTCGAGATTCAACCGACGGATGGCGACGGTGATCATGTCGGGTTGGGCGGCCTCGAGGCAGTGAGCCAGGACCTCATTCGAGGCGTATTTTCCGGTGCCGTGGATCAAGCGCGATCGCAGCGTCCGCCCGCCGACGACAAAGGCATCATCCGTGGTTGCTCCACCGCCGACGAAATAGACCAGCTCGAGCTCGTCGCCCGCCTGGACACGGGCCTGGGCGAAGTCGTCGCCCCGAAGGACCTGCCGGTTCCGTTCGACGACGACCCGGCCCGGTTGCACATCCAGGTGCTGCAGGAGCTCGAGCAGGGTCAGGCCCTCCGGAATGGTACGCGGCTTCCCGTTCAGGGTGACGGTGACGTCACTCATCGGCGAGCCACCTCCAGCCGGGTGACGATCAGTTCGTGCAGCCGGCGGGCCGCCTCGGCCGGATCGGCCGCGTCGTAGACCGCACGCACCACCGCGAGCGCCCGCGCCCCGGCCTCCACTACGGCGGGCGCGTTGTCGTGGTCGATCCCGCCAACCGCGACGAAGGGGCGATCGGCGATGGCGGCGACCTCCGAGACAAGACCCGTGCCGACCGCCGGCCGGCCGGCCTTGGTCGGCGTGAGATACACCGGTCCCACCGCAATATAGTCAGCACCCTCCTTAATGGCGGTTCGCGCCTGCTCGAGGCTGTGGGTCGACCGTCCGATCAGCCGGCCGTCGAAGCCTGGAAGCTGGCGCACAACGGACGGAGGTAGGTCGTCCTGGCCAAGGTGCACGCCGTCAGCGTCTGCGGCGATCGCGATGTCGACGTGGTCATTGACGATAAACAGGGCATCGTGCAACAGCGTCAGCCGCCGCAGCGCGAGGGCCATGGCGTACTGCTCGCCCTTCGGCATGGTCTTCTTCCGGAGTTGGATGACGTTCGCGCCGCCCTCGAGCGCGGCCTCCACGATGCGGGCCGTCTCGACCTCACTCCCCTGATCGCCCGTGATCACGTACAGGCGCATACGCTGGAGCCGCTGTCGAGCGTCTTGCGTCGTGTGAACCGCCTCCTTCCCTCCGCAGGCATTACCCTGTTCAGGTTGTCTTAGGGTCAGCGCTTGCGCGCTTTCTCAGCTCTTGGCTCCCCTAGGGCTGCTTCGATTATATCGATCCACAGTCTGGGATATACCGCCGAGGGACCCGCGCTGAGATCGCGCAGAGCACCTCCCACGAGATGGTGTCCACCGCGGCGGCCACTGCGGATGCGCTCAATTCGGAGCCGCCATCGAGCCCGATCAGGGTGGCCACGTCGCCAATCGTGACGCCGGGGATCTCGGTCACGTCCACGGTCGTCTGGTCCATGCTGACCGTTCCCACGATGAAGGCCCGCTTGCCCCGGACCAGGACGTGGCCGCGGTTGGACTGCCGGCGCTGGACTCCGTCGGCGTATCCGACTGCCAGCGTGGCAACGCGCCGCGGTCCCGACGCGGTCCAGGTGCGCCCATACCCGACCGTTTCTCCAGCCGGGACTGTGAGCACGTTGGTCACCAGCGTTCGCCAGCTGAGCGCCGGCCGCAACACTGGCTCGCCCACCCAGGCGGGGTCTGGACTGATCCCATAGATCAGCAATCCCGCTCGCACCAGGTCAAGCCGGGACTCGCGCACCCGGAGCAGGCCTGCCGAGTTCGCCGCATGACTCAGGAAGCGCAATCCAGTGTCGCGCCAAATCCGTTCGCGCGCGGCCAGGAACCGCGCCAATTGCTCTCGGGTGAAGGCCGGATCGTCCGCCGCCGAGGCGAAGTGGGTGTAGACGCCCTCCAGCTCCAGGTTGGGTGCGGCGTGAATAGCCTGGGCCAGGGCCAGGGCGTCATCCGCCGTCGCACCCAAGCGATGCATCCCGGTGTCGACCTTGAGGTGCAGGCGGGCCCGGGCAGGCAGCGGCCGCTCCCGCAGGGCCCGCACGGTGCCCATCTCGTATACGGTCAGCGACAGGCCCACGGCGACGGCTTCGGCCAGTGCCTGCGGCGGTGTGTAGCCGAGTTGCAGAATCGGCGCCTCGATTTTGGCCTCCCGCAGCTCCAGACCTTCGGGCACCGAGGACACGGCCAGCCAGGTCGCTCCGCCGGCCAGGGCGGCACGCGCTGCCTCAACGGCGCCGTGCCCATAGCCGTTGCCCTTGACCACGGCCATCACGGCGGTGCCGGTCCCTACCACCAGCCGGACGACGGCCCGCGTATTGTCACGGATCGCCGCCACGTCGATCTCGGCCCACTTGGTGGCAGCGTTGTCGGTCACTCGCGCGACGACGCCCGCAGCCGCTCCATGACGCGCGGAATCTGGGGCAGGAGATCGCTCGCCAGCACTCCCGAGCGGCCGATGTCGCGCTCGAGCCATTGCCCGGCCAGACCATGGACGTAGACGCCCGTGACCGCCGCCTCGAAGGCCGGCAGGCCCTGCCCGCGGAGCGCGCCGATCATCCCGGCGAGCACGTCGCCGGTGCCCCCCGACGCCAGGGCCGGGGTGGCCACCGGGTTGATGCTTAGTCGGCCGTCGGGACCGGCAATCACTGTCTGGGCACCCTTGAGCACGACCACCTTGCGCCAGCTCTTCGCAAACCGGCGGGCTGCCCCAACCCGGTCCGCCTGGACCGCGGCGGTCTCCAGTCCAGAGAGCCGGGCAAACTCGCCCGGATGGGGCGTGAGGATGAGGTCCACCGGCAATCGCGCCAGCAATCCGGGGACCTCGCTGACCAGGTTGAGGCCGTCAGCGTCCAGGACGACCGGAATGCTAACTTGCGGGAGCAGGGCCTCGAGCAGGCGGCGTGTCGACGGGTCCCGGCCGAGACCGGGGCCGATCACCGCCGCGTCGCATCCGGCGAACAGCCCCAGCACCGCCGCGCTGGAACGGTCGCCGACCACGCCCGGCCGTAGCTCTGGAACCGGATGGACCATCACCTCGGTGCACTTCTCGGCCAGGATCGGATAGATGCTCTGCGCCACCAGCAGGCGGACCAGGCCGGCCCCGGTGCGAGCGGCTCCATTGCTGGCCAGGTACGCCGCCCCGGTGAAGCCCTGCGAGCCGGCCAGTACGACCACCGTGCCGAAGGTTCCCTTGTGCCCATCGGCCGGACGATCGGGGAGGCGAACCCCCTCCGGTCTGGCCGGCACCGCGCCGACGACGTCCGTCTCCGGGATGGCCGCCACCGCGATGGCGAAGTGACCGTCGTGGGCGATGCTGACGTCGATCGTCGAACCCGAGAGGGTGGTGCCGGGCGCGACCTGGACGTGCGGCCGGCCGTCATCCTGTGGCAGGATCTCGACGTCGACCATGCGCGGACGGCTGACCCCGCTCGGCATGGCTTTCCCGATCGCCTCTTTGGCCGCCCAGCGCCCGGCCCAGCGCTCTGGCCGATCGGCGCAGTAGGCGATTTCGCGTTCGGTCAGGAACTTGCGCAGGAAGCGGCCGCGATGGCGCCGGTAGGCGGCCGCCACGCGTTCGATGGCCGTGACGTCAACGCCGACGCGGGGGACCATACCCCGCAAGACTACTACTCGACCGTCACGCTCTTGGCGAGGTTGCGCGGCTGGTCGACGTTGCACCCGCGCTCGGCCGCCACGAAATAGGCGAACAGCTGAAGCGCGACCACGTTGGGGATGGGCGATAGGAACTCGGAGACCGCCGGCACCTCGAGCGCGTCCACCGTCATCCCTTGGAGCACCTGGCTGCCACGGCTGACCAGGGCCACCACCGGCGCGTCGCGGGCCAGCACCTCCTGGATGTTGCTCACCATCTTCTCCAGCGTCTGCGAGGCGGTGGCGATGGCGAAGACCGGGAAGCCCTTGTCGAGCAGGGCGATAGGCCCGTGCTTGAGCTCACCGGCCGCGTAGCCCTCCGCGTGCAGGTACGAAATCTCCTTGAGCTTGAGCGCGCCTTCGAGCGCGATCGGATAGTTGATCCCGCGGCCCATGTACATGAAGTTCTGATAGCGCGCGTACGTGCGGGCCAGCTCCTGGATGGCCGGGGCGCTCTCGAGCACGTCGTGGACCGCCCCTGGCAGCTGCTTGAGGGCGGCGGTCAGCTCCCGCAGGCGCTCGGGCGGAATCCGATGCCGCACCGCCGCGATCCGAATGCCCAGCAGATAGAGGCACGCGATGTGGGCCACGAAGGTCTTGGTGGACGCCACCCCGATCTCCGGGCCGGCGTGCAGGTAGATCACGCCGTCGCTCTCCAGCGCCATGGAGCTGCCTACCACGTTCGTGATCGAAATGACCTTCGCCCCCAGCCGCCGCGCCTCGCGGATCGCCGCCAGGGTGTCGGCGGTCTCGCCGGACTGCGAGATGCCGAGCACCAGTGTGTTCTCGTCGATGATGGGCTGGCGGTAGCGGAACTCGGAGGCCGGCTCGACCTCGACCGGGACCCGAGCCAGGTCCTCGATGATGTACTTGCCCAACAGAGCCGCGTAATAGGAGGTCCCGGCGGCGACCATCTTGATGTCGCGAATTTTCAGGAGCTGCCGGTCGGTCAGGGCGAAATCCTCGAAGGTGACCTCACCCTCATCCGACAGCCGCCCGCGCAGCGCGTTCGACACCGTCTCGGAGGCCTCGTTGATTTCCTTCGCCATGAAGTGGACATACCCGCCCTTCTGGGCCTGGGCGACGTCCCACTTGACTTCGATGATCTTGGGTTTGACGGCCGTCCCCGCCAGCGTGCTGACCTCGGGACCGAGCGGGGTGACCGAAACCATCTCCCCCTCCCCGATCAGGAGCACCTTCTTCGTGTACGGGATGATGGCCGTGATATCCGAGGCGATGAACCACTCCTTCTCGCCGATCCCTACCACCAGCGGCGCGTTCAAGCGGGCGCCGATCAAGAGGTCGGGGTCGTGCTGCGAGAAGATGGCCATGGCGTACGTCCCTCGCAGCTTCGCAAGGGCAGCCCGGACGGCCCCCACCAGGTCGCCCCTGAAGTTTTCCTCGATCAGGTGGGGAACGACCTCCGTGTCCGTCTCAGAGACAAAGACGTGGCCCCGCTGCTCGAGGTCGCGGCGCAGCTCGGCGAAGTTCTCGATGATCCCGTTGTGGATCACCATCACCTTGCCCGTGCAGTCGGTGTGCGGATGGGCGTTGATGACCGTGGGACGGCCGTGGGTGGCCCAGCGCGTATGGCCGATCCCCAGGTGCCCGGTGGGCATGTCCTCCTGCAGACGCTCGATCAGGGTGTCGACCTTGGAGGCGCTCTTGACGACGGAGGTGTGGTGGGCGTCCTCGTTCAGGATGGCGACGCCGGCGGAGTCATAGCCCCGGTACTCGAGGCGCTTCAGGCTCTCCATGATGATGGGCGTGGCCGGACGCTCCCCCAGGTAGCCGATGATCCCGCACATCTCTCTCTCCTATCTTCCCAGACTGAGCCAGCACCAACCATGCGGGCACACTGGGCGCGCCTCGATGTCGAACGCCGGCCGGCGGACGAAGGTTACGGGGACGGCTGCGGGATCTTGACGATGAAGACGTGGACCTGGACCGACTTGGGACTCACGTCCTGAACCCCGGCCGGAAGCCGCACCGCGACCGTCTTGACCACGTCGGCCGTGGCGTTCGAGATATCGACCGGGTCAGTCTGCAGCTGCTGGATGGTGTCGAGCGTGGCCGCCAGCCCGGTGACGCTGACCTCGAGGGGCGTGATGGTGACGTTCGAGACCCGGTAGCCCGGGGCCGGCTGTCCGGTGAGCGTCCATCCGGCCACCTTGGCCTCGGTCACCGCGTCGGCCTGGATAGTCACCTTGACCGTTACCGTCGCCGGGCTGATAAGCAGCCCCTGGATTGGCTTCTTTTTCTGGTCGCGCACCCCGACGACAGGCGAGTCCTGGAAGAACGACTGGTGGCTATCCAGGTCGATGACCACATAGGCATCGATGTTGGCCAGCAGGCTCTTGGGCCCCGCCACTGAGACCTGCTTCGGGTCGATGACCGCCGACACCTCGTGGAAGCCCACCGGGACGCTGCCACGCTGGTCGACCGTCACCGTTGCGGTGACCGTGGCCAGTTGATCCACGGTGACGGCGATCGAAGCGGGCTGCTGCCGGAGATGGGTGTTGGGATCAGTGTCGGTCACCACCAGGGCCACGTATTGCTGGCCCTGGTGCAGGCCGCTGAAATTCGCGGACAGCCGCAAACTGGCATTCGGGTCGAAATTGCGCAGAGCGTCAGACGCGCCGACCACGGTCACCGCGACCGGTGGCAGGTCACCGATCAGGACCAGGCCGACCGGCACCGCGGTGTGCTGGATCTGGGTTCCGCTGAGCTGGAACGTACGCTCCTGGGTGGGATTCTCGGTGTAGGCGACGGTGGCCCAGAGGGTCGTCGCGGCCGCCACCGCCAGCAGCTTGAGCCGAAGGTTGCCCAGCAGGAAGGTCATCGTCGCCAGGCCAGCAGCGGCCGCGGCAGGTCCGGCTTGGGCTGCAGGAGCGAGCTCAGCACCTGGCGGAGGCGATCGGGGTCCAGGTTACGCAGCAGCTTTCCCTCATGTGCAACCGTGATCTGGCCCCGCTCCTCGCTGACGATCAGGACCACCGCGTCGGTCTGCATGGAGAGCCCCAGGCCGGCTCGGTGCCGGGTCCCCATCCGCTCTCGCACGTTCGCCTCGTCGGCCAGCGGCAGCACGCAGCCGGCGGCCAGGATCGTGTTCCCGCGGATGATTACGGCCCCGTCGTGGAGCGGAGAGTTGGGGAAGAAGATCGCCTCCAGGAACTCGGCGGTCAGCTCGCCGTTGATGCGGATGCCGCTGTTGGCGTAGTTTTCGAGCCCCGTCTCCTTCTCGAAGACGATGAGCGCTCCCGTGTATTGCTGGGCCAGCTTGGTGGTGGCCCGCACCACCTCCTCGATCATCCGGTTGAAGGCCTGCAAGTTGTAGTGCGCCAGCGGCCGTCCCAGGAAGCCGATGCGGCCGAACTGATCGAGGGCGCGGCGGATCTCAGCCTGGAACAGGACGATGATGCCAATCAAGATGGCGGGCGCGGCGTTGCGAAAGATCCAGGATAGGAGCCGCAGGTCCAGCAGGGTGGCCAGCAACCCGATCACCCCCAACAATCCGACGCCGATCATGACCTGCACCGCCTGGGTGCCTCGGATCAGGAGAAACAGCCGGTATAGGAAGAAGGCAACGATGCCAATGTCCAGCACGTCGCGCCACCAGGTCCGGCTCTGGAAGAAGACCAGGAAACGATCGAGGTAGTCCACGGGCTATCCGGTGTAACGCCGTGGAAGCCGGTTGCTCACTGGAATATTCTCCCCCAGCGAGGCCGGCCCTATCGCTTGGTGTACTGCGGCGCCTTCCGGGCTCGCTTGAGGCCGGGCTTCTTGCGCTCCTTCATGCGCGAGTCGCGGGTCAGGAGGCCGTGGCTCTTCAGCACCGGCCGCATGGCCTGGTCAGCCTGACACAGGGCCCGAGCGATGCCGTGGGACACCGCCCCCGCCTGCCCGGAACTGCCCCCGCCGGTCACCTTGGCGCTGATGCTGAACCGCTTGAGGCTGTCGGTGACCTTGAGCGGCTGCTGGACCACCATCTCCAGGATCCGACGCCCGAAGTACTGGAGCGGCGGCTTCTCGTTGACCGTGATGGTGCCGTCGCCCGGAAAGAGCCGCACCCGGGCGATGGATTCCTTCCGGCGGCCGGTGCCGTAGTAGTAGTTATCGGCCAAGTTCTTTGATCTCCCCCTTGGCGCCGAAGGCGATCGGCACCGGCTGCTGGCTCTGGTGGGGGTGCGCGGCGCCGGCGTAGATCTTCAGCCGCTTGAGCTGCTCCGTGCCTAAGGTCCCGTGCTGGAGCATGCCCCGCACGGCGTGCCGGAACGGTGCCGTGGGATACCGGCGGGCCAGGTCGCCATAGGCGGTCTTGCGCAGACCGCCCGGGTAGCCGGTGTACCGGGTGTAGATCTTCGTCTCCACCTTCTTGCCCGTCACTCGCAGCCCGCTGGCGTTGACCACGATGACATGGTCTCCCGTATTCAGATGGGGTGTGAAGTCCGGCTTGTGCTTGCCCCGGAGCAGGCGGGCCACGTTGGCGGCCAGCCGGCCCAGGGTTTGGCCCTGCGCGTCGACCAGGAGCCAGCGCGGCTTCAGGTCGGCGGGCCGGGCCGAGTAAGTCTTCTGCTTCATCTCAGTAGGTCACCGCCGCCTGGACCAGCCCCTGCGCCGGCGCTGGGCGGATGGCCGTAGGCTGCGCCGCGTCCCGCAGCGCCCGGATGGAGTCGAGCGTGCGCCGGCCGCGGCCGACGTCCACCAGCACCGCCGCCAGCGTCCGCACCATGCCGTACAGGAAGGCGTCCGCGGTCACCGCGATGGTGACCCAGTCGCCGTCCGCCTCGATGTGGATCTCGTGCACGGTGCGCAGGGTATGGCCGCCCGGGCGCGGGCTACGGCCGAAGGCGCGGAAGTCGTGCCGGCCCTCGAGCAGGCGGGCCGCCTGCTCCATGGCGATGAGATCGAGCCGTTCGGGGACCGGCCAGCAGTACTGGCGGACATAGGCCGCCCGGTCTGCCGCCTGCCGCACGTGGTACTCATAGCGGCGGGAGCGGGCACTGTAGCGGGCGTGGAAGCCGTCGTCGACCACCTCGGCGGAGCGGACCACGATGTCCGGCGGCAACCGGTGGTTGAGGGCGCCGGGCAGCGCCTGCGGCGCAAAATCCCCGTCCAGCCGGAAGTTGACCACCTGCCCGCGTGCATGCACACCGGCGTCGGTCCGTCCGGCGGCCTGGAGGTCAGGGGTCTCGCCGGTCAGCTCGCGCAGGGCCCGGCGGAGGGCCCCCTCGATCGTGGGGGTCGAGCAGGCCTGCTGCTGCCAGCCGTGATAGCCGGTGCCTTCGTACTCCAGGACCAGTTTGATATTGCGCGCCATCAATCCACCAGCTCGATCAGCACCATCGCCGCGCCGTCGCCCAGGCGGGGAGCGGTCTTCAGGACCCGGGTGTAGCCACCAGGCCGGTCCTTCAGGCGGGGCATCAGGTTGCTGAACAGCTTTTCGGCGACATCGGGTTTCTGGACCACCACGCTGACCGCCCGGCGGGCGGCGACGTCATCGGTCTTGGCGGTGGTGATGACCCGCTCCACCCAGCGGCGCAGCTCCTTGCCCTTGGCCTCGGTGGTCTCGATCCGGCCGTGCTCGAGCAGCGCGGTCACCAGGTTGCGGCTCATCGCCGTGCGGTGGCCCGTGGTGCGTCCGAACTTGCGGCCGGTCTTGCGATGGCGCATAGGCGATCCTTAGTTGAGGACCTTGGTCAGCTCCTCGGGGGTCAAAAAGCCACGCCCCACGAGCTTCTCCTTGATCTCATCCAGCGACTTGCGCCCGAAGTTCCGGAGGGCGAGCAGCTCCTCTTCCCGCAGGCCCACCAGCTGCCCAACCTTGGTGATCTCGTTGGCCTTCAGGCAGTTGAGGGCTCGCACCGACAGGTCGAGATCCTCGATCGGCACATCGGCCAGCCGGGAGGCCAGGTCGTTGCCCTTGGCCTGCGGCACCTCGGTCGACTTGATGCTGTCGGTGAAGTGGGCGAACAGCCCCAGGTGGCCGGTCAGCACCTTGGCGGCTTCGCTGACCGCCTGGTCCGGCAGCATGGTGCCGTCCGTCCAGACCTCCAGGACGAGCTTGTCCCAGTCGGTATCCTGGCCGACCCGGGTCTTCTCGATCAGGAAGTTGGCCTTGACCACCGGGCTGAAGATGGCATCAATCGGAATCACGCCGATGGGCTGCCCCTCCTTCTTGTTGCGCTCGGCGGGGACGTAGCCCTTGCCGCGTTCCACGGTCAGTTCCATGCGCAACCGGGCCTGCTTGTTATCGAGGGTGCAGATGTACAGATCCTTGTTGACGATCTCCACGTCGCTGGGCGCCTGGATGTCGGCGGCGGTCACGGCGCGTGGACCAGTGACGTCAAGGTTCAGCCGCACGGGTTCATCGGTGTGCGAGATGAGATTGAGACCTTTGAGGTTCAGGATGATCTCGGTCACGTCTTCCTTGACGTACGGGATGGATGAGAACTCGTGGGCCACCCCCTCGATCGAGATCGAGGTGACGGCGGCGCCCCTCAGCGACGACAGCAGTACGCGGCGGATCGAGTTGCCGAGCGTGGTGCCGAACCCCGGCTCCAGCGGCTCGATCTCGAACTTGCCATAGGTGCCGGTCGCCTCCAGGCTCTTCACTTGCGGGCGGGCTGTGTCGATCATGGTCCTCCTTGGGTTTAGCGGGAGTAGTACTCGACGATGAGCTGTTCTTGAATGGTCTGGTCGATGTCGTTGCGACTGGGTTCGCCCACGATCTTGCCGGTCAGGGCTTCGCGATCGAGCGACAGCCAGGGGGGCACGATGCGGTGCTCGGAGGCCGCCACCGAATTCAGGATGCGCTCCAGCTTCTTGCTGCTGTCGCGGACCTGGATCTCATCGCCGTTCTTGACCGCAAAGGACGAGATGTTCACGGGACGGCCATTCACGGCGAAGTGGCCATGACTGACCAGCTGGCGGGCGTCCCGCCGCGATGACGCGAAGCCCAACCGGTACACAGCGTTGTCGAGTCGCATTTCCAGGAGCCGGAGCAGGTTCAAACCGGTCACCCCGGACATCTGCGACGCGCGCTCGACGTAACGGGCGAACTGGTTTTCCAGCAGGAAGTAGATCCGTCGGGCGCGCTGCTTGGCCCGCAGCTGGATGCCGTAGTCGGACACCTTGCGGCGCCGAACCTGGGTGTGCATCCCGGGTGGCGTGGCGCGCCGGTCGAGGGTGCAATGGGTGAAGCATTTCTCGCCCTTCAGGAAAAGCTTGGTGCCTTCCCGGCGGCAGTGGCGGCAGACGGCGTCGTGGTATTGCGCCATGCCGGGTTAGACTCGCCTCCGCTTGGGTGGGCGGCAGCCGTTGTGGGGGATGGGCGTCACGTCGGTGATGGCCGTCACCTCCAGGCCGGCGGCCTGCAGCGACCGGATGGCGGCCTCGCGGCCGGCCCCGGGTCCCTTGACGAACACCTCGATTTGCTTCAGCCCGTGCTCCATCGCCTTGCGGGCCGCGCCCTCGGCCGTCACCTGGGCGGCAAACGGCGTGCTCTTGCGCGACCCCTTGAAGCCCTGGCTCCCGGCGCTGCCCCAGGCCAGCAGGTTCCCCTGCTGGTCAGTCACCGTCACGATGGTGTTGTTGAAGGTCGACTGGATGTGGGCCTGGCCGACGGTGATATGCTTCTTCTCCCGGCGGCGGGTGCGGGTGACTTTCTTCTTGGTCACTTCTTCTCCACGGTCTTCTTCTTCACGCCGACCGTCTTGCGCGGACCGCGGCGAGTGCGGGCGTTGGTCCGGGTCCGCTGGCCGCGGACCGGGAGACCCCGGCGATGGCGCAGGCCGCGGTAGGTCCCGATCTCCTGCAGCCGCTTGATGTTGAGCGCCACCTCGCGGCGCAGGTCGCCCTCGACCTTGACCTCCTTGTCGATCACGTCGCGCAGCCGCCCGACCTGCTCGTCGCTGAGGGTCTTGACGCGTGCGTTCGGATCGACGTTGGCGATGGTCAGGACGCGGCGGGCGACGCTCGGCCCGATGCCGTAGATGTAGGTGAGGGCCACCTCGACGCGCTTGTCGCGCGGGATGTCAACGCCGGCGATTCGAGCCATCTGAGTGTCTTATCCCTGCCTTTGGTGATGTTTCGGGGTAACGCAAATCACGCGGACTTCGCCCTTCCGCTTGATCACTTTGCACTTGTCACAGATCTTCTTGACCGACGCTCGCACTTTCATCGTTCTCCAGCCTTCTTCACAATGCGCCCGCGTCCCGGGTCGACCGAGGAGACTTCCACCGAGACCCGGTCACCCGGGAGGACCCGGAGGAACCGCAGTCTGGCGGCGGGAGCCACGTGGGCAACGATCTGATGCCCAGTCTCCAGCTCGACCCGGTAGAGAGCATTCGGCAGCGGCTCTACCACCCGGCCGACGACGATACCCGGCATCAGGCGGCGCCCATGCCGAATTCGCCGGGTCCCCGGCGCACGAACGAGAATCTTACCATAGGCGGCCATTCCCTAAACATCGCGCCGAACCGGACTGGGGCTCAAGGCCGTCAGGACCTCGGGGCCGTCGGGGGTGACGGCCACGGAATGCTCGAAATAGGCCGAAAGACTGTGGTCCACGGTCACCACGGTCCAGCCGTCTCCCAGGAGGGCCACGTCCGGTCCCCCGGCGTTGACCATGGGCTCGATGGCCAGCACCATGCCGGGCTTGAGCAGGGGCCCCCGCCCGGCCACGCCGAAGTTGGGGACCTGGGGGTCTTCGTGCATGTCGCGGCCGATGCCGTGGCCCACGTACTGGCGAACCACGTTGAAGCCCGCCTCCTCCACCTGTCGCTGGATGGCGGCGCTGACGTCACCCACCCGGTTCCCGACCCGGACTTGCTCGATGCCGGTGGCCAGCGCCTGGCGAGTCACGTCCAGCAGCCGCTGGGCGGCCGGCGAGATCGCGCCAATGCCGACGGTGACGCCGGCGTCGGCCCAGAACCCTTCGTGGATCAACCCGCAGTCCAGGCTCAGGAGGTCGCCGGCGCGCAGCTTGCGGTTGGTGGGGATGCCGTGGACTACCTGGTCGTTGACCGACGTACACAGGCTGTTCGGGAATCCCTGGTATCCCTTGAACCCGGGGACACAGCCACGCGACCGGATGAAGCGGTCGGCCTCCCGGTCCAGCTCCAGCAGGGTCACCCCGGGGACCGCCATGACCTGCAGCCGCTCCAGGGACTCGGCCAGGATCTGGCCGGCTTCCCGCATCAGATCGACCTCCGCGGCCGACTTATAGATGATCATGTGTTCGCCGGCTCCAGCGTCTTGAGCTTGCGCAGGATGGCCTCCCGGACCTGTTCGACCGGGAGCTGGCCGTCGATGTTCTCCAATTTCCGCTGATTCGAGTAGTAGTCGATCAGGGGCGCCGTCTGCTGCAGGAATACGTCGATGCGGCGGGCCACCACTTCCGGGCGGTCGTCCGGCCGCTGGTAGAGTTCGCCGCCGTCCTTGGGGCAGCGGGGCAGGTTGCGCACTTCCTCCGGCTTGAAGGTGTAGACCGATCCACACGTCCGGCACACGTAGCGGTGCGCCAGGCGGTCGATCAGGACCTGCCGGCTGACGCGCAGGTAGATCACGGCATCGAGGGCCCGCCCCGTCTCCGCCAGGATGCGATCCAGGGCCTGGGCTTGGGCCAACGTCCGGGGAAAGCCGTCCAGGATGAAGCCCCGCTGTGTGTCCGGCTGCTGCAGCCGCTTGTTGACAATCTGGACCAGCAGGTCATCGGGGACCAGGTCGCCGCGGTCCATGATGGGCGCCACCTGCCGGCCCAGCGGAGTATCGGCCTTCCGCTCGTCCCGCAGCGTGTCGCCGGTGGCGATTACGGGGATGCCGTAGCGCTGCACCAGGAAGGCACGCTGCGTCCCTTTGCCCGCCCCCGGGGCGCCCAACAAAACCAGGTTCACGCTATTTGATGAACCCCTTGTACTGACGCATGATCAGCTGGGTCTCGATCTGCTTCATGGTGTCCAAGGCCACGCCGACCACGATCAGGATGGCCGTCCCGCCCAGGTACATGTTCTGGGTAGGGATCTTGGTCAGGGCCGCCGCGACAAGGGGCACCAGCACCGTGATGGACCCCAGGAACATGGCGCCCGCGAACGTGATCCGGGTCATGGTGCGGTCCAGGTACTGGGCGGTAGCCGCGCCCGGCCGGATCCCCGGAATGAAGGCCGCGTGCTTCTTCAGGTAGTCGGCCGTGTCCACCGGGTCGAAGGTGACCGCCGTGTAGAAGTAGGTGAAGCCGAAGATCAGGATGAAGTAGACCAGGTTGTACAGGATGTCGGTGGCGATGTTGGGCCCGGTCGGCAACCAGTAGGTGCGCAGGGCGTGCGAGATGTCGCCCCAGGGGGATGGGCTGTTGGCCAGGAAGTTTCCGATGATGACCGGGAAGAACATGATCGAGATGGCAAAGATGATGGGGATGACGCCCGCCTGGTTCACGCGCAGCGGCAGGTGGGAGCTGCGCCCCTGGTAGACCTTGCGTCCGACTACGCGCTGGGCGGATTGGACGGGGATTTTCCGCTGGGCCTGCTGGACCTCGATGATGAAGGCCGTGACCAGGATGGCCAGCGCCGCGAAGATCAACAGCGGAACGAGGTTGGCTTGGCCGCCACCGCTCAGCAGGTTGTAGATCGTGTTCGGGATCCGGCCGACGATGCCGGCAAAGATGACCAGCGAGATGCCGTTGCCGATGCCGTACTCGGTAATCAGCTCCCCGAACCACATCAGCATGATCGTGCCGGCGGTGAGGGTGATCATGATGGCCACGATTCCGAACCAGCCAAAGGCGATGTTTGAGAGGACGCCCTGGTTCCGGAACAGGATGGTGAGCCCCCAGGCCTGCAGGAGACCCAGGCCGACCGTCAGGTACCGGGTCCAGCGCGTGATCTTCCGGCGCCCATATTCGCCTTCCTTCTGCAGCTCCTTGATGCGCGTGGAGACCACCGCCATCAACTGCATGATGATCGAGGCGTTGATATACGGGTTCACGCCCATGGCGATGATCGAGAAGGAGGACAACCCGCCGCCGGAGAACAAGTCGAGCAGGCCCAGGAACTGGTTCTTGTTGAAGAGGCGCGCCAGGGCGGCCTGATCGGTCCCCGGGACGGCGATATGCGCCAGCACCCGGAACACCACGAACAGCCCAAGCGTGAACAGGATTTTGCGCCGGAGCTCCGGGATGCGGAGCGCGTTGGCAATGGCCTCAAGCATCTTTCAGCGTCCCTTCTTGCCCTCTTTCTTACCCACTTTGGCCTGATCCTCGGCCTTCCCGGCTTTGGGCCTGGCCTCCGCCTTCCCCTCTTTGGCTTTGCCCTCGGCCTTCCCCTCTTTGGCTCTGGCGTCTGGCCTTCCCTCTTTGGCCTTGCCCCCGGGCTTCTCGGCCTTAGCCTTGCCTTCGGGCTTCCCCTCGCTGGCCGGTTTGGCCTCCTGGGGGGCTTCGCCGGCCGCCGGCTCGGGGGCGGGCGTCTCGGCTTCGGGCTTGGGCTGCGGCCGAGGCTGATTCTTCGCCCGCTTGGTCTTGGCCGGCGGGGCGGGGACTTCGATTACGGCGACGGTGCCGCCCGCCTTTTCGATTTTTTCCCGGGCCCCGGCCGAGAAGCGGTGGGCACGCACCGTCAGGCTGCGGCGGAGCACGCCGGCGCCCAGCACCTTCAAGCCCGCGCGAACGTCCTTGATCGCCCCGACCTCGATCAGCAGCTCCGGGCCGACGGCGGTGCCGTTCGGAAAACGGTTGAGCCGGGTGAGATTGACCACGGCGAAGGTCCGCTTCCAACGATTCTTGAACCCGCGCAACTTGGGGGTCCGCATCGCCAGCTTGGTCTGGCCACCCTCGAAGTTGCGGGGGATGTTGACGGAGGTCCGGGCGCCCTGGCCCTTCGTCCCGCGAGTGGCCGTCTTGCCGTGGCCGGAGCCAAGGCCTCGCCCCACCCGCTTGCGAGGGTGGGTGGCACCGGGCGCGGGCCGGAGTTCGTGCATCTTCATCCGAGGATCAGACCTCCTCCACCCGGAGCAGGTGCTCCACCTTCTTGATCATGCCTCGCAGCTGCGGGCTATCCGGCCGTTCCACCGTCTGGTGCAGGCGGCGCAGGCCCAGCGCCTGAACCGTTTCCCGCTGGTCGTGCCGGTGGCCGATGGCGCTGCGGACGTACGTGATCTTGAGGGTGCTCATGCCCCCTCCTCGGCGGGCACCGCGGCGACTTCGCCATTCGGCTCCGCCTCGGGCTCGGGCTTGGCCGGGCGCCGGCCGCGCTGGGTCCGACGAGTCAACTCGTCGGCGGAGACGCCCCGGATCTGGGCGATCCCCTCCACCGTCTGGAGATGCTCCAGCGCGGCAATGGTGGCCCGCACGGTGTTGACCGGGTTGTTCGTCCCCAGAGACTTGGTAATCAAGTCCTTGATGCCGGACAGCTCGATCACGGCCCGCATGGCGCCCCCGGACCGGATGCCCGTCCCCGGCGCCGCCGGCTTCAGCAGCACCTTGGCCGCCCCTTTCTTGAGCCGGATCTCGTGGGGGATGGTGGTGCCCACCATGGGCACGGTGATCAACTTCTTCTTGGCCGCTTCTACCGCTTTGCGGATGGCTTCCGGCACCTCGCCAGCCTTGCCCAGCCCCGCCCCCACGCGGCCGTTCTGGTCGCCGACCACCACCAGGGCGCTGAAGGAGAACCGGCGGCCGCCCTTGACCACCTTGGCCACCCGGTTCAGGTGGACCACCTTCTCCGCGAATTCCGACCGTTCACGTCCCGATTGGTATGCCATCCCGCCTCTCTTCCTAGAACTTCAGCCCGGCTTCCCGGGCGGCCTCCGCCACTGCCTTAATCCGGCCGTGGTAGGGGAAGCCACCCCGGTCGAAGACCACGGCATCGATGCCCCGCTCCTTCGCCTTCGCGGCGATCGCCTTGCCCACGGCGGTCGCGGCGGCGGCACTGGAGGTCGACTTCACACTCTGGCGCAGGTCGGCGTCGGTGGTCGAGGCGGCCGCTAGCGTGCGGCCGGCGGCGTCGTCGATCACCTGGGCGTAGATGTGGTGCAAGCTGCGGAAGATGGCCAGCCGCGGCCGGCCGGGCGTCCCCGCGATCTGGGTGCGCACCCGCACGTGGCGCTTCTGGCGGCCGGCGGCGCGATCAAAGGTCTTGTACATCCAGGCTCCTACTTGGCCACCGCGCCGGCGGTCTTGCCCGTCTTGCCGGCCTTCCGGCGGATCCGCTCGCCGCGGTACAGGATGCCCTTCCCCTTGTAGGGTTCGGGCGGCCGGACCTTCCGGATCTCCGCGGTGACCTGGCCGACCACTTCCTTGTTCGTCCCGCGCACGGTGACCTTGGTGGGCTCGGGGACCTCGATGGTGATCCCGGGCGGCACGGCGTACCGGACCGGGTGGGAGAACCCCACCGTCAGGACCAGGTCCTCGCCCTGCTTGGCCGCTCGGTAGCCGACCCCGACCAGCTCCAGCTGCTTCTCGTAGCCCTTGCTCACCCCGTCGATCATGTTCGCCACCAGGGTGCGGGTCAGGCCGTGCAGCGAGCGGTGCAGCTTGGATTCGGTCGGCCGCCTGACCACCACCGTATCCTGCTCGACGGCCACCCGCATATCGGGATGGACGGTACGGGTCAGCTCGCCCTTTTGGCCCTTGACCACCAGGGTCTGGTCGCGGACGTTCACGGTCACGCCACTGGGGATCTTGACGGGAAGCTTGCCAATTCGACTCATCTCACCACACGAAACACAAGACCTCGCCGCCGAGGCCCGCCTTGGATGCTTGCTGACCGGACATGACGCCGTGCGAGGTGGACAGGATACACATCCCCAGCCCACCCAGGACTCTCGGGATTTCGGTCTTGCGGGCGTAGATCCGCAGGCCGGGCTTGCTGATCCGGCGCACGCCAGCCAGGGCCTTCCCCCGCGGGTTCTTGGGCTTAAAGACGATCTCCAGCTTCGGCGTCCCCTCGGTGGCGGCCGCCACGTAGTCGCCGATGTAGCCCTCCTCTTTCAAGACGCGGGCAATCTCCACCGCCAGTTTGGACGCCGGCAGCGAGACGCGCGCGTGGGCGGAGGCGTTGGCGTTGCGGATGCGGGTCAGCATGTCGGCGATAGTATCGGTGCTCATCCTTCCCTCACCACGAAGCTTTCTTGACGCCCGGGACCTGACCCCTCGACGCCAGCGTCCGGAAGCAGATCCGGCAGATTCCGAACTTGCGAATGTAGGCCCGCGGCCGGCCACAGTTCTTGCATCGGCTGTGGGCCTGCACCGCGTGCTTGGGCTTGCGGAGGCTCCGGGCTATAACTGACTTCTTCGCCATGCGTCCCTTTCTTCCCTCACTTTCGGAATGGGAATCCCAGTTCGGTCAGCAGGACGCGGGCCTCGTCGTCGGTCCGCGCCGTGGTGACGAAGGTGACTTCCATCCCACGCACTTTGTCGATCTTGTCGTAGTCGATTTCCGGGAACACCAGCTGCTCGCGCAGCCCCAGCGTGTAATTGCCTCGGCCGTCGAAGCCGGTGGGCGAGACCCCGCGGAAGTCGCGGATGCGGGGCAGGGCCACCGACACCAGCTTGTCGACGAACTGGTACATCCGGGCCCCTCGCAGGGTCACTTTGAGCCCGATCACCACGCCGGCCCGCAGCTTGAAATTGGCGATGGCTTTGCGCGACCGGATGGCGATCGGCTGCTGGCCGGAGACCATCTTCAGATCGGCCATCGCCGCATCCAGGGCCTTGGGATTCGTCAGCGCCTCCCCGATACCGATGTTGACTACCACCTTGACCAGGCGGGGCACCTGCATCACGTTGCTGTAGGCGAACCGCTGCATCAGGGCGGGCGCCACCTTCTGGGTGTAGTGGTCGCGGAGGCGAAGCTGGACGGAACCCGGGGCGGCCGCGCTCATACCTTCTCCTTGACTCGCTCGTAGATCTCCCCGCACTTCACGCAGACGATCGCCTGCTGCCCGGTGGGCAGCGTGGTCTTGCGGATGCGGGTGGGCTTGTCGCACTTGTTGCACACGAGCATGACGTTCGAGTAGTTGAGGGGGGCTTCGAAGTCGACGATGCCGCCCTGCATCACCTTGGTGGCCCCTTTCTGGGTCAGGGCCCGCTGGTGTCGCTTGGCCATATTGAGACCCTTCACCACGATCTTGCCCGTGGCGGGGACGGTGCGCAGCACCACCCCGCGCTTCCCGCGGTCCTTGCCGAGCATGACCTGGACGGTGTCGTCCTTGTGGATGTCAAGATGCCGCTTCATAGCACCTCCGGAGCGAGCGAGACGATCTTCATGAAATTCTTGTCACGCAACTCGCGGGCCACCGGCCCGAAAATGCGCGTCCCCCGCGGATTGTTCTGGGGGCCCAGGATCACCGCCGCGTTCTCATCGAACCGAATGCTGGAGCCGTCGGCGCGGCGCACGTCGTGCGCGGTGCGGACGACCACGGCCTTCACCACTTCGCTCTTCTTCACCTGGCCGCCCGGGGTGGCCACGGTGACGGCGGCCGTGATCACGTCCCCCACCGCCGCGTACTTGCGGTAGTGGCCGCCCATGACGCGGATGCACAGCACCTCGCGGGCGCCGGTGTTGTCCGCCACTTTAAGTCGCGTTTCCTGCTGGATTATTTGACTTTCTCCACCCTCGGGGGGTAGACCCCCCGAGTAAATGGCCGCGTCAAGGTCCGCTCGCCACGGCTCGCTCTCCACCTTGACTCGGCCAAGTCGCCGCGCCAGATGCACGTCGACGCCCCCCCGGCGCCCCTCGGCGCCGGCCTCGCCTGTGGCTCGGCCCCTCTGCTTACTCGGCTGGTCATTTAACCTTCTCCACGATTTCCAAAAGCCGCCACCGTTTGTCGTGAGACAGCGGGCGGGTCTCCACGATCCGCACCCGATCGCCCACCGTGCACTGGTTCTGCTCATCGTGCACCTTGAACCGGGAGGACTGGCGGACGGTCTTCTTGTAGCGCGGGTGCTCCTTCAAGGTCTGCACCCGGACCACGATGGTCTTGTCCATCCGGTCGGAGATGACCGTGCCCACCCGCGTCTTCCGCATACCGCGTTCGGTCACGCGCCCTCCTCCTTCTTCCGGCGGCGGGCGGGCTTGGCGGCAGCCACTGGCTCCGGCGCGGGTTCCGGCGCCACCGGCTGGCTGGCGGCCTGGAACTGCTTTTCGATCATCTCCGTCAGGATCTGGGCCAGCGTCCGGCGAACGTGCCGGATCTGCCGGTGGTTCTCAAGCTGGCCGGTGGCCATCTGGAACCGCAGGTTGAAGAGCTCCTGGCGCGAAGACTTGAGCTGCTTCTCGAGGTCCGGCAGGGACATGGCGTGCAGGTCTTTGGTTTTCATTTCTTGCCCTTGGTCGGCTTGGCCGGCGGGGCGGCCGGAGCCCCCTTGGCGGAGGGCGCCGCGCCAGGCGCGGCTTTGGCGGCGGGAGCCGCCTTGGCGGAAGGCGCTGCCCCCGGGGCCGCCTTCGGCCCACGCGCCGGTGGAGCAGCCACAGCGGCGACGGCACCGGCAACCGGGACCGCCGCCCCGGGCAGCCCGGTTCCCTCGGCGGTGGCCTCACCAGCCACGCCCTTGATCTTCACGTCGGCCGCCGCTTTGACGCCCGACCTGATCCCCAGCGTGCGGGTGTGGATCGGCAGCTTGTGGGCGGCCAGCTGAAAGGCGCGCTTGGCGATCTCGGGCGTCACCCCGCCCATCTCAAACAGCACCCGCCCGGGCTTGATCACGGCCACCCAACCCTCGGGAGCGCCCTTGCCGCTCCCCATCCGGGTCTCGGCCGGCTTCTTGGTGTACACCTTGTCCGGGAAGATGCGGATGAAGACCTGGCCGCCACGGCGGATATACCGGGTCATGACCCGCCGGGCCGACTCGATCTGCCGGTTACTCATCCAGGCGGCTTCCGTGGCAACCAGACCGAACTCGCCGAACGCCAGGTCGTTGCCCTGGGTGGCGACCCCGGTGCGCCGGCCGCGGTGGACTTTGCGGAACTTGGTTCGAGCAGGCAGCAACATGTCGTCCTATTCCTTCTTCTTGGCGGTCCGCCGGGTGGCGGGCTTGGCTTCGGCACTGGTGGTTCGAGTCGTGCGTTTGGGCTTGGGTGCGGCCTCTTCGGTCGTCGCCTTGACGGCGCGCGGGGCGCGCTTGGGCTTGGCCGGGGCCTCGTTCGGAGCGGTCGCTGTCGCGGCCGTCCGGCGCCGGGTCGGACGGGCGGCCGGAGCTTCCGCCGCGGCCGGAACGCTGGCGACGGGCTCGGGCTCTGGCTCGGCCACGCCGACCGGGACCGGCTCCGCAGGGACGGCCACCGGCAGCCCAAGGGCTTCGGCCACCAGCGGCGTCTCGGCCAGCGCCGCGGCGACCGGCACCTCGCCGTCGGTGGGCTCCTCCGCAACCCTCTTCGGGCGCTCCGTCGGGAAATCGCCGGTGTAGACCCAGGCCGAAACGCCGATCCGGCCGAATGTGGTCTTGGCCTCGGTCTGGCCGAAATCGATGTCCGCCCGCAGGGTGTGCAGCGGCACGCGGCCCTCGCGGTTCCACTCGATGCGCGCCATCTCGGAGCCGCCCAGCCGGCCTTTGACCCGGATCTTGACCCCCTGGGCACCGGCGCGCATGGTTTTCATCAACGACTGCTTGACGGCCCGGCGGAAGGCGATGCGCTTCTCCAGCTGGGCGGCCACGCTCTCGGCGACCAGCTGGGCGCTGAGCTCGGGTTTCTTGATTTCCTGGATGGTCACCCGGACCCGTTTGCGGGTCATCTTCTCCAGCTCATCGCGCAGCTGATCGACGCTGGTCCCGCCCTTGCCAATGACGATGCCCGGCTTGGCGGTGTGCAGCGTGATGGTGAGCGCACTGGACGAGCGCTCGGTCTCGATCCGCGCGACGCCCGCGTTCTTCAGGCGGGCGAAGAGCATCTTTCGCAGCTTGATGTCTTCCAGCAACAGGGCGGAGAACTCCTTGTCGGTGGCGAACCACTTCGACTCCCAGTTGCGATAGACGCCCAGGCGAAATCCGTTCGGATGAACTTTGTGACCCATGCTCTACTTTTTCTTCCCCTTCTTGGGCTGCTCTGAATCTGCTTTCTTGGCCGCCCGGGTGGCGGATGGTTTCTCCGTCTTCTCGGTCTTGGTCTCCCGCTCAGCCTTCGCCGCGGACGCCTGCTTGGGGGCGCGCCCGCGACTGGATGGCGGCGCGTCGGCGGCCGGTGCCGCGGGTTGGGCGGCGGGCGCCGGCGCGGGGCGGGCCGCGCGAGGCGGCGCTACCGGCCGGCGGCGGACTGCGCCCGGGCGATCCTCCACCACGGCCGTGATGTGGCTGGTCCGCTTGAAGATGCTGAAGTAGCGTCCCATCGCCCGCGGCCGGGCGCGCTTCAGGGTGGGCCCTTCCTCAACCCGGATGTCTTTCACCACCAGGTCGTCTTTGGCCAGGTTGAAATTGTGCTCGGCGTTGGCTTGCGCCGACCGGATGACCTTGGCCACATCGCGCGCCGACGCCTTGGGAATGAACTTGCAATAGATCAGCGCCTCAGCCACGGGCATGCCGCGCAGGGCGTCAGCCACCAGCTTCACCTTCCGAGGCGCCGTCCGGACCCATTTGGCCTGGGCTTGCACTTCCATTACTTCAGGGCCGCCGACTTCTCGGTGTGATGCCCGTGCGCCCGAAAGCGGCGGGTGGGGGCGAATTCGCCCAGCAGGTGGCCGACCATGTTCTCGGTGATGAAGATCGGCACGTGCTTCTTCCCGTCATGGATGGCGATGGTGTGCCCGACCATCTCGGGGAACACGCTGGAGTCCCGAGACCAGGTCTTGACCACCTTCTTGTCCTTGGCCTGGTTCATGACCGCAATCTTCTTCATCAGCGAGGGTTCGACGTAGGGGCCCTTCTTGGTGGACCGGCTCACTACTTCTTCCTCCCCGGGTTCTTGGGCCGGCGGCGCACGATCATCACGGCCGTCTTCTTGTTGCGGCGGGTTCGGTAGCCGAGCGTCGGCTTGCCCCAGGGCGTCTGCGGATGGCCGCCGGCGCCGGAGCGTCCTTCCCCACCGCCGTGGGGATGGTCAAAGGGGTTCATCGACATACCGCGGACGGACGGTCGCTTGCCGCGCCAGCGGCTCTTGCCGGCCTTGCCCACGTTCTCGTTCTCGTGCTCGACGTTGCCGACCTGGCCGATGACGGCATAACAGCCGACCGCGATCTTCCGCACCTCACCCGACGGCATGCGCAGCTGGGCGTAGGGCCCTTCCTTGGCCAGGAGCTGCGCCGACATGCCCGCCGACCGGACGAGTTGGGCGCCGCGGCCGGGGTGCACCTCCACCGCGTGCACGGTGGTGCCCACCGGGATGCTGGCCAGCGGCAGGGCGTTGCCGGGGCGGATGTCCGCCTCCGGACCCGCCAGCACCTTGTCCCCCACGGACAGGCCGACGGGAGCCAGGATGTACCGCTTCTCGCCGTCGGCATAGGTGAGCAGCGCGATCCGGGCACTCCGGTTCGGGTCATACTCGACCGCCGCCACCGTCGACGAGATCCCGCGCTTGTCACGCCGGAAATCGATCAGCCGGTACAGCTTGCGGTGACCACCGCCCTGATGGCGGACCGTGATCTTGCCCTGGGCGTTGCGCCCGGCATCCGTCTTCAAGGAGCGGAGCAGCGCCTTCTCCGGCCGCTTCTTGGTGACTTCGTCAAAACCGCTCACGGACATGAACCGCCGGCCGGGGGTGGTGGGCTTGTACTTCTTGATGGGCATGGGGTTCCTAGACTCCCTGGAAGAGGTTCTCGATCTTCTGGCCCTCTTTCAGCGTGACGACAGCTTTCTTCCAGTCCGGTTGGAATCCGCTGAGCTTGCCGCGCCGGCGTTCCTTGCCCCGCATGTGCATGGTGTTGACGCTGACCACGTCGACTTTGAACGCCTCGGCCACGGCCTGGGCGATGTCCTGCTTGTTGGCATCGCGCCGCACCCGGAACACGTATTTGCCGCCGGTCATGGCGCCGTAGCTCTTCTCACTGACAAGCGGCCGCTGGATGACTTGCCCCGGCGTTTTCATGCCAGCTGCGCCTCCACCTGGGTCAGCGCCTCACGGGTGAGGACCACCATGTCGGCTTCCAGCACGTCGAAGACGTTGAGATTCTGGGCCAGGATGGTCCGCACCCAGGGCAGGTTGCGCGTCGACTTCTCCACCACCTGGTCGTGGGCGGGGAGGACGAAGAGCGTCTTGGCTCCCGATCCCAGCTCGACGAACAGGTCGGCCATCTGGCCGGTGCGCGGCGCCTCCAGGGCCAGGCCGTCCAGCACGCGGAGCTGCTCGCCCTGCGACTTCAACGCCAGCGCCGCCCGCAGCGCCAGCCGCCGCTGCTTGCGCGGCATCTTCTGCTCGTAGCCGCGGGGATGCGGGCCGAACACGGTTCCGCCGTGGCGCCATTGCGGGGCCCGCGTGCTGCCCTGGCGGGCGCGCCCGGTCCCCTTCTGCTTCCAGGGCTTCTTGCCGCCCCCGCTGACCTCGCCCCGAGTCTTGGTCTGGTGGGTGCCCTGACGGGCATTGGCCAGCTGGCGCAGCAACGCCTGGTGGATGGCGGCCTCATGGACTGGCGCGTTGAAGATCTCGTCGGAGAGCTCTACCGTCCCCGTCTCCTTGCCGGCGCCGTCGAAGACCCTGGCCTGGCTCATTTCTTCGGCTTGCCTCGTTGCCGGGCGTCGCGGACCAGGAGGAGGCTGTTGGGATGGCCAGGGACGGCACCCCGGACGAGCAACAGGTTGCGGTCCGGATCCACCCGGACCACGGTGAGGAAGGTGCTGGTGGCGGTGGCGTTCCCCATCTGGCCGGCCATACGCATGCCCTTGTAGACCCGGGAGGGCGTGGAGGACGAGCCGATGGAGCCCGGCTGCTTGATGTTGTGTGAGCCGTGGGTCACCGGGCCGCGGCCGAAGTGATGCCGCTTGTGCTGGCCGCTGAAGCCCTTTCCCCGGGAGGTGCCGGTCACGTCCACCCGATCCCCGGCCTTGAAGATGTCCACTTTGAGCTCCTGCCCCACGGCCAGGTCCGAATCGCCCCGGACCCGGATTTCCCGCAGGTGACGGCGGGCCACTACCCCGGCCTTCTTGAAGTGGCCGGCCGCGGGCTGGCGCAGTTGCTTCTCCTTCACGTCGCCAAAACCCAGCTGCACCGCCTCGTAGCCCTCTTTCGCCGTCGTCCGGCGAGCGACCACGATGCAGGGCCCAGCTTCCAGGACGGTGACCGGCAGCAGCTCGCCGGTGTCGGAGAACACCTGAGTCATCCCGATCTTCCTGGCGAGCAGACCCTTGGTAGCCATGGAGTCAGAGTTTGATCTCGATGTTGACCCCGGAGGGCAGGTTCAACCGCATCAGGGCATCGACCACTTTGGGGTTGGGATCCAGGATGTCGATGATGCGCTTGTGGGTACGCATCTCGAACTGCTCCCGCGAGTCCTTGTCGATGAACGGCCCGCGGATCACCGTCCACCGGTTGGTCTCGGTGGGCAGCGGAATGGGGCCGGCCGTGGATGCGTTGGTCCGCCGGGCGGTTTCCACGATCTTTTCGGCCGCCTGGTCCAGCACCCGGTGGTCGTAGGCCTTCAGTCTGATACGGATCTTCTGTGCCAACTAACCCTCTCTTACTTGGTCACCTTGGTGGCCACCCCGGCGCCCACCGTCTTGCCGCCCTCGCGGATGGCGAAGCGCATCCCTTCCTCCACCGCGATCGGGGTGATCAGGGAAATGTGCATCAGGATGTTGTCGCCGGGCATGACCATCTCGGTGCCCTCCGGCAGCACCACCTCGCCGGTCACGTCGGTGGTCCGGACGTAGAACTGCGGGCGGTAGCCCTTGAAGAAGGGCGTGTGCCGGCCGCCTTCATCCTTGGTCAGGACGTAGACCTGGGCGTCGAACTCGGTGTGCGGCTTGATCGAGCCGGGCTTGGCCAGCACCTGGCCGCGCTCCACCTCTTCGCGCTTGGTGCCGCGCAGCAGGCAGCCGACGTTGTCCCCGGCCTGCCCCGAATCGAGCAGCTTGTGGAACATCTCCACCCCGGTCACCACCGTCTTCTTGGTGTCATGGATACCGACGATCTCCACCTCTTCGTTGACCTTGACCTGCCCGCGCTCGATCCGGCCGGTCACCACCGTGCCGCGGCCTTCGATCGAGAACACGTCCTCGATCGGCATCATGAAGGGCTTCTCCAGGTCGCGCTGGGGTACCGGGATGTAGGTGTCGACCGCGTCCATCAGCTGGCGGATGCTGTCCTCGTACTGGGCGTCCCCCTCGAGCGCCTTGAGTGCCGAGACCTTCACCACCGGGATGTCGTCGCCCGGGAATTCATACCGGGACAGCAGCTCGCGGACCTCCAGCTCGACCAGCTCCAGGATCTCCTGGTCGTCGACCGCGTCGACCTTGTTGAGGGCGACCACGATCCGCGGCACGCCGACCTGGCGAGCCAGCAGGATGTGCTCCCGGGTCTGGGGCATGGGCCCGTCGGTGGCGGCCACCACCAGGATGGCGCCGTCCATCTGGGCGGCGCCCGTGATCATGTTCTTGATGTAGTCGGCGTGGCCGGGGCAATCCACGTGAGCGTAGTGCCGCTTGTCGGTCTCGTACTCCACGTGCGACGCCGCGATCGTGATACCACGGGCCTTCTCCTCCGGGGCGTTGTCGATGGAGTCGAAGGAGCGGAATTCGGCCAGCCCCTTCTTGGCCAGCACCTTCGTGATGGCAGCCGTGAGCGTGGTCTTGCCATGGTCGATGTGCCCGATGGTGCCGACGTTGACGTGGGGCTTACTCCGGTCGAACTTCTTCTTTGCCATTCGTGTCTCCTTGTCTACCTCCGCTCCTTGAAAATGGGTTCAGGCCTTGGCTTTGGCCACGATCTCTTCTGATATCGACTTCGGAACGTCCTGGTAATGGTGGAACTCCATGCTGTAGGTCGCTCGGCCCTGGGTGCGGGAGCGCAGCTCGGTCGCGTACCCGAACATGTTGCCCAGCGGCACGTAGGCCCGGATCACCTGCATGGTGGCCCGCCCCTCCATGCCCAGGATGGACCCGCGCCGCGCGCTCAGGTCGCCCAGGATGTCGCCCATGAATTCCTCCGGCATGACGACTTCCACTTTCATGATCGGCTCGAGCAGCACCGGCTGGGCCTTCTGCATGCCGTTCTTGGCCGCCATCGAGCCGGCGATGGTGAACGCCATCTCGTTGGAGTCGACCTCGTGGTAGGAGCCGTCCACCAGGGTGGCCTTGACGTCGACCACCGGGAAACCGGCCAGCACGCCGTTGTTCAGGGCCTCGATGATGCCCTTCTCCACGGCGCCGTGGTACTCCTTGGGGATGGAGCCTCCCACGATCTTGTCCACGAACTCGAAGCCCTTGCCCGGCTCATTCGGCTCGATGTCGATTTCGGCGTGGCCGTACTGGCCGCGGCCGCCGGATTGCCGGATGAATCGCCCAACGCCGTGCGCCTTGCGCTTGATGGTCTCCCGGTAGGCGACCTGCGGCTTGCCCACGTTGGCGTCGACTGCGAACTCGCGCAGCATGCGGTCGACGATGATCTCCAGGTGCAGCTCGCCCATGCCCGAGATGATGGTCTGGGCGGTCTCCTCGTCGGTGCGCACCTTGAAGGTAGGATCCTCTTCGGCCAGCTTGGCCAGCGCCTGGCCCATCTTCTCCTGGTCGGCCTTGGTGCGCGGCTCGATGGCCACGCTGATCACCGGCTCCGGGAAGATGATGTTTTCCAGCAGGATCGGGTTGTCCTCGTCGGCCAGGGTGTCCCCGGTGGTGGTTTGTTTCAGCCCGATCGCCGCCGCAATGTCGCCGGCGAAGACCTCCGGGATCTCCTCCCGGTGGTTGGCGTGCATCTGGAGGATGCGGCCCACCCGCTCCTTGGCGCCGCGGGTGGCGTTCCAGACGTAGGAGCCGGACTTGAGCGTGCCGGCATAGACCCGGAAGAACGTCAGCTTGCCGACGTACGGGTCGGTGGCGATCTTGAAGGCTAGCCCGGCGAAGGGCTGGTTGTCTGCGGGCTTGCGCCGTTCGGGGGCGTTGTTCTTGGGATTGATGCCCTCCACCCCCAGCTTGTCGAGGGGGGACGGCAGGAAGTCGACGATGGCGTCCAGCATCGGCTGGATGCCACGGTTGCGCAGGGCGGCGCCGGCCAGCACCGGGACGAACCGGTTGGACACGGTGCCCTTGCGAATGGCGGCCTTGATCTCGGCGGCGCTGATCGGCTTGTCGTCCAGGTACTTCTGGAGCAAGACGTCATCGAACTCGGCCACCGCCTCCAGCAGCGCCTTGTGGTACAGCTCCACCTGCTCCCGCATCGCCTCCGGGATGGCCTCGCTCTCGATCTTGGTGCCCAGGTCGTCGGTGTAGGTGATGGCCACCTTATTGACCAGGTCCACCACGCCCTCGAAGGTGTCTTCCACCCCGATGGGGAGCTGGATGGGGACCGCATTGGCGCCCAGGCGCTCCCGGATCGACTTGTACGAGGCGAAGAAATCGGCCCCCACCCGGTCCATCTTGTTGATGAAGGCGATCCGGGGGACCTCGTAACGGTCGGCCTGCCGCCAGACCGTCTCCGACTGGGGCTCCACGCCGGCCACCGCGTCGAACACGGCGACGGCGCCGTCCAGGACGCGCAGGCTGCGCTCGACCTCAACCGTGAAATCTACGTGTCCGGGTGTGTCAATAATGTTGATCCGGTGGCCGCGCCAGGTGGCCGCGGTGGCCGCCGACGTGATGGTGATCCCGCGCTCCTGCTCCTGGACCATCCAGTCCATGGTTGCGGCCCCCTCGTGCACCTCGCCCATCTTGTGGATGCGCCCGGTATAGAAGAGGACGCGTTCGGTCGTGGTCGTCTTCCCGGCATCGATGTGCGCCATGATGCCGATGTTCCGAACCTTGTCGAGCGGGTAGCTACGGGCCATCTTTGTGTTTTCCGAGTGTGAAACTGGCAAACTGACTCTTCCCTTCCAACCTTTGGCTTAGTACCGGAAATGGCTGAAAGCCTTGTTGCTCTCGGCCATCTTGTGGGTCTCTTCGCGGCGCTTGATGGCGCCCCCCACCCCGTTGGCGGCGTCCATCAGCTCGCCGGCCAACTTGTCTTGCATAGATTTCCCCGATCGAGTCCGGGCAAAACGCACGATCCAGCGACGGGCCAGGGCTAGCCGGCGCTCCGGTTTGATCTCCACCGGCACCTGGTAGGTGGCGCCCCCGATCCGGCGGGGCTTGACCTCCAGCACCGGGGTGACGTTCTTGATGGCGCTCTCGAAGACCTCCACCGGGTCCTTCTTGGTGGCCTTGGCGATCCGGTCGAAGGCCCCGTAGACGATGCTCTCGGCCGTGCTCCTCTTCCCCCGCTGCATGATGACGTTCATGAACTTTGCTACGCCCTCGTGTGTGTACAGGGGGTCAGGCAGGATGACACGCTTCTGGATGCGGGCTCGCCGGGGCACTAGTGACGGTCCTTGGGCCCGCTTAGACGGGTCGCGGCCCAGGGCGCCGAGGCCAAGGAGCCGACGAGCACGCGAGGGAGCAGATCCGTCGATCTGTAACCGAGCGCGCACAGGAGGCGACGCCGGCATTCGGCGGCCACGGGCCGATGAGACGTCAAGCGGGATCCAGGGACCGTCACTATGAGGCCTTCTTGGCCGCCTTCTCGCGCTTGGCGCCGTACTTGGAGCGGCTTTGCTTGCGGTTCTTGGCGCCGGCCGTGTCCAGGGTGCCGCGGACGATGTGGTACCGAACCCCGGGCAAGTCCTTGACCCGGCCGCCCCGGATCAGGACCACCGAGTGCTCCTGCAGGTTGTGCCCAATCCCCGGGATGTAGGCGGTCACCTCTGCTCGGGAAGTCAGGCGAACGCGGGCCACCTTCCGGAGGGCCGAGTTGGGCTTCTTGGGGGTGGTCGTGTAGACGCGCACGCAGACGCCGCGCCGCTGGGGCGATCCCTGCAGCGCCGGCGCCTTGGTCTTCTTGACCAGAGGCTTGCGGCCACGTCGGACCAACTGGGAAATGGTAGGCATGGGTTATCAATGCGCCTTTTGGGCGCGAACGAGTAGTTTAGGCGCTGGCGCCCGCCGGTGTCAACCTTAGCCCCGATTCGGTAGTGGGTCAGTTTGGAATCGGCTCACCTTGACTCGACCCCGCCGCGTATGCCATCCTGAGTAAGTGCCTGAGCGGTCAAGAAAGAAAAGGCCCCGTGATCTGAACTCGCTGGCGGCGTCCATTGTGGGGGACGCCACCGACCCACAGCCCGAACTCACGGTCGATGAGGTCCGGGCCGCCGCTCGCGCCCTAGGCAGCCGGGGTGGCAGGAAGGGTGGCCCGGCCAGAGCGGCGAAGCTGAGCGCCGAGCAGCGCGTCGCGATTGCCCGCCGCGCCTCCCAGGCTCGCTGGTCAAGCACAAAGGACAAATAGCCAAACCCCATTGATGCCAGGCCCCGAATGGGGGTACAATGGGGCCTGACATGGATAACATCACCACGTGGCTTGAGTCCTTCCCCTACCGCGATGCCCGGGCTCGGTATACCGTCCTGCAGGCCAAGAAGCAGGAGATCGACGCCGAGCTGATGCGACTGATGCAGTTCATCGCTCTCTATGAGCAAGAACACC
>VBID01000138.1 GCA_005880615.1 Chloroflexota bacterium
CCATCCCGCCGATCACCGTGGGCGTGCGCACCGGCGACACGCCCGCCCGCGAGCGCCAGCAGATGGAGCGCCATCCACCGGACATCCTGATCACCACGCCCGAGTCCCTCTTCCTCCTGCTGACCAGCGCCGCGCGCGAAATCCTGCCCACCGTCCGCTGGGTGATCGTCGACGAGATCCACTCGCTGGCCCCCACCAAGCGCGGGGCGCACCTGGCCATCAGCCTCGAACGGCTGGCCGCCATCACCCGCCAGGATCCGCAGCGCATCGGGCTCTCGGCCACGCAGCGCCCGCTGGAGGAGGTGGGGCGTTTCCTGGGCGGCACGGACCGCGACGTGCGCATCGTGGACGCCGGACGGATCAAGCCGCTGGAGATCACGGTCGAGGTCCCGGTGGAGGACATGGCGGACCTGGACCGCGGGGCCGATGCCTCCGACGGTGACGGTCCCCGGCGCAGCATCTGGCCGGCCATCCATCCGCGGATCCTGGAGTTGATCCGCAGTCATCGGTCGACCATCATCTTCACCAACTCGCGCCGGCTGGCGGAGCGGCTGGCGGCCCACCTCAATGAGTTGGCCGGCGAGGAACTGGTGCGCGCCCACCACGGGTCCATCGCCCGCGAGCAGCGCATGGCCATCGAGGATGCGCTCAAAGCCGGCCGGCTGCCGGCCCTGGTGGCCACCTCGAGCCTGGAGCTGGGCATCGACATGGGCGCCGTCGACCTGGTCATCCAGGTCGAATCGCCGACCAGCGTGGCCCGCGGCATCCAGCGAATCGGGCGGGCGGGGCACTCGGTGGGCGAGCCATCCAAAGGCACCATCCTGCCGAAATATCGTGGTGACCTGCTGGAGACGGCGGCCATCGTGGAGCGCATGCTGGCCGGGGACATCGAAGAGACCCGGGTCCCGCGGAATCCGCTGGACGTGGTGGCCCAGCAAATCGTCGCCATGTGCGCCCTGGACGTCTGGCCGGTCGACCGGCTGGGCGCGCTCATCCGCCGCGCCTACCCCTTCAGCGACCTCGGGCCGCGCTCGCTAGAGGCCGTCCTCGACATGCTCAGCGGCCGCTATCCCTCGGACGAGTTCGCGGAACTCCGGCCCCGCATCGTCTGGGACCGGCTGGAGGGAACCGTTCGCGGCCGGGCCGGTGCCCAGCGCCTGGCAGTTACCAGCGGTGGGACGATTCCGGACCGCGGGCTCTACACCGTCAACCTCTTTGAGGACGGCCGCCGCGTCGGCGAGCTGGACGAAGAAATGGTCTACGAGAGCCGCCCGGGCGACACCTTCGTGCTGGGCGCCTCCACCTGGCGGATCGCCGACATCACCCCGTCCCAGGTGCTGGTCACGCCGGCGCCGGGCGAGCCCGGCCGAATCGCGTTCTGGCACGGCGATGCGCTCGGTCGCCCGATCGAGGTAGGCCGGGCGGTGGGGAAGCTGGTGCGCGAGCTTCGTTCGCAGGATGACGAGGCCTCGCTCCAGCGCTTGCGCGACCGCTCGCGATTCGACGACCGGGCGGCGCGCAACCTGCTCGACTACCTCCAGGACCAGGCGGACAGCACGGGCAGCGTCCCCGACGACCGGACCATCGTGGTCGAACGGTTCCGGGATCAGCTGGGCGACTGGCGGGTCTGCGTGCTCACGCCCTTCGGCGCCCGGGTGCACGCCCCCTGGTCGCTGGCGGTCAAGGCCCGTCTGCACGAACGATTCGACCTCGATGTCCAGTCGATCTACAGCGACGACGGGTTCGCGATTCGCCTGGCGGACGCGGCGGAGCCCCCCGACCTGGACCTGTTCCTGCTCGATCCGGAGGAGGTCCAGGCGCTGGTCCAAAACCAGGTGCACGATTCGGCCCTGTTCGCGTCGCGGTTTCGGGAGAACGCCGGACGCGCCTTGTTGCTGCCGCGCCGCCGGCCTGGAGAGCGCACGCCGCTCTGGCAGCAGCGGCAACGGAGCGCCAACCTGCTGCGGGTCGCCTCCAAGCATCCATCCTTCCCCATCCTGATGGAGACCTATCGCGAATGTCTGAAGGACGTCTTCGACATGGACGCCCTGATCGAGGTGATGCGCGCCGTCCGCACGCGGGAGATTCGGGTGGTGACGGCCGAGACCGAGCGCGCCTCGCCCTTCGCCTCGTCGTTGCTGTTCGACTACATCGCGCAGTTCATGTACGAGGGCGATGCCCCGTTGGCTGAGCGTCGCGCGCAGGCGCTCACCATCGACCGCGACCTGCTGGCGGAACTGCTGGGCAGCGAAGAACTCCGGGAGCTGCTCGATCCAGACGCCATCGCGGGGCTGGAGCTGGAGCTGCAGGGTCTCGAGCCGCATCGGTTCCCGCGGGACCCGGATGAAGCGGTCGACCTGTTCCACCGGCTGGGCGACCTGTCTGTCGCTGATGCCGAGGCGCGTGGCGTCCGCAGCGGTTGGCTCGAGCAGCACGAGGCAGAGCGCCGACTAGTCCGCATCCGGGTCGGTAACGAGGAACGCTGGATCGCGGCGGAAGACGCCGGCCGGTACCGCGACGCGCTGGGCGTGAGCCTCCCCCCGGGGCTGCCGGAGGCGTTCCTCGAACCCACGGCCGGTCCGCTCGACTCGCTGCTCCTGCGCTGGGCACGCACCCACGTGCCCTTCTTCAGCGCGGACGCCGCGCACCATTTCGGTCTGCCAGTCGCGGAGGTGGAGACCGCGTTGCATCGTCTGGCGCAAACCGGCGACCTGGTGATCGGCGAGTTTCGGCCGGGCCGCCTGGGCCACGAGTTCAGCCATGTCGAGGTCTTGCGTTCCCTCCGCCGCCTATCGTTGGCGCGGCTCCGTCGAGAGGTAGAACCACTACCCGCCGTCGCCCTGGCCCGGTTCCTGCCCCAGTGGCAGGGAGTGGGCTCCACCGGTCGCGGCATGGACCGGGTGGCAGAGGTCATCGCCCAGCTTCAGGGAGCGCCGATTCCGGTCTCGGTCCTCGAACGCGACGTGCTCCCGGCGCGCGTCCGTGACTACGGACCGCACCAGCTCGACCAGCTGATCGCCATGGGCGAGGTGGTGTGGGTCGGACGGGGCGCGCTGGGCGCGTCCGATGGCCGGGTGAGCCTGTATCTGCGCGGTGATGCTGGACGGCTCATTACGCTGCCCACGGACCGGCCGGCCACAGAGGTGCATCAGCGTCTGCGCGATCACCTAGGCAGCCGGGGCGCGTCGTTCTTCCGAGACCTCTACCTGGCGGCCGGCGGCGGCACCGATGAGGATGTCCTGCAGGCGCTGTGGGACCTGGTGTGGGCGGGCGAAGTCACCAACGACACCTTCATGCCGCTGCGGATGCTGGGTCCCCGGATCCGTCGCCACCCGCGGCGGCCGCTGATGCGGCTCGGCCCGCCCGGCTCGGCGGGGCGCTGGTCGCTGGTCGCGGACCTCGTACCGCCGTCGCTCCCACCGACCGAGCGCCTCCATGCCCAGGCCCTGGCCTTGCTCCAGCGGCATGGGGTCTTGACGCGGGAAGCGGCGGTGGGGGAGGGCCTCCAGGGAGGATTCGCGGCCATCTACCCGGTCCTGCGGGCCATGGAGGAGAGTGGCAAGATCCGCCGGGGCTACTTCCTGGAAGGCCTGGGCGGCTCGCAGTTCGCGCTGGCGGGAGCCGTCGATCGGCTGCGCGCCACTCGGGAGACGGACCGGGCCAGCGTGGCCCTGGCCGCCACGGACCCGGCCAGCGCCTACGGCTTGACCCTGCCCTGGCCCGAAGGCCGCGGCCGGCTAGCCCGCGTGCCGGGCGCCTACGTGGTGCTGGATGCCGGCGAGCTGCGGCTCTTCCTGGAGCGCGGCGGCCGCTCCCTGCTCACCTTCGGCCCGGTCGAACTCGGCCACCTGCAGGCGCTCGCCGCACGCGCCGCCCACGGCGACAAGCTGGAGATCCAGCTGGTCGATGGGGCGCCCGTCAAAGGCTCAGCGGTGGAGCCGCTCCTCCGGGAATCTGGCTTTGGAGCGTCACCGAAGGGCCTTGTCCTCTGGCCTCCGCCGCGGTCCCTGGCGCCCGCCCGCACTCGTCCCTGACGACGTAGTTCTTCCGCTTCTCCCTCCCCCTGGCGGGAGGGCAGGGTCGTGGTCTCCCTTCCGACTCTCCCTCCCCCCTTCGTTCGTTCCGGGGAGGGGGTCTCGGGAGACCAAGCTTCTGGTTCTCCCTCCCCCTTGTGGGGAGGGGGTCTCGGAAGACCAGGCGCCCGACTCTCCCTCCCCCTTGCGGGGAGGGGCAGGGGAGGGGGTCTCGTAGGGCCACGATCCTTCTGGCTGATCACGTTTGCCAGTTGACGCGTCCGCCTTCCTGTGGTTAGCTTGTGTATGGAAACGTTATTCCAAGCCTGTCATAAAGGGAAGAAGGGATGGCGAGCGAACTCATCTCGATCCGACCCGGTCGGCCACTCTCAGTGCTGAAGGCGGGGATGTAGCCAATGATCGTGGCCAGGTCGCAACGCCTGGCCCGAAGGCGGATTCGGCTGGTCTTCTCACAGGATCCTCTCCTGCTCGCCAGCGCACTTATCCTCTCGGGCCTCGGCATTCTGAATCTTCTCGCTATCGGCGAGGGCGGGACGGCCATCCACCAGGCCATCTCGGTGCTGATCGGCCTCGGCCTCTTTCTGCTGGCCCAACGGGCGGGCTCCCGCATCTGGGCGTGGTTGAGCTGGCTCGTATACGGCCTGGCAGTGGTCATGCTGCTGGCCGTCATCAGCACTGGACTCAGCGCCTACGGCGCCCGTCGGTGGCTCCAGGTCGGGTCGTTCATCCTCCAGCCATCGGAGACGGCCAAACTGGGGCTGCTCCTGGTCCTCGCCGTCGTGCTGACAAACAAGCGCATGCGGGTGCGCCGGCGGGTGGCGATCGCGCTGGTTCTGGCGGCGGTCCCGGTGGCCCTCACCCTGCTCCAACCCGACCTCAGCACGTCCAGCCTCCTGCTCGTGGTGCTGATGGCTGGCCTGATCCTGGCGCGGGTGCCCCTCCAGTACCCGGTCGGCATCGTGGTGCTCGGCGCCATACTCTTTCCGCTCGAGCAGCATTTCTTGCGTCCGTACCAGGCCCACCGGTTGCAGGCATTCCTCTCCGGCGGGCATGATCCGGCGGCCAACTGGTCTCTCCTGCAATCGCATATCGCCATCGGCTCCGGTGGCCTCTTCGGGACCCGATCGGTGCCAATGCACGAGCTGCTGGCTCAGTATCTCCCGGCCCGCCAGACCGACCTCGCCTTCGCCAGCCTGATCGAACAATGGGGTCTGCTGGCCGGCGTCTTGGCGTTGATGGCGGTGGTCACCATCGTCTGGCGATTAGTCATCACCGCGACCCAGTCGCGGTCATTCAACGGCGCGGTGATGGCGGGCAGCCTGGCAGTCCTGATCGGCACCGAGGCCGCCATTTCGGTGGCGGGCAGTATCGGGGCGATCCCATTGGCCGGCGTGCCCTTCCCCCTGCTCAGTTTTGGCGGGACGGCGGCCGCGGTTCACCTCGCCGCCTTCGGCCTCGTGCTGGGCGGCCGTCGCGACTTTGAGCGGCGACGCCTCTGGCTCGGCCCCAAGCAGATGCAGGTCCGTCCACGCATGGTGCGAGTCGCGGCTCTGGCGGTAGCCTTCGCACTGGTCAGCCTCGGCGCGTTGACGTACCAGATCCAGCAGGTGCAGGGCGCTATGCTCACCCAGTTCGGCAGCGACCAGATGACCCGCTGCCAGCGGCTCGACGCCCCGCGAGGACAGATCACCGACCGGCATGGCACGCCGCTGGCGCTCAACGCCGCCACCGACCGTGTGATGGTGGTGCCCGCCCTGTATGCGCAATCGGGTGGGTCGCTGGGGCAGCTCGCGTCGTTCATCAAGGAGTCGCCGGCGGTGCTCGATCGCGAAATTGCGGCCGCGAAGGGCGGCCTCTGGGTCCAGCTCACCGATTCGCTGCCGGTACCCGACGGCGACCGCCTGGTGAAAGCTGATCTGACTGGCGTGCTGGTGGTGCCGTCGATCAAGCGCACCTACCCCTATGGCGCGCTGGTGGGTCCAATCCTCGGGTTCGTGGGGGCAGTCACGCCCGATGAGCTATCCGACCAACCGGATCTGGATCCCAACGGTCACATCGGACGAGCCGGCCTCGAGCGCGAGTACGACGCGGTCCTGCGCGGCCAGGACGGGGCGCAATGCCTCTACGTCGATCCGCAGGGACGCCCGGTCGCGATCCAGGAGACGGTGATGCCGGTCGCGGGCTCGGACCTCCACTTGAGCCTCGACCTCAACCTGCAGCGGCAGACCGTGGCGGCGCTCACCAGAGCGTTACAGGGGATGCCCGGTCAGCCGCGGGGCGACCTGGGCGCGGCCGTAGTCATGGACCCACGCAACGGCGAGGTGCTGGCGCTGGCCAGCGTCCCCACCTATGACAACAACCTTTATGGGCCGCCGGTGGATGGCCCCGGGCTCACGCGGGCCGTGCACCGACCCGGGGTCCCCATGCTCAACCACGCCACCCAGATCGCCGTCGCGCCCGGCTCCACCTTCAAACTGGTGATGGCGGCCGCCGACGCCGCCTACAATGCCATTCCGCCGTCGCGGGTGATCCCCACCGGCTACACCTTCTATTACGGCGGCGCATCGTTCCATGGCTGGACGGGGCTGCCGCCGCAGAACCTGACCCAGGCCATCGCCTGGTCGAACGACGTCTACTTCTACAAGCTGGCGCTGGCCCTCGGCCCGGACCGCATCAACGCCGTGGGCCACGCGCTGGGCGTCGGCCGGCCAACGGGTATCGACCTACCCGGCGAGTCCAGCGGCTTCCTGGGCAGCCCCTCCAGCATCAAGCAGATGGGCGGCACCTGGTACGGCGGCTCGACCGTCATCCTCGGCATCGGCCAGGGCTACGTGACGGCCACGCCATTGCAGGTCGCCCGCTGGACTGGCGCCGTGTCGACCGGACAGCTGGTGACTCCGCACCTGGGCGTCGCCTGGGACTCCGACGCCGCCAGCCGAATGACCGCGGTTTCGCTGCGCGGTCCCGAACCCCTCTTCTTCGCCGCCCAGCTGGGCGTCGTCCGTGACGGCATGCGGCGCGCCGTCACCGAAGGCACCGCCACCATGCTCCGCGGTCTTCCCGTGCCGGCCGGGGGCAAGACCGGGACGGCCGAGGACTTTGGTTCCCCCAACCACGAAGCCGATGCCTGGTTCACGGCCGCGGCGCCTATCAATCAGCCCGAAGTGGTGGCCACGGTGATGGTGCGTGGCGCCGGCGAAGGCTACTTCACCGCCGAGCCGACCGTGGCCTCGATCCTCTCCTATTACTATGCGCACCACGCCGCTATCACCCGCGAGGAGCTGGTGCTCCAGCCACTCGCGACCGTGGTCAAGCCGGGTTCCTGGTCGCCGCGCGCACGGAACCTCTCCTTCTTGCGTAGCCGAACGCCTTAACCAAAGTGTCCCTCCTTTGCGGAGGAGGGTCAGGGTCGTTGCCTCTTCCCATTCTCCCTCCCCCTTGCCGGGAGGGGTAGGGGAGGGGGTCTCCAGCCCGTGGGTCTTTAGCCGAAGGCCTTGATGATCTCGGGCCGCCGGAGGCACATGGCGGCGCCCTCAGCCACGCAGGTGAGCGGGCGCTCCGCCTGGTGCACGGCAAACCCGAATGCTTCTTCCAGGCGGTGACCAAAGCCTCCCACCAGCGAGCCTCCGCCAAAGACCAGCACCCCGTCCTGCATCACGTCCGCCACCGCTTGAGCCGGCATGTCCTGAAGGCAGCTGGCCAGCGTCTGGATGATGCTGTCGGTCACCGGACGGAGGGCGGCATCGAGCTCGTCGACCGACAGTTCCTGCGTCCGGGCCCGGTCGCTGGCCAGGTCGCGGCCCTCGGCCGTCAGCGAGTGGGGACCTGATCCGTTTCGGCTGAGCTGCATCTTGAGGTTTTCCGCCCCCAGCTCGCCGACCAGCATCTTGTGCTCCACGCGCAGGTACTGGTGCAAAGCCATGGTCATCTCATCGCCCGCTGTCCGACAGGACCGCGCGGCCAGGATCCCCCCAAAGCAGAAGGCAGTCACCTCCGCGGTGCCGCCGCCCACGTCCACCACCATGCGGGCCCGCGTCTCCAGGGGATTGAGGCCCGATCCCAGCGCCCCGGCAATGGGCTCGGGCACCAGGTCCACATGGCCGACCCCGGCCTCCTCGACCGCCTCGATCAGCGCCCGTTTCTCGAGTTCGGTGGCTCCCCACGGGACGCCGATCACCGCCTGCGGCGGCAGGACCTGCCAGGGCTGCCGTTTCACCCGCTTCAGGATGGCCACGATGAAGCTGCGGGCAGTCTGCAGATCGGTGATCACGCCATCTTCGAGCGGCCTGACCGTGGTCATGCCAATTGGCGTCCGGCCGACCAGGGCCTTGGCAGCCCCCCCCACTGCTACCAGCTGACCCTTCCGGTCGCCATCGGCCCGGACCGCCATAACCGACGGCTCGTTCAGCAGCAGCGTGCCGTCGACGCCGGCCACCACGGTGTTAGCAGTGCCCAGGTCAATGCCATAACCCGCCTGAATCCAGCCCAGCCCGGGCCGGAACCCGCCGTCCCAGTGCCAGCGTCCGTTCGGAGTGCCCAACCCTTCTGAGTGTACCGGGGAACCGACCAAAACGGAAGGGCCCAACTCACAAGTCGTTATAGTCCAAACGCGCAAACCGCGCTCCTCGGCGGAGGGGTAGGATGGCCGCACCGTGACGTATTCCATTGTGGCCCGGGATCCCGGTTCGGGCGGGTTCGGGGTGGCGGTGCAGTCGCACTTCTTCCAGGTCGGGCCGGTGGTCCCCTGGGCCCGGGCGGGCGTCGGCGCCGTGGCGACCCAGGCCGATGCCGAGATCCGCTACGGGCCATTGGGCCTCGACCTGATGGCCGCCGGCTACCCCGCCGGTCGGGCGCTAGCCGCAGCCCTGGCCGCCGACCCGAAGCCCGAGACCCGGCAGGTGGCCCTGGTCGACCGCGACAGCCAGGTCGCCGTGCACACCGGCGCGAAGTGCATCCGCGAAGCTGGCCACCATGTGGGCGCCGGCTACAGCGTGCAGGCCAACATGATGCAAAAGGCCACCGTCTGGCAGGCCATGGCCGAGGCGTTCGAGGGCACTGCAGGATCACTTGCCGAGCGGATGATGGCCGCGCTCGAAGCCGCCGAGGTGGAGGGCGGTGACATTCGGGGCCGGCAGTCGGCGGCCATGCTGGTCGTCGACGGCGAGCTGCATCCAGGACGGTGGGAAGGGCGGCTGATCGATCTGAGGGTTGAAGACCATCCCGAGCCGCTGGTCGAGCTGCGCCGCCTACTCGAGGTCAAGCGAACGTACGAGTCGGTGGCGGCGGCGCAGACCGCGCTACACGGCGGTGATCCGCAGGGAGCCACGCTGACGGCGAAGGCGTTGGAACGCGCAGAAGACAATACTGAGCTGCGCTCCTGGTTGGCACTGGATATGGCCGCCCAGGGCGACCTCGAGACTGCCGTCACCATACTGAGAGATGTGATCAGGCAGGACGAGCGCTGGCTGGAGTTGCTCCGTAGGCTGCCTTCCGCGGACCTTTTGAAGCCCGAGCTTTTGGCCCAGCTTGAGGACAGGCTCAAGGCCCCATCGACCCGTAGTCGGTAATCGCACGTGCCGGCTCGCAGACTGTCTCCCTCGGTTGTGGGCTATATCAGCGAGCGTCTGGTCGAGGTCTACGCGATCTTGAGCAGCGGCGGGAAATTGACCTCGTTCAAGCCGGGGGTTGACGTCGACCACAGGGACCTGATTTTCGACGAGCGCGGTCGCAACCGGAATGTCTATGCACAGGTCAAGTGCGCGCTCGCGGCCGGCCGCCCGGGTCTCTTTGAGTTCAATGCCTACTACCCGAAGGGCGATCTCCCGTCGAGCCCACGCTTCGTCTATATCCTGTGTCACCTGGACGTGACCAGGATGGCGATAACGCACGTCTGGCTCGTCCCCTCCGCGGATTTCAATCGCCTCGCCAGCCATTCCATCTATCGGGGCGGAATCCATTTGGTTGCTTCTCCCGGGCTCAACCGGCACAGCAAGTGGAACCCGTGGCTGATCCCACTCAATGAGCTCGGTCCAAGACTGCTCGACGTCGCCCAGCACGCCCCTGCTGCAGAGCCGCTCGACCTTCCCGGGGCGCTTCTGCTCCTGGCTGGTCGGTGACAGTCGAGTAACGTTTCCCGCCCTGGCCCGGCCGGCCATACGGCGTAATCCTGTCCGCAACGTTTCAAGAGGTAGGCGATCTTGAATCGGAGAGGAGGACTGTGCCCATGCGCCGCTACTCATTCGCCCTCACCATCGCGGTCCTGCTGGTTGCAATGATGACCATTGGCGCCGTCGCCGTGGCGGCAAGGGTCTCGACCGGCACACAGCGGGACGGCGCTCCCAACGGCGGTCCCAACGCGCCCGACAAACACTTCACGGCGTCCCCATTCGAATTCGACCCCACCCATAGCGGGATCGTGGTCGGCGACTGGGTCCGCCATCTAGGACTTCCCGATACCCAGAGCGACCAGCGCTTTGGTCTGCTGCTCTCGAAGAACGGGACAACCCCAACCAATGCCTCGGCCGGCGTCGTCTTCCATGGCGTGAAGGGCATCCACCTGGCGGAGCTCGGCTACGACTTGCGGATGGGTGGCCACTGTGGTGCGGGCGCGCCGCGCTTCAATGTAGTGACCACCGATGAGGTGACACATTTCATTGGCTGCGCCTCGGGTACCCGGACTGCCACCAGCAATCCCGGCTGGGAGCGGGTGCGTTTCAGCCCCACGAGCGTGACCCAGGCGTTCCCGCCCATCTCGCCTAGCGAGACCGTCGAGTCGATCGCGATCGTGTTCGACGAAGGCACCGACACTGGTCCGGACCATTCCGGCATGGTGGTCCTGGACAACCTCGATATCAACGGCGTCCTGATCGGCGGTCCCGGCGACCACTAAGCAAATCGAACGTCAAAAGGGCTCGGCCCCTCGCCGAGCCCTTTCTTATTGCCCGAACCAGCCGTCCAGCCGGCTGCGCGCTCGCTGTGCCTCGGCCAGGGAGACCTCCCGGAAGTGGATGGTGTCGCCAGGTCGGGCCTGACCGAGCAGCGGCCAGTCGGCGCTGATGACCGTGGCGATCACCGGGTAGCCGCCCGTAGTCTGATGCTCAGCGAGCAGGACGATGGCTTCGCCGGACGGCGTCACCTGGACGGCGCCCTGGGTGACTGGCGTGGTCAGAATCTCGGTGGCCTGAACCCTGAACCCAGGAGCCCGGAGCCGCATCCCCATCCGGTTGGCGCGCGGCGTTACCGGAAAGGCCGTGTTCAGAAAACGGGCGAAATCATCCGCGCCAAAGGCGCTTGTATGCGGACCGGCCATCACGCGCACCTCCCACGGTCCGACCAGCGGCAGCCGCTTTAGGAATCGCCCTCCCCCTGAACGCAGTCCCCTCCCCTTGGGGAGGGGTAGGGGAGGGGGTGGCTGAGCAGTTGCCTTGCCGACGGGCAGCTGATCTCCCACCTCCAGCGGGCGGCCGAAGCCGCCGCCGAACCGCCCGAGCTGGCACAAGGCACGGCTTCCCATGACCCGAGGCACCGCAATGCCTCCCCGAACCGCGACGTATGTTCGCAGGCCGCGCCGGACTCGCCCGATCTTGAGCTCGGCCCCTGCCGCCAAGGGAAATGCAATTCCGTTTTCGATCGCGAGCGTCTCCCCCCCCATGAGCGCGACCGTCGCCTCTCGTCTGAAGCGCAGGGTCGGTCCCATCAACGTGCATTCGACCAGGGCCGCATCCGGGTCGTTGCCGACCAGCGCGTTGGCGGCGGCCGCGGAGAACCAGTCGGCGGGGCCACCCGGTGACACGCCATACCGCTCCCAACCGGGACGGCCGCGGTCCTGGATGGTGGTCCAGGTGCCACCACTCACGACCTCGATCACGCCGGCACGAACCGAAGGCGATCCCCCGGTTGGAAGCGCGCCGGGGGCCGTCGCCGCGGGTCGAACAGGACCGTATCGGTGCGGCCGATGATGTTCCAGCCGCCCGGACTGGCCACCGCATAGATCCCCGTTTGCCGTTCCGCGATGCCTACCGACCCCGGCTCCACCCGAGTGCGCGGCGATGGCAGCCGAGGCGTCGCCAGGATTTCGGGCAGGACCCCGCAGTAGCTAAATCCGGGCGCGAAGCCGATCGCGTACACGAGATACTCCGTGCCGGCGTGGAGGCTGACCGCGTCGGCCACCGAGAGTCGGGCATGCTGGGCGACGCGCTCTAAGTCGGGGCCGTCGTATCGGACCGGTACCTCGTGCACCGCCCGCCGAAGCCGCCTGCGTGGGGGGACCGGGAGTGTTTGCAGCTGCCGCTGGAAGGAGGCTCCCTCGGTGATACCCGGGTCGTAGGTGCACAACAGCGACGCGTAGGCCGGCACCGTGCCAATCAGGCCACGCGGCTTGACGCGCCGCAAAGTCGCCTCGAAGGTCAACACGTCGGCCAGGGTTTCGGGGCTCATGGTGTCGCCGAACACGATCAGAAGCGCACGGTCGCCTGCGGCCACGATCCGGCGCATGGACGCCAATATACTGAGGCGCGATGGCGCAGTCTCACGCCTCGGTGGCCGCGCCCGCGTTCCTTGAGCGCAAGACGTCGGCCGCCCTGGTCTCCGTCCTGGTCAATGCCGTGCTGATCACGGCCAAGCTCACGGTGGGGCTCCTCACCGGAAGCGTCGCCATCCTGGCCGACGCCGCCCATTCGTTCCTGGACCTCTCGGCCAGTATCTTCGCTTTCCTGGGGATTCGAGCCGCAGAGAAGCCTGCTGATGAGGACCACGCCTGGGGGCATGCACGGGCCGAGAACCTGTCCAGCCTCTTCCAGATGTTTCTGCTGGGGGCCACCTGCGTCGCCATCGTCATCGAAGCGGCGCGCCGCCTGGTGGTACCGGCCTCGGTGCGGATCGCCTGGTATTCCTTTGTCGTCGTCATCGGAGCGGTGGTCGCCGACATCGCGGTGAGTCGATACCTGGCGCGCGTTTCGGCCCGCCACCGAGGCAGCGCCGCACTCGAAGCCGATGCGCTCCACTTCTCATCCGATCTCTGGGCATCGCTAGCCACCCTGATCGGCATTTCGCTGGTCGCCACCCTGCGCTGGCAGGTGGCGGACCCGCTGGCCGGCGTCGCCGTGGCGCTGATCATCGGCTCGACGGCCGTGCGCCAGGGCCGTCAGACGGCCGCCGTGCTGATGGACGCGATGCCGGATCGGGATACGCTGGCAGCCATCGAGCGCATCCTGGCCAACGAGCCGCGCATCGATCGGCACCACACCTTGCGGGCCCGCCAGGCGGGTACCCGCGTCCTCCTCGACGTCAGCGTCCACGTCGACGGCAACCTGCCGCTGGCGCGCGCGCACGAGATCGGGCATGCCATCGCCGAACGGATCCAGCTCGAGGTCCCCGTGGTCAGTGACGCGGTGGTGCACGTGGAACCGAAGGAAGCGGAGCACGGATGAGCGTCCGCAACCAGGCGCCCAGCGGTCGCGCGCTCGTGCTCACCAACCTCGTGCTCGTGTTGCTGCCGCTGGTCGTCGTGGGCGCCCTGGTCGCGATTGGCCTGCAACCAGCCAGCCGGGCTCGCTCCATCCTGCTGTTCGTCTTCGGGGTGGAGGCGGCGATCCTCCTGTTGCCCTCGTCCTGGATCCGGACCGGTGGCGTGCGCCCGTACGGTGCCATGCTCAATGCAGCCGAGTTCAAGGCGTACATGCAGGAGAACCGCGCTATGGCGCAGAACCGGGGGTGGGGTACCGAGCTGGCCGCCATCGGCCCGGGGCTCGCGTTCGTGGCGATCGCGCTCAGCTTCCTGCTCGTCCGCTAACCTACTCGAAAATCTCCCTCTCCTTGCTTGCAGGGAGGGTAGGGGAGAGGGTCTTGCGGCCTCAGCCCACACGGAAATCTCCCTCCCCCTTGCGGGGAGGGTAGGGAGGGGGTCTCGGCGCCTCAGCCCAGCGGGAGCTGGATGTTGGTGATCTCGGCCAGCGTCCAGGTCGAGTCGGCGTGGACCGCGAGCGCGGCCCCGCAGTAGACGCAGGCGCCCATGGGATTCAATGACAGCGGGGCGCCGCAGTTTGGACACTGACCCGTTAGCGGCCCGACGCCGCTGGCGCCATCGCCGACCCGTCGGATGAAGATCCAGTATTCGGTGAAGGGCTGCTCGGCATCCGTTGCGGCGTCCACCCGGACCGTGATGGCGTCGTACGTAGCGTTATCCGGATCGGCCTGGTTGATGATGGCGTTCAGGTTGAGGCCCAGCGCCACGTCGGCTATCGCCATGCCATGGACCATCAGGTTTTCGCCGGCGAGCTCGCGGCCATAGTCGGTGTCCATGAACCCCGCCGTCCAGGCTGCGAAACGCCCCTCGAAGATGTCCGACTGCAGGGCATCCAGGCTCCCCTTGCGGCAGGCGGCGGCCATGGCGATCACGATCCCCTGGACGCGCTCCAGGAATTCTTGCCGGTCAAAACCCTGGTCGTGCGCGGTCAGCGCGGCCAGGCGCTGAGCGACCGCCTGGCCCGCGAGTTGCTGTTCGAGCGCCGCCTCACGATCCACTGGGACCGGCTGCCATGGTCAGGGGGCCGCCGCAGTCGGCGCAGAACTTGGCTGTCTCCGGATTGAGGGCATTGCATTTCAGGCAGCGCACCTCGACCAGCGCGGCTGGGGCCGGCGCTGGTGCCGGCGCCGGCTGCTGGATGGCCTGGTTGGCTTGCTGGTTGACCAACCCCGCCATCCCCAGGCCGACACCCAGGAAGGCCGGGTTGAGGCCCCCGCCCTGGCCGGGGCCCTTGGCCAGGCCTTGCCCGGCTCCGATCATGGCCTCGCCGGCACCGTATGCCGTGAATCCTCCGGCCAGCTTCGTGTACTGGGCGTCCTTCAGGTAGGTCTTCAGGCGGTCTTCGTCTTCCGGCTTGATGGAGATCGTGAAATTTCCGAGCCGGGTGATCTGTACCCCGTACGGAGCCACGAACGCCTGCACCTTACTGATGGTGTCCTGCTCGATCTCGTCGGTGTGCCCGGCGATGCCCAGCAGCGGCCACCCACTTTGGGTGATGTGCGCCACCACGTCCGTCCGGAGGACTTTCAGCACCTGGTCGCGCATCCAGTTCGTGACCTGGTCGTTGGTCTGGAGCTGCTGGGTGCCCACCAGGTTCACGATCAGGGACTGGGGTTCAATCGCCTTCAGCGAGTAGTCGCCGAACACCCGCAACCCGACCCCCAGGCTGGTTTGCGGGTCCACGACGTTGTCGACCGCACCGCCGAAGGGCAGGCTGGGGAACTCACGGGTGGCGATGAAGTAAAGCTCGGTCTTGAAGAAGTTGCCTCCCGTGGTCGCGTCCACCAGGATCCCAAGGAAGGGAATCTCCGAGGAGTCGAGGGTGCAGCGACCGGGCTGAATCGTGCCCTGGACCTTGCCGTCCCGGAAGAAGACCGCCAGCTCGTCCTGCTCGACGGTGAGCTGAGTCAGCTTGCGGATGTTGGTGTCCGGCCACTTGTACACGAGCTGGCCCTTGGCGCCATCCGGCCGGGCGATGAACAGGCGTTGGGTTTCCTGACCGAAAAGACCCACGGGTGCCTCCTTCGCGGGGCCGTACCGGCCCCCACCTCGGAGGTATATCGCTAGCGGGCCGGAATTCCAGCGGCCAGCGGCGCGACCAGCTGGATCACCTCCCCCACCAGATACAGGGAACCGCAGACCAGCACGATACCGTCGCTGCCGGCCAGCTGGCGCGCCTGGGCTAGGGCCTGGGCGGCACCGGGCGCGATGGCGGCCGGCCGGCCGTAAAGCTCGGCGAGCATTCGAGGCTCAGCGGCGCGGTGCCAGTTGATGCCGCTGAAAATCACGGGCGCGTCTGCTTGGCGCAGCTCGCCCAGCATGCTCGGCAGGTCCTTGTCCGCCATCGCCCCAAAGACGATCACCAGCGGGAGGTCGTCGCGCAGCCGCTGGACCGTGGGGAGGACTCGGGCCAGGGCCGCCGGATTGTGGGCGCCGTCCACCAGCACCGTCGGTCGCCGCGCCACCACCTCCAGGCGTCCCGGCCAGTGGGCCCGCGATAGGCCGTCCCGCAGCGCGCCGTTGGAGATCTCCCAGCCACGCGACCGCAAGGCATCGACCGCGCCCACCGCCAAGGCCAAATTGTCGGCCTGATAGAGGCCCAGCAGCGGGATGCGCAGGTCGGGGTAGGTGTCGGCGGGCGTCGCCACCGTGGCCACCACGCCCGTCCAGCCGCGTTCCTCGCCGGTGACCGTGATCTCCTGGCCGAGGCGGAGCAGAGCGACGCCATCCTGGCGCGCCCGGGCTTCGATGACCTCGAGCGCCGGCGATTGGGCGCCGGTCACGGCAATGCTGTCCGGCTTGAGGATGCCGGCCTTTTCGCCGGCGATGGCCTCCAATGTGGACCCCAGGTGCTGCATGTGGTCCAGCGCGACGTTGGTGATAATGATCACGCCCAGGTCGAGGACGTTGGTCGAGTCCAGCCGGCCGCCCAGGCCCACCTCGCACACCAGCAGGTCGATGCCCGCCCGGGCGAGGTAGTAAAGCGCCGCTGAGGTGAGGATCTCGAACTCCGTGGGCGGTCCGTGCGAGTCCGTGACCCGCTGGATGACGGGCTGGATCTCGGTGATCAGGGCGGCGAAATCGAGCTCCGCGATCGGCCGCTGGTCCACCTGGATACGCTCGGTGTACGAAACCAGATGGGGCTTGGGCATCAGCCCGATCCGGTACCCCTGCCGCTGCAGCACAGCGGCCACCATCGCGCAGATGGAGCCCTTGCCGTTGGTTCCCCCCACGTGCACGCCCTGGAAGAGACGGTGCGGATCACCCAACGCGTGCAGCAGCGCCTCCGTCCGCTCCAGCCCGAGCTTGATTCCGAAACGCCCTAGGGAGGTGAGGTATGCGACCGACTCCTCGTACGTCATGCCTGGCCGGGGCGCTGGCGATAGGCGCGTAGGGTATTGACCAGGAGCATGGCGACCGTCATCGGGCCCACTCCACCGGGGACCGGGGTCACAGCGGAGGCGACTGGGTCGACCGTTGGCCGCTCAAGATCGCCCACCAGGCGATTGGTCACCGGATCCCTGGTGATGCCTACATCCATCACCACCGCGCCCGGCTTGACATGATCGCCGGTGATCAGTCCGGGGCGGCCGGTGGCCGCCACCAGGATGTCTGCCGTGCGGGTGATCGCGGGCAGATCGACGGTCTGTGAATGGCAAATGGTCACGGTGGCATGGTTCTGCAGGAGCAGCAGGGCCAGCGGCCGGCCCACCAGCCGCGAGCGGCCGACCACTACCGCGTGGCGACCGGTGGGATCGATCCGCTCCCGGCGCAACAGCTCGAGCACCCCCAGTGGGGTGGCCGGCACAAAGGTGGGATTTCCCTGCGCTAACCGGCCGGCATTGTAAGGATGCAGTCCGTCGACGTCTTTGCTGGGCGGAATGGCTTCCAACGCCTCATTGGCGTCCAGGCCATCAGGGAGGGGCATCTGTACCAGGATGCCGTCTACGTCCGGATCCCGCCCCAGGGCACGAATGCGCTCAAGCAGGTCCACCTGGGAGGTGCTCGCCGGCAGCTGCAGGATCGCCGAGCGGAAGCCGGTGGCCTCCGCGGCCCGATGCTTGTTGCGGACGTACACCGTGGACGCCGGATCATCGCCCACCTGGATGACGGTGATGGACGGCGGTCGCCGGCCGGCCGGCAGCCGCGACACGGCAAGCCGGATCTCCTCGCGAATGGCCCGCGCATGGGCGGAACCGTCGATCAAGCGAGCCGGCACGCGACGAGTTTAGCGGGGGCATCTCCTACCCCTTGTGGGGATGGGTTATCGTCGGACTCTCCCTCCCCCCTTGCGGGGAGGGTCGGGGAGGGGTCTGTATCATGGGTGGTCGCTGCCCGCATAGCTCAGTTGGTAGAGCAGCTGACTCTTAATCAGTTGGTCCCGGGTTCGAATCCTGGTGCGGGCACTTTCCCTCGATTTGCGGGCCGTTTGGTATTCGTTTTCGGTCCGTTTTCGTTCCCCACACAAGGTCCGGAAGCCCGGCCAAACTGGTCGATGTCAGTTGGTCAAGTAGACACGAATTTCCAAAAAGGATGTCTAAAAATGGCTACGCGGGCAGCAATTCGTGTTACCGCTGGTGAGCGGGAGGACCCATCACCGACCACGGGCGTGTTACTTGAACATGCTCTCCAGAACTGGCTCACCGAGCTTCGTCTGAGCAACCGAAGCCAGACAACCATCGACTGGTATCGCGATCTCTTCCTGGGTAGGATCCTGCCCGGACTGAAGCGGCAGGGCGTGTTAACCGTAGACCAGATCCGGCGTGAGCACGTGCGGGAGCTGCGGGAGCAGCTACAGCGTGAGGGGCGACGGCCACGATATCGATTCGGCCAGCGCGTGCGGAGTGAACACAGTCCGCTCACCCCGTCCTCCCTCCACGCGTATCACCGCGTGCTCCGGGCGTTCTACCGCTGGTGCCTCTCGGAGGGTTTCTGCCAGGACCGCGGAGTCGGGAGCGTGAAGTCGCCCAAGCAGCCGTCAAGCGAGCCTCGCGTGTTCACGGCCACGGAGGTCGAGGCCATGCTCAGGGCGGCCACCCCCAGGGACCGTCTCATCCTCGAACTGCTCCTGGGGACTGGTCTGCGCCTGTCGGAGCTGTGCGGCCTCCAGGTATCCGATTTCCGACTGGACCACCCCGACGGGCCTTACCTGGATGTACGCGTTGGCAAAGGTAGCAAGCAGCGCGCGGTGCCGCTCACCACAAGTCTGACCAGGAAGCTGCGCCAATACATTTCGCGTGACCGCCCCGCCACCCGGATCACTGCCCTGTTCGTGACAGAGCATGGTCGGGCAGGCGAGGAGCCTCGACCGCTGAGCCGAAATGCCGTGGAGCTCTTGATTCGGCGACTTGGCCGTCGCGCCAGCGTTGATGGGAACCGGGTCTCGCCACACACGTTCCGGCACACGTTTGCGACGCGGGCCGTGTCCGCCGGCATGGATCCGATCCGCCTGCAGCGGGTGCTGGGCCACACCACCCTCACCATGGTCTCCCGGTATGTGCACTTCGGGAAGTCGGACCTGCTGCGCGGATGGGATCGCTACTTCGACACCTAGCGGGAGGGAATCAGTAGGCGGTTGGCCACTCTAGGCCCAGTCTCCGGCGGATTGGAGGCGAGGTCGCGAGTACCGCGGGGACTCCAGTTGAGGAGCGCGACCAGGCGCTCGTTCGGCGGGTTCCGTTCGAGTGCCTGCACGACCTTCAGAGCGGTCGCCGCCGATACTCGGCGACCGCGTATGACCGCCCGGACGGTAGGTTCCGACAGGCGTGCTTCTCGGGCGAGGTCGGCCTGCTGCCATGCCCGTTTGGCCAGCTCCAGCTTCACGAGGTAGTTGTTGAAGTACACGATCGCTTACCCAGACCCAGGAAGCGAATCCAAACGTTGGTGGTCTCCACCAGTCGATCTCTTCCACACGCAGCGACCAGACCATCGGGGCCGCCTCACCGCAGCCTCCGAGTACGACTCCGGTCCTCGTCGGTGTCCCAGAGATTGCGTCGCATCCGTGCCAGGCGTTCGGCTTCGTGCACCTGACGTCGTGCGGCACGGGCCGCGAGGCGGGCAATCCGGGCCGCTGAGTCATGGTGGATCTGGTCTCGGAAGCGCTTGTGCGCCAGGGGAGTCCAGGCCACCGTCTGGAGGAGGGAGCCTTCAGGCCTTTCTGGCCGGCCCGAGGGCATGCCGAGCGTCAGACGATGATCACGCTGACGAGTCATCTCCAGACGGAGAGCCTGCTTCATGTTCGCCAGCCGGGGTCTCGTGATGACCAGAGTGCGGAAATCGCCGGAGGCCTGTTGACGACGGGCGGCCAGAATGACGTGAACATGTGGGTGCGCCGTGTTCCGATGCTCGCCCGCGATCCACGGCGGGAAGCCACCCCGGCCGCCGTCGGCGGCCAGCTGGGACATCGCGGCCCGCGTGAGTCGCTTCAGGTCAAGACCCCCGGCGTCCCGGGGCGAGAGGATGAATCGATAGACGGCCCGCTCGCTGGTCGTCGACCGCGGCCCGGCAGCTCGATGGCGCTCTCGAGTGGATCGGGCGACGTAGTGCACGAAGGCCCGGCGTTGCTCATCGCCGGCAGGACCGGCCGCGTCGAACAGCTGGCCTCGTGGTGAAGTCCGGTCGCGGTGGTGCACATAGCGAATCAGTCCGTCCAGGTCGTGTACCTCTTCGCTGTCAGGGTGGGCATCGCGGTACTGGACGTACCGGACGAAGCGGCCAATGCCCCGGGGACCGCTGGCCGCATGGGCGGACGCGTAGCGAACCGTCAGGACAATGTCAGTCCTGGACACCGATCCTCCGGGCTGGATCGATGGAGGGTCCATGGGCCAGGCGACGCTGGACCGATTGCGTGGCGGCCACCAGGAACTCGTCGGCCATCCCCGGACCGTGAGGGGTGATCGTCTCGAGCGCCTTCAAGGTCTGCTCCGAGATGATGAGGTTAAGGACCGCGAGCTCTTCCAGGAGGGCCGCCCGGTCTGTCTCGTCTTCCTCGAGGTAGGTGAGGTGACCGCGCTTGAGGACGGTACGGACCAGGCGGCGGACGGCCTCGCTCAGGGAGAGCGAGTGGTCGTGGGCAAAGGCCTTAAGGGATTCGGTTTCGGCCAGGCCCAGCCGGACCTTCAACCGGGCTCCCTCAAGCCGAAACGGTTCCCGGCGGGCCGCCGCTCGGCCGCTCATGCGAGGGCCCCAGTTGGGGCCACGGTGGTACCGGGTTGGTGCAGGGCAGGGCCCCTGCTTATCTTGCTACATCCCTCAGGATGGCCCTGAACGGAAACTACGGGCGGCGCGGCGGGCACGGCAAACGCGGTTCCGACACGGTTGAGGACCATGTACGGCCTGGGCTGGGATGTTGTCGGCGCGAGTCGGTCGGTCGCCGTCAAGACGGGAAGCGTTGCGTACCGACCGCGAGCAGGACTCATCTGTCTTCTCCTTCGGTGGTTCGGCCTTCTACTCCTTACGATGCCGGAGGGGCCCGAAATGTTAGGGGTCAGCCAAAACCCGTCTGGGAGCTTATCCGGGCTAAGCCTAGGAAGGGCCCGCCCTCGGGGCGCCCTATCTGCGCCCTAGCTGCCGATACCCCGCGTATTCCGGGTGTTGGTAGAGGCGCCCTAGGAGCGCCCTAGATGCGTCCTAAATGCGCTCGCGCCTACCGGGCGCCCTGGCGTGGCACCGTCCGAGTAGCAGCTGCGCCCAGACCAGCGCTTTCAAGCCCGGAGGATGTTATTTTGCCTTGGCCGCTGCGGCCAGTCCTGCCTCAGTCCCGAATTGGGACCGCTGTACGAGCTCAGAGCCGCTACCGATTCTCATGACTGCCAACGCGACGACGGACCAAGACAGATTTCCCGACGAGGACAGAGAATTACCTCCGGGACGGACTCGGCCGGCGGCCGCCGATTACGACTTTGGGCGATTGTGGTCGATCGTTTGGATCTCCGCTTCGCGTTCTTGCATCTCTGAGAAGCGGCGAACGAGCTCGACCTTCGATCTAAGCCCCAGCTTGCTGTAGGCGTTTGACAGGTGCGTTTCCACTGTTCGCTCACCTATGAATAGGCGTTTTCCGATCTCTCGATTGGTGTGGCCCTGTGCCGCAAGTCTGGCAACAGCGTTTTCTCTCGTCGTGAGCAAGCGCAGGTCGTCCCAGGTTCCCGCTGGTGCCTGGTCCCCCAGAATGGAGGACGTTCGCGGGCGCCGGCGCGCCCTCAGGCTCTGGGCTCGCGACAGCAGATGGATTACAGCAGTCAAGGTCATGAGGGACAGCGTTTCCACCAGCGTCGCCTCCGGGTCGATCTTCTCAGCCCAGCCAGCTGCAAGCTCGACCGCTAGTGCAAGAATCGCCACACTGAGCAGCCTCCATCCAGCCAACGACCAAGCAGCCGCGACGAGAGGGAGGGCGATGGCGGTGAGTACCCGATCCCGCTGGGTCACCATCTCGAGAACGAAGAGTCCGAGTACGCCAGCGGCGCAGACGCCGGCCACGACAAACCCTTGGCGTGAGTTGGCCAATGCCTTGGGACGGAGGAGGGCTGCGAATCGGGTCCGACTTCCGGTCCCCGACATGCTATTGGTCCCCTGAGACCGCCGGGCGACGACGATGGCGGCGGGTCGATCGCGACCGACCGACACGCGTTACGCCCGACAGGTTGCCGCCCCGTGCCCCCACGTGAGGGGATCAATGATAGCCGACGGCCGGCGAATATCAAGCCAAGACGGGGGTTACTCGACAAGCTCAGACGCCTTAAATAATCACACTCTCAATTTGTCTTCACCGGCTGTGGCGCCACCATGCGTGCTGGCGATGCGGGCCTTGTGGTGAGCCGCAGCTGAGAGGGGTTGATCCCCTCGGTACGGAATTTTCATTTCCTCCGTGGAAAAGTCCGGGCTGCCACGGAGGACTTCATCGCGACGGAGGAGTATACCTGCCAGCAGACGGGCCGTGAGTTTGGCCGGCGCAAGCGAGGTGCGACTAAACCCGCGGTTTGCAAAGGCCGTCCTCAGACTTAGGGCCCGCGCAGATCGATCGCCAAATGAACCGGATGATCAGATCTCTCAGCAGAAGATCATCACGTCAAAGGAGGGCTATGGCTTGTCGGCGAGCCGGGTCTTGGTTAGGGTGGACAGCGTTTAGGAGGTAGCCCACTTGGCCGTTCTGGCTGTACCCAGCTCAGTGTTCGAAGAGCGTTCTTAAGCGAAAGCTGAGGAGGATGCATGCGTATCAAATCGCGACTGGGACGTCTGGCTCTGTCACTGTGTCTGGGGGCCGTCCCTGCCGGGATCGGCTTGGGTCAGACCGGCGGCATTGTCAGTGCATATGCGTGTACGACGAACACGATGTACTATTACGCGCCAACCCAAGCGCATGAGACGGGCGGTGCCGACGGAGTATCCGCCACGTTCTCAGTCAATACACTAACGCCTTACGTGTGCGACGAAACACGATCGCACACTCTCGAAAGCGCCGTCCTATACCTCCCCTTGTCAAGCGATTACATTGAGATCGGAGAAGATAGGGGGATAATTTCCAATTCCTCAGGAAGCCAGCAATGCGTCTGCCCGAATGGCCTGTGGTACTTCAATTTCACGTCGACACCGTCGGTTGGCACGTCCTACCTTTATGCCTCAGGTTTCATGGTGGCTGGCACCGCGCACACTCACCAGGCGCAAGAGATTACCAAGTGTGACCCAGGTTGCCACCTGGTCGCCCACTACGTTACCGACGCCACGACATGGCCTGAACAACCTTTGCCGGCAGGCGACAATCCGGGTTTCTATGTCGGCACGCAAGGAGAGGTCTACGGTGATCGGACAAACTCCATGGGCAACGCGACAATATCTAACTATCAGTACCACGCAGGGACCTGGAAGCCTTGGGATAGCCCAACTGTGTATGCGGCCAATGCCCCGTACTGCAACTATCTAAATTCGGTGAACCCCTTTGTGACCGAAAATCTAGGACCCAGCAGCGGAGGATGCTAAGTTGAACGCTAAGGTATTCGTCCACCTCTTTGTCTGTAGTGGGCTATTTCTCGCTTCGTGCTCGTCGTCCGGGGCTCCGGTGTCCCTCTCCGCTAAAAGCGGTGCTAGTGTACAGAGACCATCCGGCGTACTCCAAGCCGGGAACCGCCCGCCAGTAGCTGAACCTGCGCCGCTGGCCGACTGGTTCGCCGATTGGAACGGTCGCACGGACACCAACGGCATAAGGGTCCTATCTCCGTTAGACCACCCGACGGCTGTTCTGACCGTGAGGAATACAATTCAGGCAACCGAAAGCTGGGATTTTGACCTGTTTGTCTTGTCGTCGAACCCAGGGCGTCTATCAGCCACCTCCGTACCGGCGTTTCCGAACTTCCGTGGCCAGATCTGGGACTGGCAGCAAGCGAATCGAGGCAGTCCGCACACCATCAGCGCTTCTCCGCGAGGCACCTCAAGCATCGCTATCGACTGGCCATACCTGAATTTGAAGGGGCAGGCCGCCGGGAACGGTCAGTACTATGTGGTGCTCGCTGTCTCGCACGCGGGCTTTCCGGATGGCTTTACCGCCGCTTTGGTGCTCCTCCAACGTTGAGGAGTAGGGGAGGGTCGTAGGGCAATACACTTCAGGTTTCGCACTAATCGCGAGAAATGCAAGCCACTCACCATCGACCCACTCGCGTCGCGTACGCACTGGTTCTTGCCGCTGCTGCCACTTTAGTGGATGCCTGTGGCGACCGAGTTCACCAGCCTGGAACTGGTTTGGTGAACTCGGCCACTGCAGCTGGAGTTGCCTCGACGTCGGATACCTCAGCGGTCATGTCCCTTACATGCGCCGGCATCTTGTCCAACGGCGCACGTCGGCTCAACGACACTGACCACCCGATCGCGCAGGTTGTCTTTCGCAACTCGAGCTCACTTCCACAACTTTGGTATTACGATATGCTTATCCTCGACCACAACCCGGGTCGGTTCAGTCCATTCCAAGCTGCAGGCCTAGAGGCATACCCTCCAACCCTATGGGATCTCTTTCGCTCGAATCCTACTCTTAGTCATGAAGTCCATGTTCTTCCCCACGCATCCACACGAATGTCACTCGACTGGCCATTCATTGATCAGCGGGGCGTCCGCGTTCTTCCAGGTCGCTACTATCTCGTGGTTCCCGCGCGACTTCAGCCAACGCGCTCCCCTGCTATAGTTGCGAGCTGTGTGTTTGAACTGTGAACCAGTTTGTCAGAAAGGAACGATCGGATGTCTATTTGGAAACGTGCCAACGTGGCCACGAACGCTGACCATCTAGGCTGTCCCAGCGGACTAGGGCTATTACCGCTGGCTGGGGAATATTTGCGAATCGGGCGACGCCGCCACCGGTGGACTGCCTGGTTGCCTGCGACGTAAGAGCATGGTTTTGTGTGGCGACTGGCCCAGGTCAGTAGCGTTCCCGGCCGTCAGCCACCATGACCCGCCGGATGGCGGACACTTTACGAATCGGATGATCCAAGCGTTCTTGGCGCATGTCTGCAGGCAGACTCCATGGCGGTTGCGCAGTGCGAGACTTGGACCTGTGGCAACGCTGAGGCGCGTTCGTTACGTAAGCGGGACGACGTTATTACCAGTTCATGGCGCGACCGTCGGAAGCCGGTTTTGCGCCGGCTGTAACGACCGATGACTTCGTTCGTTTAAGAGACAAGAGGACCATGCTGGATATATGCGACCGGTCATGGATCGAGCCGCTCGTTGAGGCTACGGCGGCACCGGCCCTTCGGCTCGCCGTGTTGTTGACGGACGATCGGGCGACGGCCGAGGACATCGTCCAAGAGGCGTTTTTCCGCGCCTGGCAGTCGGCCCGCACTCCACGCGAGATGCCGGGTTTCCGGCGTTGGCTCTACCACATAGTGGTGAACCTAGCGCGCGACCGCGCCCGCCGCAACGCGATTTTGAGACGCCTACGGCTCGTGCCTCAAGCAACCCTCGACCCGGCAACGATCGCCGAGCGGACGATGACCCGCGCCACGATCGGTGAGGCACTCCGACAATTGTCACGCAGAGAGCGCGAGGCGGTTTACCTCCGATTCTTCGAGGATGCGCCGTACGAGGAGGTCGCAGTCTTGATCGGCTCAAGCGAGGGCGCATGTCGGGTACTAATCCATCGTGCTCTAAAGAAAATCGGCGCTCGGCTCAGCGCGGAAGGGCTGGCGCCAGAAGGAGCGCACACGTGAACGAGACCGAAGTGGAGGAACTTGTTGGCGAACACATCGCGGAGCGGATGGCACGAGTCAGTGTCCCAGAGGACTTTCCGTCTCGCGTCTTAGGATCACTCGAGCCGTCACGAGTCGAACGCCGCAGGATTGGCGGTCGACCGCAGCTGCTTGGGGCCGTGGCCATTATCGCTATGGCGACGACTCTGGCAGGCGGAGTGGCCTGGCTACGAATTGACCAGAAACCAACGGCTGGGACTCATGGACACAACCCGGCAGCTGGCCTCAGTCCGAGTGAGCAGCCGAATGGCCCCGGAGTAGTACAGAATCGCCCCGGAGTAGCTCAGGCGGCTCCGCTCGCGGATTGGTATGCGGACTGGGCAGGTCGCCCCACTACTAATGGAGCGCGTACCCTATCTCGCTCAGATCATCCCACGGTTATTCTGACCGTTACGAATACGACACAGTCACCCGTGACTTGGGACTTTGACTTGTTCATTTTGGCGTCGGATCCAGGCCGCATATCTGCCGGCTCGGTGCCTACCTATAACAGCTTTGCTGGACAGGTGTGGGACTGGCGGCAGGCTAATCCTGGCTCTCAACACCGATTCAGCCTCTCCCCTCGAGGTAGCTCGAGCATAAGCATCGACTGGCCACTAACCAACACTGCCGGTGAGCCAGTCGCAGATGGGAGCTATTTTGCCGTGCTAGCTGTTTCACATCAGGGCGTATCTGATGGATTCGCGGCAAGCGCGCTGGACATCAGAAGCTAGGTCACCGGAGCTCCTCGAGCAGCTCGGCCAGGAAGAGTCAGGTGGCAACTATGGTGGACATTGCGGGATGTAAGCAGCCGATCCAACCCTGGCGATGCGAGCTCGCAACGCTAGCTATCGTGGCGAGCTACTCTGCAGTGAGAGGGATACATCAGCTGAGTGTCCACAACGCCGCGACCCAAAGCAGGGGCGCGGCGCTATCCTGCGCAGCGTTACTGGCCAAGTGAGAGATGGACGAGCTGATTGTCCGTTCGAGCCATCGCCCCCATGTGGCAAAGTTAGAAGTGAGCCTTAGCTTGCCTCGCCTGCTCAGCTGTCAGGCCTTAGTCGCATGCTCGCTTAAGCACCCCCATCAGCTGATTACTGGTATGTTGGTCAGAATCACGATCAATCCGCGAAAGGAGGTGATAGATAAACTGACCATAGGTCAGTCGGTCCAAGCCAAGCGTCGTATTCAGAAATCGACCGGCTGACTCTTAATCAGTTGGTCCCGGGTTCGAATCCTGGTGCGGGCACCAAATTCCGTAGACGCAAGTCTTTCTCGTAGCTGGTCTGACCATCGATGCCTCACATGAGTTTCGACGCGTTCCGCGACTGGGCCCTGGCAGCGAGTACCCGCGCCGCCCGGCGCTGGGAGGACCCAACCGCCGACGAAGTGCCGCTTACTTACGCCCAGGATCTGTACGGTGACCTGCACGAAATAGCCATTCCGCCGGTGTACTTGGAGCACGAAGGCGGTCACATTGGCTGGATGACCCAGCTGCTCCCGGTGGAGGTCGCGAATCGAAGCCTATCTAGGCTGTGTCTTCGCGTCTCGGCTTGGAGCGGCGACGCCAACAAATACAAGGACTTATCTGCCGATCCTGATCGGACCGAATTACTCCTGAACGTGGTGGCCGAGCGAGGTCGGCGCGAGTTGTGGCACGCGCGAATCGAGCGCGATAAGTCTGGGCTTCCGAGCCTTGGGTCCTGGCGACAATACCCGGCAAAGAAGGCTCAGGGTCGATTATTCCGGCTCATCGACGACGCCCTTCGTCCTGGTCCGAAAAAGAAGGGACGCACCATGCCAGCCGCCAACATGGTCCTTGGCCCCTATGACGTCCCGGCAGATTACTTCCCCGACTACCGGGGAAATGCTTGCGGCCCGATTGAGTGGGTTGCCCCGAATGACGTGGTCGCCACCTACAAAGCCAGTTTCAGACCTCGAGCGCCTGATCACATCATCCTCAGCGTCTGCTACGTGTTCGCTCCCGAGTACGGCCTGGACGACCACCTGCAGGGAGCGTTGGGGGCACTCAAACAGAACGGTAACCGAGAAATCGCTGGACCGAAGATTGGCGACCGATCGCACTTCTTCGATGGCTTCCTCGACAACGGGCGGCTCCACAAGTATCAGGCACTGTGGACGCACGGCAAGATCCTGTGCGAGCTGGGACTTGCGGGGCCCCCGGGCTTCTTCCAGGCGGCCGAGCTCAGCGCGCTAGCAACGGCTCAGGATTCTCGCGTCCAGGGAGAATTGAGAGCACCGCTAACGTCCGCCGAGTGACCACGTCGCCGCCGTGCCTTTGTTGGCCGCTCCGAATTCGGATCGCAATAGGTCAGGGTTAGAGCCTGAGGAGGAAGACCGGGGTCGCCGCCGCCAAGCCGGCGAGGAGTTGCAATCCCAGAACCAACATCCCTCCTGTTGGCGTCCGCGGTACCCACTTGATCGCGAACCATGCGATGAACGGTATTTGTCCCGCCATCAGTAACTGCCAGACATGTGCCGCGGCCCCCTCGTCGGCCTGACGGGCTCCACCGAACATCGCAAGGTGACCAAGGACGAGGCTGAGCGCAGCGAACGACATCGCCAGTGGGATCAGCGCACTCGGTCGCTTCAGCGTTGACAGGTTCAAATCTGACTCTCTGCCCAGAATAAAGTGCCCGCCGCAGGAGTCAACAGGGACACCTGCTGCCCCTACAACCCCGTAGACAGGTCTTGAAGGTGAGACGCCGCGTATTCTTCATGGATGACAGCACGCGCAGTGACCTCGGTCTCGAGTAGGCAGATGGAAAATGCACACCGCCTCTTGATCTGGTTCTTTGCCGTAGTGATCGTTGCTACCCCGCTCCTCATGGCGAGCTGGTTCGCGCTGTGTCCACAGTACGGCGATCCGTCATGTCCTACCAACGCGCGGCCGCTCGCCATGCTGGCCGCCTACCGCATCGCGCCTGCGGGTCTGATGCAAGCGTTCCTTGCCGTCAACCTGGCCGTCGCCTACCTCTTCCCTCTGGGCTATCTCGGAATGGGCCTGGTTGCCTGGCGCCGATCGCCGTGGCTGACCGCGCTTGGGGTCGGGTGCGGCTGGGTGGGAGCAATCGTCTGGGGCTACATCGCCGACCAGAGCTTCCTGCTGACCCAGATGGCCCATGCTCAGCACGACGCCGAGTTCGCTGCTTTGGAAACGGCCTATTTCGCCGACTGGCACATTTTGGTGGTGGCTACCGGATGGGTGGTTGGCCACCTTCTCGGATACCTGTTCCTGGGAATTGCCCTCCTCCGATCGAAGCTTGTGCCCGCCTGGAGCGCGGCAATGATCATCGCGGCCGCGCCGATCATGGGTCCGCTTGCCTACGGCTTGAATCAAAACGCGCTACAGATTCTCGGCTATCTCATGGTTGCGGTCGGCTGCGTCCCGGCCGCCCGCTTCCTCGGGCGGTCGGGCGCGGCGAACGGCCCGGAGACCAACGGGCCGGGACTGCGGTGACCAGAGGAAGATTGACAGCATGTGCGGCCGGATCTCCTACTCCCTTCATCGGGCAGAGCTGCTGGCCACGTACGCGTGGCTCACGGACGCTCCGGAGGAGGTGGCGCGGTACAACATCGCACCGACGGATCGGGTTGTGGCCGTCGGCCCCCACCGCGCTGAAGTGGTGCGTTGGGGCATCGAGGGCAGCAAGGGCGGGCTCTTCAACACCCGCTCTGAGACTGCGCTGACCAAGCCCTACTACCATAGGGTGCTCCTCGGACAACGGGTACTGGTACCGGCCAGCCACTTTTACGAGTGGCGTACCGTCGGGGGACGACGACTCCCCCTGGCCATTTCCCGCGCGGAGGGCGCGGTCCTGAATCTCGCCGGGCTCCTCGGACGCTGGGAGGGCGAGCCGGCGACCACCATCCTAACAACCGTTCCCAACGCGGACATCGCGCCCCTCCACAACCGGATGCCCGTGGTGTTGAACGACGACGACGCCGCCACCTGGGTGCTCGAAGACTTGTCCCTGGAGCAGATTGCCGAGTTCCTCAAACCCTGTCCTGACGGGTGGCTACGGCTCCGGCCAGCCTCGCCCATGGTGAACGATGTGCGCAATCAAGGTCCGGAGCTGCTCGATCCCGAAGCTCTGCCGCGGCACTTCCAGCTCGAGCTCATGCCGCCGGGCTCACACCAGACTGGGAGCTAGGCCCGCCGACCTCAGCCGGCAAACCATTCGTCGAGTGGCACTCTGGCCGCCAGCGCCGAGAAGTCCCCGTGATCCCGGAGGGCCTCGGCCGCCTGTGCCATAGCACTGACCGCCACCCAGGTCAGGCGCCCACCGACACTTATCCGGCGGGCACCGGCGGCGACCACGTCGTCGAAAGACAGCCCCGCAACCGCGAGGATGTTCACCGGTTTCGAAACGGCCCGGCAGACAGAACGGATTTCCTCGACACTGCGCAGCCCAGGAGCGTAGAGCACGTCGGCACCAGCCCGCTCGTACGCCGATAGGCGGACAATCGTGTCCTTGAGTTCGGGATGACCGCGGATGTGGTTCTCCGCTCTGGCCGTCAAGACGAAGGGAAACGGCAGCGACCGGGCCGCCTGGGCCGCGGCAGCCACTCGCTCGACCGCAAGAGGCAGTTCGTAAATCTTGCCGGAGGGATCGTAATCCTCGATCGACCCGCCGACGGCTCCGGCCTCGGCGATCCGCTGGATCGCATTCGCCGCGTGCTCGGGATCAGGGCCATAACCGTTTTCGAGGTCGACGGACAGCGGCAGCGGCGTTGCCTGGTCGAGGACTGCCGCATGGGCCACCACCTCGTCCAGCGTCACGCCGCCGTCCAGGCGCCCGAGCGTGAAGGCGAACCCGGAGCTCGTGGTGGCCAGTGCCTTGAATCCGAGGGCGGCCAGCACACGGGCGGAGCCGGCGTCCCACGGGTTCGGGATGACGAAGGGCGGACCGGCATGGAGCGCGTGGAATTCGGCGGCCTTCGTCTGTTGCCTGGGCAGCACGGTCACTGGAGCTGCCACCGCTCAACATTAATGATGATGAAATCCGGAAACGGGAGAACCCAGCCGTACTGCTCCAGCGATATCTTCACCCGGCGTTTCGACGGGTACGGGATGCCATTCGAGAATCCGTGATCAACGATGACGTGGGCTGCCCTGGCCGTAGGGGTGGCTGCGACGGGCGTGTAGTCGTTGCGCCTGAGGAGCCCAGTGCTCCTGTCGAACCAGAATCGCTGGATGCGGCTGTGAACTGGCAGGTTGGTGCCGAAGTCGGCTTGCAGCAGGCCGTCGCCCAGCTCGGTCCATTCGATATCCGGTCGCATCAGCAGGGCAGGGAGGGCATAATAGCCCCAGAAGGCATAGCCCAGAAAGTACACCAGATTCAGCCGGTCCCATTTGGTGGTGACGCTGGCATTCTGGAGATGCTCCCGGGCGTCGGCGCGCTGCTCGAGGATCTTGCCACTTGGCGACACGATCATCACGCTGAAACCCTCGAGCACACCGACATCGCCGGAGTCATCGACCGGTTCAATCACGGTGCGCGGACGTTGAACATCGACCGTGATCCTGGCGTGCGGCGGGATGTTGATGCCCTTCAATTGAAACAGCAGACCACCCACGGTCACCGTGCTGTCCACCGACGTCGCACCCTTCCAGATCGCCTCACCGCCGTAGGCTTTCAGCGCTCGAGCCGCGGTGGGGGAGAGCACACCGGGCGGTGACGGTTGCGGGTTCGTCGATGGTCCCTGATCCAGGGCGGCCGGCGTCAGCGTGTTCGCGTACACCGTCCACAGCGCATAGCTCGCCAGCACGGCGAGCAGCAGCACCAGGATCGCGGCGACACCTTTGACCAGCCTGGACCTGCGTCGTTTCTGCGGACCCGTCGTCCCTGCGTCCGTCATGGGTAAGCCCTCGTTGGGTTCGGCCTGGCCAGCATACTTGTCGGATGCCCACCTACCGGCTGGCCGTGATCCCCGGCGATGGGATCGGGAAGGAGGTCATCGCGGTCGGCCTCGACGTCCTGCGGCAGGCGGGCCGGGTGACCGGCCGCTTTGGCATCGAGACCACGGACCTTCCCTGGTCCTGCGAATACTACTTAGCGCGCGGCACGATGATGCCAGCGGACGGCCTTTCGGTGCTGGCCGAGCACGACGCCATCTACCTGGGCGCGGTGGGTTTTCCCGGGGTTCCCGACCATGTCAGCCTTCGCGGGCTCCTGATCCCGGTACGGCAGGGATTCGACCAGTACATCAACTTACGCCCGGTGCGCGTCCTCGACGGGGTCGCCTCTCCGCTGCGCGATAGTCGAGCCGGGAAAATTGACATTTGCTGCGTCCGGGAGAACACGGAAGGCGAGTACGTCGGGATCGGGGGCCGCTTCAAGCGGGGCACTCCGGACGAGACGGCCGTGGAGACCAGTATCTTCACCCGCCGTGGAATAGACCGGGTCGCTCGGTTCGCATTCACGCAGGCCCGTAACCGCTCCCATCGCCTGGCGTCGGCTACCAAGTCAAACGCCCTGCAGTATTCGATGGTTCTCTGGGACGAGGTGATTGCGGATCTCGCCAGCGAGTTTCCAGACGTCGAGGTCACCCGCTATCACGTGGACGCGCTGGCGGCCCGATTCGTCACCAATCCGCAGTCGCTCGATGTGGTGGTCGCCAGCAATCTGTTCGGCGACATCCTCACCGACCTGGGGGCGTCCTTGCAAGGTTCGCTTGGGCTGGCCGCCTCGGGCAACCTCAACCCGGAACGACGGTTTCCCTCGATGTTCGAGCCGGTCCACGGATCGGCCCCCGATATTGCCGGTCGCGGGGTCGCCAACCCGCTGGCCGCGGTATGGGCCGGGGCGATGCTCCTTGACCACCTTGGGGAAACGGGGGCCGCTCGGCTCGTGATGCACGCGATGGAACGGGTCGCTCGACAGGGTCCACACACGCCGGACCTCCACGGGACGGCCTCCACGCGCGAGGTTGGGACTGCGGTCGTCACCGCGCTCGGCGTGGGATCGCCCGATTAGGAGATCAGATCAGGCCGTCAGCCGGGTCCCGGCGTCAACCCGGTACTTGTCGATGAAATCCGGGTCCAGCTCCCATCCCAATCCCGGCTTTTCCGGGAGGTGGAACTTGCGGTCGTTGGCGACGGGACGGTTGGCCAGCATGTGCCAGAAAATGGGATCTCGCTGGGGCGCGAAGCACTCGGCGTAGGTGCCGTGCGGGATCGCCGCCAGCAGATGGAACGAGAGCTGCGACTCCTCGTGATGCCCCATTTGCACGTCATAGGCCGCCGCGATGGCGGCGACCCGTCGCCACTCGGTTGGGCCACCACCCCAGGAGGCGTCGAAGTTGCACACGTCGATCGCCCCGTCGACAATCAGATCGCGCACGCCCACCCGGGTGTGCTCGCTCTGACCGGCGGCTACCGGGATACCGGTGATCGCCCGCACGTCCTTCATCCCGCGCCGGTCGTTGTACCAGCGGCACGGCTCCTCGAACCATCGCAGGTGGACGTCCTGGACCCGCTGACCGAATTCAATCGCTTCCCTGGTCGTGTAGCCCTGGTTGGCATCGCACATGAGCACGAAGTCCGGACCGGCGTAGTCGCGCACCACCCGGAGGCGCCGCTCATCCGCCTCCGGAGTCTTGGCCCCGATCTTGAACTTCATCCCTGAGAAGCCCTCGCTCAGAAAGAACTTGGCCTCCTCGCGGAGCTCATCGTCGTCGTGTCCGTAGTACCCGCCGATGCCGATCGCGGGCAGCGCATCCCGATATCCGCCCCACAACTTGTAGAGCGGGAGCCCAACGCGCTTCCCGAAGGCGTCCCACATGGCGCTGTCGACGCAGGCGATGGCTTGCATGGCCAGCCGGCGGTCGCGCAGCTGGTCGTAGGTGGAAAACTGCATCGCCTCCCAGGCGCCTTCGAGATTCGTCGCGTCACGGCCTATGACGGCCGGTGCCAGCTCCTTCTCGATGATGCGGAGGATCTCGTCCTGCTCCTCGTCCGAATCCGCGTTGTAGGCCTCACCAATGATCCCATCGCTCGTCCGCAGCCGGGTGATGATCGTGCAGCGAGTGCGCATCTGGTAGTAACTCCCGCGATAGATCCGGTCGAGCGGAACGCGGATCGGGATAGTTTCGACGGCCTGGATCGTGTTCATCCCCGCCCTCCTCTCCGTTGTTACGCCGGCCTGACGAGCTCGCGCATCGTGGCGGCGATGCTCTCCGCCGACGGCAGCACGGCATCCTCCAGGACCGGGCTGTACGGCATGGGATAGTCGGGCAAGCCGATCCGTCGGGGCGGTCTCTTGAAGGCCACGCCGGCCTCAACCAGGGAGGCGATCACGCTGTTCCCCCACCCCTGGTTGACTGGCTGCTCTTCCACCGTGAGTAGACGCCCCGTCTTCTCCACCGACCGCCGGACGGTCCCCAGGTCCATGGGGGCAATCGATCGAAGATCGATGACCTCCACGTCAATGCCATCGGCTGCCAAGTGCTGGGCGGCGGCGAGCGCGCGCTCGACCATCAACAAGGTGGCGACCACCGTCGCCTGCGAGCCTTCCCGGCGCACGCGCGCCGAGCCGATCGGGATGAGTCCACCCTCGCCCACCTGGACCGGTCCCTTGCGAACGTAGAGACCCTTGTGCTCCAGGAACAGCACCGGGTTGGGATCGCGGATCGCGGTCCGCAGCAAGCCATACGCGTCAGACGGGCTGGAGACCGCCACCACCTTGAGACCTGGGACGCCGGCGAACCAGGACTCCGCGGTGGCCGAGTGCTGTGCCCCAAACCGGCCGGTGCCCCCGCCGATGGCTCGGATGGTCAGCGGCACCTCAAACTTTCCGCCCGACATGAATCGGTACTTGGCCGCCTCGTTCACGACCGCGTCCATGGCGACCGCGAGGAAGTCGGCGAACATGATCTCCACGACCGGGCGGAAGCCCGTCACCGCCAGTCCGATCCCGACGCCGACGAAGCAATTCTCGGCGATGGGCGTGTCGAAAACCCGGTTGGGTCCGAACCGCTGGAGGAGCCCCTCGGTGGTTTTGAAGGGGCCGCCGGGCTCGCCGACATCCTCGCCAAACAGCAGGACCGTGGGGTCGGCCGCCATCTCGTGTTCCATGGCGAGCCGCACGGCCTCTCGGTAGGTCAATTCCTGCGTAGCGACTTCCGGCGCAGCCGGCGCCTCAGCTGGCATAGGTGCTGGCCTTGGCGTCCGCGAGGGTGGCGACATCGGCCTGCTCCGCGCGCTCGGCGCTGGCGTCGACCTGGGCCTGCAGCTCCGACCGCAGTCCAGCGTCCTGGTCCTCGGTGAGGGCCCCGGCCGATCGCAGCCTGGCCCCGGTGATCAGCAGCGGATCCCGGGCCAGCCAGGCCTTTACCTCATCGTCGGGACGGTACTTTCCGGGGTCGGTTCGCGAGTGCCCGCGGTGGCGATAGGTCTTACATTCGAGCAGGGACGGCCCTCCGCCGCGCCGGGCTCGGTCGACGGCCTCGCGCGCCGCCGCGTACACCCTCTCCACGTCATTGCCGTCCACCACCACCCCAGGCATGCGAAATGGCCTGGCCCGCTCGGCCAGGTCGTCGATGGGGGTCGTCTTCCGCATGGGCGTGTACTCGCCGTAGAGGTTGTTCTCGATTACGAAGATGACCGGGGCCTGCCAGACGCTGGCCATGTTGAGCGCCTCGTGAAAGGTCCCGATATTCGTCGCGCCGTCGCCGAAGAAGGTGACGGAGACCCGGCCATCGCCGCGCAGCTTGGCCGACATGCCGGCACCGACGGCGACCGGCAGCCCCGCGCCCACAATGGCAAAGCAGCCGATCAGGTTGAGGTCCTTGTCGGTCAGATGCATCGATCCGCCCAGCCCCCGGGAGACGCCGGTCTGCTTGCCCATTAGCTCGGCGAAGATGCCTTCCATGTCCATGCCCCGCGCCAGGGCTTGCCCGTGGCCGCGATAGGTCATGGTCACGTAGTCGTCCGGCGTGAGCGCGGCGCTGACGCCAACCGAGACCGCCTCCTGGCCCTGGCAGAGGTGGGTCGTCCCCTGGACCAGGTTGCGGAGGAAGAGCTCCTGGACCTTGTCCTCGAACAACCGGATGCGCAGCATCTCCCGGTACCAGTGGCCGAGGCGCTCGGTGGTGACGGCCGTCGGCGCGCTCGCTTCGCTCACGTGTCCTCCCTCAGGCCAAAGGCGGTAACGATTCCAGCCGGGTCCGCCAATCTAACACCAACGATGCCCACGGTGTCAACGGATGTCAGGTAGCCCGCTTCCGCGGCCAGGCAAAATCGGACGACGCGCGTCTCACGAACTGGGTGGGCAGGGTCACCGTTCGAATGGGGGCTTCCGGGTTGGCGAGGCGCTCGATGATCAGCTCGCAGGCCACCTGCCCCATGCGGTACTGGTCGCGAATCACCACGCTGATGGGCGGCCGGTAGAGACGCGCCAGGTCGACATCGTCGCACCCCACCAAGGCCAGGTCCCGGCCGACCACAAAGTCGGTCTCGTGGATCCCTTCGAGGACGCCCGTCAGGAGTCGATTGCTGCCGGCAATGATGGCCGTGGGGCGACTTCGACCGCGCAGCAACTCAACCGCCTGCTGCCGCCCGAACTCGGGTCGCAGCGATCCGATGCGGATCAGGTCCGATGGCGGCGTCAGGCCGGCCGCTTCAAAGGCGGCCCGGAAGCCGCGCACGCGTTCTCGCGCCGGCTTGAGTTGCTCGGGACCAGAGATCAGCGCCACCGCCCGGTGGCCACGCTGGAGGAGGTGGGCGGTCGCGTCCTGCATCCCGGCCGCGTGATCGCCGTACACGCTGCTGACCCGGGAGTGGGGCGGCGTGTCGCGGTCGAGCACGACGAAGGGCACCGTGGGATCGAGAAGGGCCCGCGCCACTTCGGGGGAGCTGGTCTCCGCCGTCGACAGGATGATGCCGTCGACCCGCCGGCGCAGAAAGAGGTGCAGGTGCTTGGCGTCGAGCTCGGGATCACCCTCCGAGTTGGTCAACATCACGGCATAGCCCTTGCTGCGCGCGTGGTCTTCGGCGCCGCGGATCATATCGGCGAACACCGGGTTGGAGATGTCGCCGATCAAGAACCCGAGCGTGTGGGTGACCCCCCGGCGCAGGCTCTGGGCGATGAAGTGCGGTTCGTAGCCGAGCGTGGCCGTTGCCTTGAGCACGCGCTGCTTCATGGTCCGGCTGACGTCCGGGTGCTCGGTCAGGACTCGCGACACCGAGGAGAGCGACACGCGCGCCTTTCGGGCGACGTCTCGGATCGTGACGGGCTCGCTCGACGCTGGCGGCTCAGAAACGACGGTCACTCGCTTCATCTTCACCCCTCCGATGGCGTCCCCGCGCCGGGTCGATTATAGGCTCCTGAAACAATTCCCGGAAACGTTTTTGGCCATTCCCGGGAATCCTCCACGGGGCCCATCTAGGCGGACTCCGGGATCGAGCCGGGCAGTCCAAAAGCCCCCGCCGCCGCCAGCCGGCCGATCTCCTCGGTCGTGTAGCCGAGCGCCTGCAGGATCGGCTCGCGATCGGCGTCGAGGCGCGGTCCCGCCTGGTACTCGGGCTCAAAGTCGCTGATGGCGAACGGCAAGCCGATACTGGAGACCTGGCCAAAGGTGGGATGCGGGTAGCTGGCCAGTAGGTGGCGATCGGCCAGCTCGTCGCGATCGAGGACTCGGCTTAACGGCCGCACGGGCGCGATCGGCACCCGGCCGTTTAGCAGCATGAGCCAGGCCGAGGTTGGCCGCTCGCGGAACCGGGTCGACAGCAGGTCGGTCAGGGCCTGGCGATTGCGGAGGCGATCCTCGAATGACGCGAACCGCGCGTCCGCCGGCAGCTCCAGCGCCGCCCACAGAGCCCGGAAGAACTTCTCTTTCGCACACGCCACCGCGATATGGCCGTCCGCCGTGGCGAAAAACTGGAAGGGCACGATGCTCGGATGCGCCGAATCGGGGAGCCGTTCGGTGACCACCCCCTGGGACAGGTACCAGGTGGCCGGGTACGTCAGCATGGCAAGGGCGGCATCGTACAGGCTGGTATCGATGTCGCGGCCCTTTCCCGTCCGCTGCGCGTCGAACACGCCGACCATCAGCGCCAGTGCGGCCATCAAGCCGGCGGAATAATCCACCAGGGACAGCCCGCTCTTCACCGGCGGGCCCTCGGGGTCGCCGGTGAGCGCCGCCCAGCCGGCTTCCGCCTGGACCAGGGCATCGTAGCCGGGGGTCGCCTGGCGCGGACCCTCACGACCATAGGCGGACAGGGACACGCACACGATGGCCGGGTTGAGGTGGCGCAGCGCGTCGTAGGTCAGGCCCAGGCGCTGGGGCAGGTCGCCTCGTAGGTTGGTAAACAGCGCCTGGGATGTGCCGACCAGGCGCGCCAGCACGTCCTGTCCCGCAGCGTTGGTGAGGACCAGGGCCATGCTCCGCTTGCCGCGATTGAAGGTCTCGAAGAACAGGCTGTCCGTCCCCGTCTGGCCAGGCGGAACGTAGCGAGCGATGTCCCCACCCATACCGGGATCTTCGATCTTGATCACCTCGGCCCCCAGGTCGGCCAGGAAGAGCGTCCCGAACGGCCCGGCACCGAACTGTTCGACGGCGATGATGCGCACGCCGCGCAGCGGAGCACCGTTACGCGCGGCCATGGCTCAGCCCCATAGTAGTATTCTGCTGGAAACGTATTCAGCCGCCAGCCGGCCGCGCCAGGGGAGGAGGGCGTCATGCGGGTCGAAGCCGTCGAGGCGATCCCGGTCAGCTACCCGGAGCCGAACGATTTCAACGCGCTCCGCCACCTGTGCCTGGTCAAGCTGACCGCCGAGGACGGCCAGGTTGGCTGGGGCGAGTCGATCACCCAATTCCCCGAGGCATCCTGGGCCACCAAGGCGATCATCGAGGGCTTCGCGCCCCTGATCATCGGGAAAGATCCCGTGCAGACCGAGACCCACTGGCGTGCCATGAAAAACCAGGCCTGGTGGTACGGCTACAACGGCGGCATTGCCTCCTATGCGGTGAGCGCCATCGATATCGCGCTCTGGGACCTCAAGGGGAAGGCACTCAACCGCAGCGTGCTCGATCTTCTGGGTGGGCCGGTCCACGACCGCCTGCCCGCCATCGCGTCGAGTCACGCCCACTATGAGGAGATCCCCAAGATGGCCGAGGAGATCGCCGGCTGGGTGGCCTCGGGCTTGCAGGGGGCGAAGGTCGGCTTCGGCAAGCGGGGCAACGCCCGGCTGGGGTACGAGCACGATCGTGACATCGCCTTCGTGAAGGCCGTCCGGGAGGCGATCGGACCCGGGCTGCCGATCATGATCGACCTCGGCATTGCCATCAAATGGGACGTCACGACAGCCGTGGAGCGGACCCTTGCCATGGAGGAATACGGCATCGCCTGGATCGAGGAGCCGCTCGGCGCGTGGGACCCCAATGGATACGCGACCTTGCGCGCCAAGACCACGACGCGCATGGCGTACGGCGAGAAGGAGTGGAATCTCGAAGGCTACCAGCGAATCCTGGACACGGGCACCGTCGACGTGGTGGGTGTGGATCCCGGCCGCGCTGAGGGCATCACCGGCTTCAAGAAGGTCGCCGAGAGGGTCGAAGCCCATCGACGGCAGGCCAACGCCCATGCGTGGTCATCGGCAATCGTGAGTGCGGCCAGCCTGGCGATCTCGTTCAGCAGCTCCGCCTGCAAGGTCTTCGAGTTCAAGCCGCTGCGCAACCCGATGCAACACGAGCTGGTCAAGAAGCCGTTCGAGTGGAAGGACGGGTGGGTTCTTCCGCCGGCGGGCCCCGGTCTTGGCATCGAGGTGATCGAGGAGGTCGTGGATCGGTACCGGAGCGAGCGCGTGATGGAGAGGGTTCGCTAGAGCCCGGATCTACCGGCTGGAGGTTAGTACATCAAAAACCCACCACTGATATTGATGGTGGCCCCGGTGATGAACCGGGCGTGGTCGCTGGCCAGGAAGACGACCGTCCCCGCAATCTCCTCGGGCTCGGCTATCCGGCCGAGCGGCGTCGCCTTCGTCATCGACTCGAGCACCGCCGGATCGAGCCCATCCATCAGCATGGGGGTGCGCGCCTGGCCCGGTGAGACCGCATTGACGGTGACCTGGTGCGGCCCATAGGTGCGAGCCAGGCCGCGCGTCATGGAGGTGATTCCTCCTTTGGACGCGGCGTAGACCACTGAACCACCGAAGCCGCCCGTCCACCAGCCCTGCGAGGTGAAGGTGATAATGCGGCCGCCTCCACCCTGCTCCACCATGGCGCGGGCCGCCGCCCGGCAGATGAAAAAGGCCGCTTTCAGATTGGTGTCGATCTGAAAGTCCCAATCCTCCTCGGTCACCTCGTCCACGCTCTTGCGCCGCCTGAGCACGGCCGCCAGGTGGGCCAGCGCGTAGAGCGAGCCGAGCTCATCGCGAGCTCGCCGGATCAGCCCGTCGTGCGCGGAGAGGTTGGTAAGGTCGGCGGCCACGGCCACGTGACCCCGGCCGTCCAGGTCGGGCAGCACGCTGTCGGCCGCCTTCTGCTCGCGATCGACCACCATGACGCGGGCGCCGGTCGTGGCGAAGGCCTTGGCCACCTCCCGGCCGATGCCGCCCGCGGCTCCGGTCACCATGACGCCTTTGCCTTCCAGGCCGGCTCCCACACTCCACGGCATTGGTGATGCCTCCTTTACGACGGCGGGGGAATGATCGTCCGCTCGGTGACGAAATACACCTGGTTGCCACCCAGGAACTTCGGGCGGTCCAGGCCGAGGAGACTCTTGACTGGCTCGGCTGCGAAGGCCGCCCGGGCGTCCTCGACGCTATCGAACCACAGCTCCCCGATGCCGTCCCACTCGCGATCGGGTCCGGCCTCCACAACCGGATCGAATCGAAGGCCTCGCAGATTCTTCAGCTGGCGGACGATCTCCAGGTGCGGTCCCATCCAGTGGGCATGGAAGTCCTCGACCGACATCCCCTCCTTGCGCTTGACCAGGCTGACCCGCTTGATCACTGCACACCTCCAGCCGCGACCATCATCGCGCGGTATGGCCGCCATCCACGTTGAGCACATGGCCGGTGACCATGGCCGAAGCCGATGAGGCGAGGAAGACGGCCGCCCCCACGATGTCCGGGCCCTCGCCCAGCCGCCCCAGGGGGATGTTGCCCAGGAAGTAATCGAGTACGGCCGGGTTTCGCTCGATGGCCGTCGCCACCAGCGGCGTTCGGAAGTGCGTCGGGGCGATGGCGTTGATCCGGATCCCGTAGCGCGCCCACTCGATCGCCAGGCAGCGCGTCAGGGCGATGACCCCGCCTTTGCTGGCCGCATAGTTGGCATTCCCGGTGGTCAGGCCCACCTGGCCGGCGACGGAAGCCATGTTGATGATGCTCCCCGGCCCCTGCCGCTCGATCATGTGCTGGCCCACGGCCTGGTCGAACAAAAAGACGCCGCGCAGGTTGACCGCGATCACCCGATCCCACTGGCTCATGGTCATCGTTTCCGCGGGACTCCGATCCCCGATGCCGGCGTTGGCCACCAGGACGTCGATCTTGCCGTACGCGTCCAGCGCCTGCTTCACGGCCGCCTGGGCCTCGGCCTCCTGCGACACGTCGCACCGGACCGGGATGGCCTGGCCACCCGAGCGTCCGATGCCGTCCGCCACCCGACGCGCCGACTCCAGGTCGATGTCGACCACGCAGACGGTTGCGCCGTAGGCGGCCAGCCCTTCGGAGATCGCCTGGCCGAGTCCCTGGCCGCCCCCAGTCACCAACGCCACCGACCCCTGCAGGTCGAACAGATTCTTCATAACTGGATGCTCTGGGTTTCCCCGCCCCAGGTGGTGGTCCAGCGGTCCAGCGCCACCGCCCCAATGGTCACCAGCCCCACGAAGATCAGCTGGGCGAAGGCCCCGACGCCCAGCAGGGAAAGCCCGTTGCTCAAGAGCGAGAGGAAAAACGCTCCGATGAGCGTGCCCAGGACGGTGCCTCGCCCGCCCGACAGGCTTGCCCCGCCGATGATGACCGCCGCGAACACGGGAAAGGTCAGGTTGGCCCCGGCGCTCGGGGTGGTCGAGCCGATGAACGAGAAATCCAGGATTCCCGCCAGCGCGGCGCACGCCCCGGCGATGGCGAACACCCACAGCTTGTAGCGCCGGATGGGGAGGGCCGCCACCCGCGCCGCCTGCGGGTTGCCCCCGATGGCGGCCAGGCGGAAGCCGAACAGGGTCCGGTGCAGCACGAAGGCGATGATGGCCGCCACCGCCGCCAGCCAGGCGATCTGGATCGGGATCCGGAATGGGAATTCGAGGCCGCCCAGCGCTTCGAACACCCCGAAGCCAGGCAGCTTGCTGGGCGGATTGATGCTCTGGGAATTGCTGATCAGGAAGGTCACGCCCTGGACCAGGCTGAGCATGCCGAGGGTGGTGATGAAGGACGGGACCCTCACCACCGTCGTGATCCAGGCGTTGATCAGCCCGATGAGCACGCCGATCCCGAGGCCGGCGGCCAGCGCCAGAACGAACGGGGTCCCGTGCATCCAGAGGAGGCCAAAAGTCATGGCCGCGATCCCGTAGGTGGCGCCGACCGACAGGTCCAGCTCACCCGAGACCAGCACCAGCGTCTCCCCGAAGGCGATGATCGTGAACGTGCTCATCGATCGGACCAGGCCGATGAGATTGACGTAGGTCAGGAAGAAGCTGTTGATGGCCGTGAAGACGATCATGGTCAGCACGATGGCGGCGATCAGCCCGCTGAGGCGGCGCAGGAAAATCCCGCGCAGGACGTTTAGCCGGGCCGCGGAGCGTTTGCCCAGGAGCCGTCTGGCGTCCTTGGCTGGCACGGCCCCCGCCTCTGCGTCGCGATCAGGACCCGTAGCCATCTCTCACTCGATGCTTCCCACCCCTTGCTCTCGACCGGTCCGGCCTCTAGCCCGGCGACGCCTTCGGCGCCGCCCCGGTCATTTTCGCAAGCTGGCCGGCCAGGTCCTGGACGCTCCCCGCCGAAGCCACCTCGAAGGGGTCGGACAGATGTCCTCGACTCATCACCCGCACTCGTTGGCCGAGGTCAAACACCTCGGGCACCTCGGTGCAGAAGGCGAGCACGGCGTTGCCTTCCCGGGCGAACTGGCGAAGCTGGTGGTAGATCTCGGCCTTGGTGCCGAGGTCGACTCCTCGGGTTGGTTCTTCGATGACCACCAGCCGCGGCTTCTTGGCGCTCGCCGATCCCACCGCGACCTTCTGCTGATTGCCGCCGCTCAACGTTCCCACCGGCTGACCAGGGGAGCGCGCCCGGATCTGGAACTGGCCCATGAGCTGCCGGCCGAGCGCGTACAGGCGGCTTTTGAGGAGACGTCCCCAGCGTGAAGCCACGGCTGGCACGCCCAGGCGCGCGGTCAGGTTGGCGGCGATCGAAAAGTTCGGGAAGAGCCCCGTCCGGCGATCGGCCGGCACATACGCCAGGAAGGCGTCGATGGCCTGGGCGTCACGCCGGCCGGCGACCTCCCGAATGCCGTGCGCGGGTTCCAGCCCGGCAATCGATTGCAGCAGCTCGCGAGCCCCCGAGCCCTCGACCCCCATCACCGTGAGAATGTCACCGGGGCGCAGCTCGACCTCGACGTCCTGAAAGCGTCGCCGCCGGTGCGTCCATCCCGCCAGCCTGAGCAGCACCTCGTCACCCCGTTGGGCCCCGGGGGCGCCGGATTTCCCGGTCTCCACCGTTCCCGGCTGCTGGCCGACAACCAGCTCTCGGGCGAGTCCCTCCTCGGTCAGGGCAGGGCCCGCCAGGATCGCCCCACACTCCCCCTCGCGGACGACGGCCACCCGGTCGCAATAGTGAACGAGTTCTCGAAGGCGGTGGGAGACGATGATGACGATCCGGTTGGTCTGCTCCCTCATCCTCAGGATGTGCCCGAAGAGCTGTTCCGATTCCTCGTCGGCCAAGGCGGAGTTCGGTTCATCGAAGAGGAAGAGGCGGGCGTCGCGAAGCAGAGCCCGGGCGATCTCGGTGAGCTGCCAGACGACGAGTGAGCACGATTCCAGCGGGCGGTCCGCCACCCGCTGCAGGTTGAGCTCCGACAGGACCTGGCGTTCCCGGCCAGTCGCCCGTGGCCGCATCGGTCCGTCGCTCCCCCGTTTCAGCAGGAGGTTTTCTGTCACCGTCAGGTTGGGAAACAGCTGAGGCTCCTGGTGGACGATCGCCACGCTCCCCCGTCGGTCGGCGAGCGTGAAGGGAACCCCATCCAGCAGGATTTCGCCGGCGTCCGGAGTCTCCTCGCCCCCCAGGATCCTGACGAACGTGCTCTTGCCGGCACCGTTGGGGCCCGCGATCCCCAGCACTTCCCCTGCGAGGGCGTCGAGGTTGAGCCCTCGCAGGGCATGTGTCTCGCCGTAGTGCTTCCGGACTCCCCGGACCTGGAGGGACGTCACGACTGGCCGGCTCTGCGGGGTCAGGCGCCCAGCTGGATCTCCTGGGCCAGTCGGGCCTTCACGTCGGCCACGTTGCTCATGGTCACCACCGTCGGCGGGGTGTACGTGAACTGATCGGGCGGCACGACGCCCTTCAGAAGGAAGGCGGCGCACCCGGTCACGAAGCCAGCCGACTGCTGGTCGAACCGCTGGTCGACGGTCGCCATCACGTCGCCGCTCGTTACCTCATCCAGGTACGTGGTGTCGACGTTGTAGCCGATGGTGTTTATCTTGCCCTTGAGCCCGCGGTCCTTGATCAGCTTGCCGATCGTCTTGGCGCCCCAATCCGAGTCGAAGTACAGGTCCACGGTCGGGTGGCCGTTCATGAAGGCCGCCACCTGGGAGTAGATACCTGCCGGATCGTAGCCCGTGGACAGGGCGTTGGTCGGTGTGCCGACAAACTGCAGGTCGGGATACGCCGCCTTCATGGTGTCCATCCATCCCTGCATGCGACCCTGCGCCCAGGGGGCGGTCGTGTCGCCGGTCACCAGGGCGGCCACCTTCGGCGTGGTGTTGTGATCCTTCAGCCACTGGATGGTGTACTGCCCCGACACCTGCCCCATTTGGTTCTGGCCCTTGGGCGGGAACGAGTCGTTGGCGCCGCTGTAGGAGAAGCGATGCGAGTCGGGGCTGTCCGTGTTGACGGTGTAGGACGGGACCCCGCCATCGACCGCCTGGTTGATGACCCGCACGAAGGCGTCGGGCGTGACCGGCTCGACCGCCAGGCAATCGACCTGGCCCGCGCTGATCGCCTGCTGGACCTGGGAGATCTGCGCCACCGGGTCCGTGTTGGGCGGACCGATCAGCTTCACGTTCACCGTGACGCCGTACTGGGTTTTCACGTCGGCGGCCGCCTGGCGCATGCCCGCCAGTAGATTGACCGGCGCACCCACGGTGGCCAGGGTCTGGAAGGAGAGGACGAAGTTGAGCGGCTGCTTCTTGTCTATCTTGCTGGCGATCGACGAGGCCAGGGTGAATTGGCCCCAGCTGAACTTGGCGGTATATGGCGCCCCGGTGTGTGATGCAGCGGGCGGGGTGTTGCTCGTTCCACACGCCGAGCCGAGCAGACCCAGAGCCGCCACCGACGCCAGGACGAACGCCTTCCTCGCTCCCATACCTCTTCTACTCCTCTGGGAGGGCTGTTCCCTCTCAACTCCCATGCTCGCGGACCCCCGGTCAGCAAACGTTTCCAGCACTATAGGGCCCCGCCCCGCCCGGCGTCAATCGGCCAGGAACTGTGCCGTGATCTCGATGGTTGACCCCGGACGCTGTGGGCTGCGAGCGGCCCGGCGGGTGGATGAACGTTGACAGACCGGGGAACGGATGCTACAACGGCAGTCGGTACTGGAACCGTTCCCGGCCAAGGAGGTCCGTCATGGTGACGCTGTCTCGCTTCCAGCTCTGGCACGGGCGCAACGCTCCGCCCGTCGAACGGCGGGAGCTCCGCGCCGGCCGGCTGACGGCCCTGCTCGAAGAAGGCGACCTGCGCTACATCCGGGTGGACGGGGTGGAGGTCGTGCGCCGCATCTACGTGGCGGTGCGCGACGAGGTCTGGAACACCATCCCGGCCTCGTACTCGGACGTGACCTACGACATTGCTCCCGATCATTTCACCGTTCGCCTGCGTGCCCACCATCAGTACCAAAGCATCGACGTCGACTGGGACGGCACCATCACCGGGAATGCCGATGGCACCATCCGGTACGCCATGGATGCGGTGGCCAACGGCGCCTTTCGCTACTGCAAGATTGGATTCAACATCCACCACCCGCCGCAGGAGGCGGGCCGCCCCTACCGGGCTCGGGGCCCGGAGGGACCGTCCAGCGGCGTCCTGCCGGAGCTGGTCGAGCCCCAGCGGAATGACAATGGGCGCCTGACCGCACTGTTCCCCCCGTATGACGCGCTCGAGATCGATCACGACGACGGACTCACGGTGCGTTTTGCCTTCGAGGGCGACCTGTTCGAGATGCAGGACCATCGAAACTGGACCGATGGCAACTACAAGAGCTACGGCACCCCGCTGTCGATCCCGTGGCCGATGGATGCCCGGAGCGGGGAGCGCTTCCACCAGGTGGTGTCTGTTTCGGTAGCCGGAAAGCCAGCCAGGCCGGTGGCGGCACCGGAAGCCCGCCTCGATCTTGGCCGGTCCACCGGCCAGTCCCTTCCACCGATCGGCTTCGGCATGGCGAGCCATGGGGGATCCCTTTCGGCTCGAGAGGCCGACCAGCTTCGAAAGCTGCGTCCCGACCACCTGCGGGTCGACCTGTACCTTGCGGAGTCCTGGCAGAAGGAGCTCACCCGGGGCATTGAAACGGCTCGGGCACTTGGCGTTCAGCTGGAGCTGGCTCTGTTCCTGACCGACGAGGCCGAAGCCCAGCTGGCCGCGCTGGCCAAGGAACTGGCCTCGGCGCGGCCAAAGGTGGCGCGGGTCCTCGTCTTCTACGGCGGCAAGGCGTTCAGCACCGGCCAGGGCGCGACGCCAGGCCGGTTTGTGCGTCTGGCCAAAGAGGGACTCAAGACCATGGTGGGCGCGGCGCCCTTCATCGGGGGAACCAACCAGTTCTTTGCCGAAATCAACCGAGGCCGCCCTGAGGTCGAAGCCATGGACGGGGTGGTGTACTCGGTCAATCCCCAGGTGCACGCCTGCGACGATGAATCGCTGGTCGAAAACCTGGAAGCCCAGGTGGCAACCGTTGAGACTACGCGGTCCTTTAGCGGAGATCGGCCCGTCACGGTGAGCCCGATCACGCTGGCCGCGCGGAACGGGCCGTATCCGGCCGGTCCACCCGAGCCCGGGGGGCTGCCGCCCCAGGTGGACGTGCGCCAGGCGTCACTGGTCGGCGCCGGCTGGACGGCGGTCAGCGTCAAGTATTTGGCGCAGAGCCGAGTGGCATCGATCACCTATTACGAGACCAGCGGCTGGCGCGGCGTCGTCGAGGTGGATGCGGGATCCGCCATGCCGGAGCGATTTCCCTCCAGCCCCAAAGTCGTGTTCCCCATGTATCACGTCTTCCGCGACCTGGCCGACTTGAAGGCTGGGCAGCTGGTCGAAGCCACCCCCACCGAGCCGCTGCTGGTCGACGGCCTGGCGCTGCGCACCAACGGGACGACGCACGTCCTACTTGCCAACCTGACGCCGCGGCCCCAGACGGCCACGGTCGGCCCTTTCCAGGCTGGCAAGGTCCGCGTGCGGCAGCTCACCGACGAAACGGCCCCCCAGGCCATGGCCGAGCCAGAGCGCTTTCGCGCATCGGGGACCGTGACGCCCGTGCGCGACGGTCGTCTGAGCCTGGAGCTGCCACCCTACGCCGTCGTCCGCCTCGACGAGGCATAACCAGAGTCACCATCCCGCCTGGCGTGGAGGGCAGGAACTCTCCTCCCTCCCCCTTGCGGGGAGCCACTGTTGTCAGGGTCGCGGGATTTCCCGCGTGGGCAGGGTAGGGGTGGGGTATCCCGGCCGATGATAATTACCTGATGGACGCCGCCGTGCGGGACTATATCGACGCCATCGCCACCCAGCATCGGCCCCTGTTTGACCGCCTCCACCGGCTGGTGCTCGAGGCGCATCCTGACGCCGCCGTGGTGCTGTCCTAAGCTCAAGACCAGCACGGGGGACGATTCAGCTCCGGCCCAGCGACGCCGCCGCCATCTCGGACGACGAGTTCCGCGACCTGGTGCGCGCCGCCCTCGGCGGCTAATCAGCCCCTGGGGTCCGCCGACAGTGGTCCTCCCGACGTCTGGGCCGGCGTCACTGAGCGCGGTATTGCGGCACCGAGTGATATCGATTGACCGTGGGTATAGGCATATTGTTGTCCCTCACGGCTGAGGGCTTGGGCCGTCAGGCCCACCGCATGAGGTCCGCGTCCGCGGCTGGGCCAAGAATTCTTAGAAGGATTCAAGAGGGAACGACTATGCCTACGACCCTGACCGATCCCAAGGTCCTTGCCGCGAAGTACAACCAGGCGTTCAACTCGCACGACGAAACGGCGCTCCGCTCCCTGATCGCGCCGGATGCCCGGTTCAGCGCCCCCGGCGACGTCCGCCTGCAGGGCAAGGACGCGGTCATCGGCTACACCAGCAACTGGATGAAGGCTTTGCCGGACGCCAAGATCACTGTCACGCACGAGATCGTGAGCGCCCCGTGGGTCGTCCAGGAATTTACCTTCGAAGGCACCCACAAGGCACCGCTGACCGGCCCGATGGGCACCATCGCGGCCACCAACCGCACCGTGTCGGGCCAGTGCGTTTCGATCACCCGGTACGAGAATGACCTCGCCGTCGAGAGCCGCCTGTACTTCGACATGGTCCAGTTGCTCACCCAGCTCGGCGTGATGCCGGTTCCCGCCAAGAACTAACCGCACTCCGAATCGATTTCGGACCTTGACCGAGAGCGGTGCCCTGGTGGGTGCCGCTCTTTTCGTGCCGTTCGGTGGATTCGGCCTTCAGGGTTACGCTTAGAGGAACCCGTGCCCCTGGAGATGAGGACCACCTGCGAGGGTTGCGGCCGCCAACTTGGCGCGGTGGGCGACGCCTGGATCTGCAGCTTCGAGTGCACCTTCTGTCCTGATTGCGCACGCGGGGCGAATTCGACGTGCCCCAACTGCGGTGGCGAGTTGGTGCCGCGACCAAAGCGCATCAAGGCGTAGGAGGCCGTTGGACCAGCGTGCCGCCCCCGCTCGGGACTAACCGATTGTGGTAGAGCGCTCAGTGCGTACCGCTGACCTGGTCAGCCACCAATGCGAAACGACTGGCGGTCGATCTAGCTCGGTTTGCCACGGTGGGCTTTCCCACCCGGGTCTCACCATCGGCGACTGCTGTCTTGGACTCCCTGGGCTGGCCCGCCTCCGTGGGGGCGACAGGGATCGCCTCAGCCCGTCCCATCGATCGCCGCCAGGGGAACCCGCAGCGTAAACGTGCTCCCCTGCCCGCGTTCTGACTTGACCGTGATGTCCCCGCCCTGCAGGCGGGCGTACTCCCGCGACAGATACAGGCCGAGTCCGGCGCCGAGGATGGGCGCCGTCTGGTCGGTGACGATGCGGCCGAACGGCCGAAACAAATGATCCAGTTGGGCGGGCTCCATCCCGAGCCCGTGGTCCTGGACCTCAACCTCACCCCACGGAGGCGCCGCCAACACGCGGCAGACGACATCCCCTCCATCGGGTGAGTACTTGACAGAGTTATTCAACAGGTTGTCCAGCGCGGTCCGCAGCTGCCTGGGGTCGGCGACCACCGGCACGGTCTGGTCAGGCGCGACCAGCGTGAACCGATGGGCGGCGCCGGCTTGCCCTCGCACGGCTGCCACGGCCTCCCCCGCAACCCGGCGCAGGTCGAGACGCTTCCCACTGATGTCGACCCCCTCTTCCAGGCGCGCGACTTCGAGCATTCGCCCAAGGAGAAGGTTCAGTTCCCGCGCCTGAGCCCTCATCACGGAGACGGCCTGATGTCCGCGCTCGTTGAGTTCGCCCAGATCCCCTTCTTCGAACAGCGACAGGTACCCACGGATGAGGGACACGGGCGTGCGCAGCTCGTGCGAAGCCAGGTTCAGGAACTGGGACTTGGTCCGCTCGAGCGCAGCCATCCGGTCCGCGTGTTCACGGAGCTTGACGACCTCGCGATGCTCGGCCTCGAGGAGTTGGTCCTGCATCCGTTTCCGTTCGGTGATATCGCGGGTGACTTTGGCGAATCCTCGCAAGCGGCCGGCCTCGTCGCGGAGCGCGGTGATGACGACGCTGGCCCAGAAACGCGATCCATCCTTGCGTACCCGCCAGCCCTCGGCCTCGAAGCGACCCTCCGCTTCAGCAACTCGCAGCCCGCGGGCCGGCTCTCCCGCGGCGGCATCCTCGGGCTGGTAGAAGGTCGAGAAGTGACGCCCAATGATTTCGTCGGCCCGATAGCCCTTGATCCGCTCCGCACCCTGGTTCCAACTCGTCACATGACCGGCTGAGTCCAGCAGGAAGATGGCGTAGTCCCGAACGCCCTCGACCAGAAGACGGAAGCGCTCGTCGCTTGTCCTCAGTTCCGTCGCCGTCGCCTGTGTCTGGGCAAGCAGAGTAGCGTTGCGAACGGCCAGGTCGAGAACCATGTCGGCCTTCGCGCGGTTGGCCTTGGGTTTCGTGTCCCCCATCCGAACGCTAGCCGGCCCGGGCTTCTGGACAATAGACAGACAAGTCTGTACATTATGCGGGTTAGCTGCTCAAGCCTGTCAAGCCGGCAGATCAGTCAGCCTCTGGCCTCCGCCTCGCCTCGGCTGCAAATCGGGCGCCCAGGCGCGCGTGGACAGATCGGATGAAGGCCAGAACTTTGCCCCGCGCTTCGGCATCCGGTTCGACGCTCGGGGCTCGCGAACGGGTCCTGAGTGCGGCCTATGACCTCTTCAGCCGGCAAGGAATCCGGGCCGTGGGAATTGACACCATCATCGCCCGGGCTGGCGTGGCGAAGATGAGCTTCTACCGGCACTTCCCATCCAAGGACGAGCTGGTGCTGGCCTTCCTGCAGAAGCGGGAGCAGCTGTGGACCCACGAATGGCTCGAGGCCGAGGTCAACCGTCGGGCGGTCACCCCCCGGAAACGCCTGCTGGCGATTTTCGACGTCTTTGACGAGTGGTTCCAACGCGAGGACTTCGAAGGGTGCTCCTTCATCAACGTCCTGCTGGAGGTGGTCGATGCGGACCACCCGGCGAGGCAAGCCACCACCTCGCACCTGGCCAACATCAGGGTCCTCCTGCGCGCGCTGGCCGAGGGCGCCGGCGTGGCCCGGTCGGACGACTTCGCGCGCAAGTGGCACATCCTTATGAAGGGATCAATCGTGGCCGCTGGCGAAGGCGACCGCCTCGCCGCGCGACGGGCCCAGGAGGTCGGGCGGTTGCTGCTGGCGGCGGAACTCGACGGACGGCGCGGGCAGCCCCACGAGCGGATGGCCGAGCCGTGCTCAGGCTGACAGTTCGCACCCATCCCCGATCCAGCCGCGGGCGGCTTCGCTGGGACGGTCACACCCTGGATGTCTGGGTGACGGCGCCACCTCTCGACGGGGCCGCCAACCTGGCCCTCATCCGCGCCATCGCCGCCTGGCTGGATGTCCCGCCCTCCGCCGTCCGCCTGGTCGCGGGACACCGCAACCGAATCAAGGTGGTGGAGGTCGAGGGCCTCGCGACCGTCCCACCGGCGGCGGAGCGTGACGGCGCCTAGTGTCCCGGATCAGTAGTTCATTGAGAAAGTCGCGGCCTCGGCGGCCGGTGCCAAGACAGGGGTGGCGGAAGGAGGAGCCTATCCGTCGATAGGTGACGACTTCCGCCGGGCCCCCTAACGCCGGCATCAGCGCCGCAGGCGCCCGGCCGCCCAGGCCGATGAATTTCCAACGAATTCCTGATCCGGGACACTAATGCTGGCTGCTTTTGAGCTCGCGCCAGAACTGGAGGGCCGGGTGATAGGTCCGCTCGTTGATCACGGTCAGGAGCTGGACCAGGGCACCGGCCTCCTCGTGGAGCTTGCTGAGCAGGTCCAGGGCCGCCTCGACCTCCTCGTTGATGCTATCCACGACGTGCTCGACGCTCGGCTCATACAGGGGGTCGTCCCACAGCGCGTCGCGGGATTCTTCGGTAAGTCGCGGGATCTTCCTCATACCAGGCATACGCTCGGGGGGCCAAATATTTGACAACCTGACGGAAGGAACCGTACTGTCGGGATGGGAGTCAAAGGCGTGTCTAAGCCGAGTACGGTGGAACTTGGTCAAGGGGCCACGGTATCGGGCCAGTTCACCACCGAGGAGCGCCAATGGCTGACCGACCTATATCTCACCAATTACGCCCGGGTCTTCCGCCTGTGCCGGCGGATGCTCCGGAACCCCGACGACGCCGCCGATGCGGCCCAAGAGGTCTTCCTGAGGGCGATCGGCTCACCCCGGCTCCGGGCGGGCAAGGATGTCGCTCCCTGGCTCCTGACGGTGGCGCGCAATCACTGCCTTGATGTCCTCCGCCGCCGACAGCGTTTGGGCAGGGTTCTGGTCACCCTCTCAGCCGATAGCGACGCCGCTCCCGACCCCGAAACGCCGGTGGTGGATCGGCAGGTAGTCGCCGCCATCTTCGACCAGCTCCGGCAGCGCGAGCGGCAGGCGCTGTGGCAGTCGGCGGTCGAGCGGCGCTCCCTGGCCGCGATCGCGTCGGACCTCCGGCTCAGCTACATGGCCACCGCGCAGCTCCTGCATCGAGCCCGACAGCATGCGGCCACGCTGGCCAAGAGGCTGGCCGCCATCTTTGGTCTGTGGCAACTCGGTCGGGCCCTGCGGCGAGCCAGCCTGGCGGGGGCCCGGCTGGTAGGACTCGTGCGCCAGCCATCGATGGCCGGCTTCTCGCTAAGCGCGCACCACGTGCTGGCCATGGCCGCCGTCGCCGCCGTACCCTTGATGCTGGCTTCGGTGCAGTCATCCAGCTCGGCGCGGCAGGTGCCACCCGCCCCGCCTTCTATTTCGGTATTGCCCGGGCAGACGACGCTGGTGCCGGGCACCAACCCCCCCGACCCGCGGGACCTGCCTGGAGCATCCGGGGTGTTGAAACGGGTCACGCCGCTGGTCTCGCCGGTAGCAGTACCTTCGCTGCCACCTCTTTCTGTGCCGCAACCCTCGCCCATCACCTCCGCGGCGAGCAGCCTCCAGCAATCAGCGGGATCCTTGCCGGTGCCCACGGGGTCTGCTACTGATCTGGTTGGTGCGCTTCTCCCTCCCCGGCACCTCTGATCTAATCTCTCCCTCCTCCATGCGGGGAGGGCTGGGGTGGGGTGTTCAGAGTGTCGACGACCGTCTGGTTCTCCGACACCGGATCTTCGTGTCCGCAGCCGGTTGACTTGGCGGTGAAGCGACCTCACTCAATTTTTCATTGCGGATCATTCGCGTAATCCTTCTGCAAGGCGACGCGCCCAATGCTGTGGTCATCAACCATTCGAGGAGGTGAACACCATGGACAGCATGCGAAGGATCATCGTCGGAGTCGCCATCGGCGCGTCCCTGCTCACGGGCGGCGTGATCGGGGCCACCATTGCTGGGCCGCTGGTGGCGAGCGCCGCCGCCTCGCCCAGCGCGACGGCCACGGCTGCGTCGCCCGGCACGGGTTCGGGCACGTTCGTGCCCAACGAAAACGCCCAGCACGAGGCCGGCGAAAGCGCGGCTCGGGAGGCCCAGGAAAATGCAGGCCAGTTCCCGACCGTTCCGTAGTGCACCGATCGATGAGGGGCCGGACGGTCCGGCCCCTTCCCTCTCTCAGCAGCAGCTGCTGGTCGCGTGCGGCTTCGCCGCGCCCATCGTCTTCGTCGGCACCTTCCTGATTGAAGGCGCAACCCGACCCGGGTATGACGCCTGGGCCGAATTCGTCAGCCTGCTCAGCCTGGGGAGCGGCGGGTGGCTGCAGGTCGCCAACTTCCTTGCTTCCGGCTGGCTCCTGCTCGGCTTTTCCGTCGCCGTGTTCCAAGCGGTCCGGATCGGGGCGGCGCCCAAGCCGGCGCCGATCGTATTCAGCACCATGGGACTCGGTCTGGTTGCGGCGGGCGCCTTCCCCACCGACGCCATCGCCACCCCGCTGACCCTCCACGGCGAGTTGCATTACGTCGCGACCGCCATCGTGGCCGGATCGATGGCCGCCGCGTGCCTGCTGGAATGGCACGACGGATGCCACGACCCCGGACGAATGGTGTCTGCCCGGCAGTTGGTCGCCGCCGGATTGGCCTCCATCGGCCTCTTCACCATCTCCCTCGTCATCCCGAACGCGGCCGACCCCGGCCTGGTGGAGCGCCTGGCCTTCGTCGTTGGATCGGCCGGCGTGCTGCTCTATGCTCGGCGGGTATGGCCCAAGGTCCCGGCCCGACCGTCACGAAATCGACAGGGACTGGCCGTCACCATGAGAGGCGGGTGAGAAGACCTTGAGCATCGCTCGGGTGGACCTGGTTGGGACTGGCGCCCGGCGGGTGGCGCTGCTGGCAGCTGGAATCGTGGCCGCCCTCTATCTCCTGATCGCGGTCTCGGTCCTGCTGATCGTCACCCACAACCTGACCTCGAGCATCGACGCCAACAACTCATCGTGGTTGCGTTCCATGGCCGCCCAGCGGGCGGGCCCATTCCCCGGGCCACCGGGTGGGGAGCGGTTTCAAGCCCCAGTCCTGTGGTGGATGTATCACCCCGACGGCAACTACAGCGACAGCAGCACCGAAGCGCGTACCGTCACCCTGCCGGTTCCCTACCGGAGCATCAAAGATCCGCAGACGATCACAGTCTCGGGGACCGACCTGCGGGTGATGGGCGGCCTGGTCGGCGACGACTGGGCGGTCGTGGGCCAGACCATGAGCAGCGTCTACCAAGCGCGCTCAAACCTGATCCTGGCCGAGGTGGTAATTGCCCCGGTGCTGCTGGTGGTGGTCTTCCTGGGCGCCCTGGCCATCGGGCGCCGGGTCGCCTCGCCCATCGAGCGGGCCCGCCAGCGACAGATGGACTTCACGGCCGATGCCTCCCACGAACTGCGGACACCGCTGGCCGTCATCCAGGCCCAGACCTCCCTGGCGCTGGGCCAGCCGCGGGAGGTCGAGTGGTACCAGCGCGCCTTCGAGCGCGTTAACCAGGAGAGCAAGCGAATGGGAGGGATGGTGGACGACCTGCTCTGGCTGGCACGCTTCGAGGCGACCACCGCGATCAAGCCCGAGCCCGTGGACGTGGCCATCATGGCGCAGCAGGCGGTCGACCGGTTCACGACGGTGGCGGAAGCCCGTCACCAGCGCCTGGCCCTTCACGTCAGCGGCGACTCGCACGTGATCGCTGCGTCGCCCGAATGGCTCGATCACCTCCTGGGTGTGCTCCTCGACAACGCCTGCAAGTACACGCCCGAGCAGGGCTCGGTCGATGTTCGGGTAACCGCCGAAGGCCACCAGATCAAGCTCGTGGTGGACGACTCTGGGCCGGGGATTGCGCCGGAGCAACGCGACTGGATCTTCGATCGATTCCGGAGAGCCAGCGACCAGCCCGGTGGTGCCGGGCTGGGCCTGGCCATCGCCGACGCCGTGGTTCGGGCGACCAACGGCCGCTGGGACGTGGGCACCTCACCGGCGGGCGGGGCCAGCATGGCGATCACCTGGCCGCGGGCCTAATACCCACCCAACCCATACAGAGGACTCGAATTCCCTCCCCCCTGCGGGGAGGGTTGGGGTGGGGGTATCTCGAGTGGTTGCTCTCGCGCGAGCCTAGCTGCGCGACGCGGACTCTTCGAGGCGGAACCCCGCCCCTCGCACCGTCACGATGCGGATGCCCGAGTTGACGAGCTTCGCCCGAAGGCGGCTCATCTTGACGTCAATGACGTTCGAGCCCAGCGGATCGGTTTCGTCGCGCCAGGCATGCTCGGCGATGGCCTTGCGGTCGACCACGGCCGGGAAGCGCCGCATCAACAACTCCACGATGTGGAACTCCGCCGTGGTCAGGTTGAGCGGCCGGCCATTCACCGAGGCCTGCCGGCGCGCCGGATCGAGCGAGAGCCCACCCTTAACCATCACCGGCGCGTCGACTCCCCGCGGCCGGCGCTGCAGTGCGCGGACCCGGGCCACCAGCTCGCCGAAGTCGAACGGCTTCACCAGGTAGTCGTCGGCCCCGGCATCCAG
>VBID01000139.1 GCA_005880615.1 Chloroflexota bacterium
AGACGACCTCCACGCCAGGCACGCCGGGCATCCGCCAGTCCACGATGGCGACGTCGTAGGCGTAAAACTTCAGCTGTTCGATGGCGTCGTCCCCGCGGTCGACGGCATCTACCACGTAGCCCGCGTCCTGCAGGCCCTGAACGAGCACCTCGCGCAGCCCGCGGTCGTCCTCGGCGACCAGGATGCGCATGGGTCGTCCTACGCTTTCTGGAGCAGCAGGCTGAACTCCATGGTGGCATTATCCTGGACGCTCACGAAGCCACCGATGCTGGGCGGCACCATGTTGAACTCACTGAATGGGAACGTCAGCGAGCCCACTACCTGGATCTGCGACGCGTTCAGCTGCGCGTCCATCGGGATCGTCACGGACTTCGTCGTGCCATGGATGGTGAGGTCTCCGGTGGCAGAGACGTGGACCGTCTGTCCGGTGGCTGCGGACGCCGGGAGCACGATCGGAGTGGTCAGCTTGAAGGTGGCCGTCGGGTAGCGATCGCTCTCCAGACCCATCTGGTGGATGCGCCGGTCCCGCATCGCCCGGTCGCTGGTCAGGGTGGACACGTCGACCGTGAAGGTCGCGGCCGTGACCGTGTACCCGTCGGCCGACTGCGCCAGGGTGAAGCTGCCGGTAATCGACGAGGTCCGCCCGACCGCGTCGGTAGGCGCGGCCAGCCCCGCCAGTTGTTCGCGCACGCGATACCCGGCAACCGAGCCGGTGCCGACTGTCCAGGTCCCGACGCCTGCGCTGGCGCTGGCCGAGGTCGCCGGCGACCCGCTGCTGGCCGGTTGGATGGTCAGCTGGCGGGGCGCGCTTCCTCCAAGGAGAAAGATGTAGGCGCCGGCCAAGGCGAGGGCCCCCAGCACCGCCAGGCCGCCCAGGCCCGCGATCAGGCGCGTCTT
>VBID01000199.1 GCA_005880615.1 Chloroflexota bacterium
CAGCGGCTGCCGGCCATAATCGTTGAACAGCTCGTCATGATGGCTGTGATTGAGCAAATGGCTGACGTCCTTGAAAAAAACCGTCGCCGGGCGAGGCTCGCCGGCTTCAGTTGCCCGGCGGGAACCGGGCGGCGCGGTCTTCGCCGCCGGGGCGGCCGGTTCTTCGATGACGTAAAGCTGGTTGGCCCGGGCCTCGCGCACTTCGCTGGTCTGGCCGCTGCGCCAGCGCACTTCGATGGTGAGCTTATTGGTGAGCGTTCCGGCGGCGAAGACCCGCATTGGATCGTCGCCCGACAGGTAGCGGCCGCCGCACACGATTTCCTGCATTTGCAGCGCCACCGGCCCGCCCTTCACGCGGATGTTGGCGCCGATCCCCTGGACATTCGGCGCCCGGCCCGCCAGCCGCACTGCCACGCGCGGAGCCGAAGAGTTGTTGCGGTAGAGCAAGGGAGGCGCGTTGAAGCAGTTGATCACGACGTCGAGGTCGCCGTCGTTGTCCAAATCGGCCAGGGCGATGCCTTGGGCGACCTGGCGCGAATTGAAGCCCCACGCGTCGCTGACCTCCTCGAAGGTCCGGTCACGGCGGTTGCGGAAGGCCATCTTTTTCGGGGTCAACGGCGGATACAGGGCGAGATTCGTGCGGGCCTGCGCTAGTGGTTGCTTGCCGAAACCGCGGATCTGCTCGAGCACATCCCGGTCCTGCACGTCGAACGCGTGGCCGTTGACGATCAAGAGGTCCTCGTAGCCATCCAGATCGACGTCGAGAAACACCGGCTGCCACGACCAGTCGGACGCGGCCACGCCGCTGAAGTTGGCGATCTCGGCATAAGTGCCGTCGCCGCGATTCCAAAAGAGCGTGTTGCGGTTGACCTCCGGACGGTTCTCGATGCGGCCGACGGCGGGCGCTTCCGGTGACATGGCCGAGCGCTGGGACATGCGCCGCGGATGTTCGCGGCTTAACATCTCCACCACAAAACAATCCAGCCATCCGTCGCGATCGATATCCGCAAAATCCACGCCCATGGACGCGTAACTCTGGTGGCGCATCGCCAGCCGCGGCAAGGCCCGGAAATGCCCCGTGCCATCATTGATCCAGGCGCGATCGACGGTTTGGAAGTCGTTGCAAACATAAATGTCGGGAAAGCCGTCGCCGTTGATGTCCCGCATCTGCGCGGTCAGGCCGAAATCCCAGGGCGCCGCTTTCGGCTTCCCGTCTTCATCCAGGAAGAACTCCGAGTTCCACGGCAACGGTCGAAAGTGGCCGCGCCCGTCGTTCAAATAGAGCACGTCCGGTTCGCCCACCTCTTCGAGCCGCCCATCGACCAATCGCAGCCGGTCGGCGTAAGGCCCGGTGACCACCCATTGGCCGTTGACCCGCTTCATCTGCGCGCTGCCTCCGCCCGAGCGCAAGATGGCTTGGGTCCCGTAGTTGGCGACATAGAGGTCCAGGGCGCCGTCGCCATCCACATCCGCCAGCGCCAGGCTGGTGCTGCCGGTCCGCGAGGCCAGCCCCGCTTCGGCCGTGACCTCTTTGAAGTGACCGCCTTCGTTCCTGAAGCAATGGACGCCATTCCCAAGCGTGGCCACCAGCAAGTCCAGCTTCCCGTCCCCGTCCAGGTCGGCGAAGGTGGCCCCGGTGGAGTGAAGGTTCGCGCAACCGGCCCCCGCCGCTTCCGGGACTCGATCCTTGCATGAAGTTGTTGTTCTCCATGAGGAGCTGCAGGCGCACACGGTTGCTGAAGCGGATGCCGGCGCCGGCCGGTGGCATTTCCGTAAAGCCGGTGCTCCCACCGGCGGGCACCGGCAATTCGGACGAGCGATGGCCGGCCGGGGCGGAGAGCGCGGTGATCGGCCCGAAAAGCGCCCCAAACAACGCTGCGCCGCGCGCGCCGGCAGTTACCGAGGCAAAGCGCCGGAGCCGCTGGATGCTCTTCTTTCCGAACACCATTCTCGCACCCATTCTGAGTTCACAAAGTAGAGTGGCGCAAGCTTTGCGTTGGCACTCCCCGGGCATCTGGTGGGCGAAATCCCCATCGGGCGGGCAAAGTCGCCATGGCCGCCTGAAGCGGAGACTCGACTCTTCAAACCACAAAAAAGAGACCGGATTTTCATCCGGTCTCTCTGTTTTTCAATTCCTACGGACTCGCTGGTCCGCTGATTACGGCACTTTCGGCCACGATTCGGGTTCGTTGCGATCGATCCGGGCGAACCGGTGCGGCCGATCAATCGGCGCTGTCAGCGGACTCACCGCCCCAGGCACCGTCACCCATGGCCCGGTCACATCATCGGCCACCTGCAGCACCCCAGGACCCGTCCACGTGACCGTCACCGTCCCGTCGTGATTGTTCACAATCCCGCTAATCGCTCCGAGCGCGTCCGCCGGCACGAACGTCAGGTAATCGCTGTCCCCGCTGTCCGCGTTATACCGCAGCGACGTCGCGCCATCCAAGTGAATCACCGCCACGCCCCCTCCGGCATTCCGCATCGGAATCAGCGTGTTCCAACCCCACCCGCCCAGGTTGTGCGTCCCGTGCGCGTCGAACGTCCCCAGGTCCGTCAACGTCGGCGTTGCGGTGGTCGCGTCCGACACCGTTTGCAGCCGGCCGTGGCATAGATGCGCGTCGTTGCCGTCGAACGACAGCGCCGCATACACCTTGTAATCGCCCTTCGGGAACACACGGGTGTAGGTGTTCCAGTCACCGCCCACCCAACCCATCTTGTAGTTGGTCGTCACGTCCCAGCCGCTCCGATGGGCATTGACCCCGCCCGGACCCGGATCCAGGTTCACGTTCGGCCCGGTCTCGCACAGCCGATACAGATTCGAGTCGCTCCCGTCATCGTTGTGATAGTCGATGTCCAGAATCTCCGAGACCGGGCAAGTCGGATCGTCCTGATACGCCCCGCCGAAATACGGCATCACGTCCGAGATCGCCAGATGCTGCCCAGCGTTGAAGTTGAAGTCCTCGATTTCGATCACGAAGTCGCCCGCACCTCGGAACGGATCGGTCATGTAATTGACCGTCTTGCTCGAAGTCGCCCCCGCCGAGTCGGTAAACGACGCCGTGTAGGTCACCGCCGTGTTCACCGCGATCGCCGAGCCCGGATCATACGTGATCGTCGTAATACCCGTCGCCGGGTCGTGTACTACCGTCGCGAGCGTGATCCTATCCACTCCGTTCACCACCAAATGCAACGATGTCAGCACCGCGGTCGTGTCCAAGTCGCTGATCTGCACCACGATCGGCGTGTTGCGCGCCACCGTGGATCCCGGCGACGGCGTCGTGCCTGAGATTTTAGCCGGCGCAAACACCGGCACGAAGGCGAACCAGTCGTAGTCGCCGTTGTCCTGGGTCATCCGGATGGTATGCACCCCGCTATACCGCACCACCGCGTCTTCGCCCGTGCTGTCCTTCAGCGGAAAGATGCTGTTGACACCCCAGCCGCCGAACGCCGTGCCGCTGAACGTCCCCAGTTGCTTCACGGTTTGGCTGGTTGTGCCTTGCCCCGCGATCACTTCCTGAAGCGTGGTGTCCACGTTGTCGGGGCCATTGTCGGAGGACAAGGCGACCACCACCTTGAAGGAATGCGGCGTCGCGCCAAAGTCCCGCGTGTAGTTTTCCCAGTCACCGCCGTCGTCCCATCCGATCTTGAAGCTGGTCGTCACATCGTAGGCGCCGCGGTTTCTCAACCCCGGATGGTCGGTCAGCGAGAACGCCGGACCGGGATCCATGTTGACGTTCGGGCTTTCACCCGCGCGATACAGGTCCGAATCGTTGCCGTCGTTGTTGGCGTAATCAATGCCTGACTGGGCGCTCAAGCCGGCAAACGCACCGCCCAGATAGGGCATCAGCGCCGGGATATAATCGGTGTCCGTCCCGGGAATCGTCGCCCCTGGGTTGTGCGTCGTGATCCCCGTGGCCGGATCGGTCGAGTCGAAGTCTTCGGCCTCAATCACGAAGATGCCCGCCGGCAGCCAAGTCACCGTGAAGCTGAAGCTCTCGGTGTTGCCATTGAAGTTGATCGTCCCGGTGTGGCTCGATCCCGGCGGAAAACCGCCCGCCGGCCCGTCCAAGGTGACCATCGTTACCGGCGGCGCGCTAACATCGATGTGGAGCTTCGGATCGCCGTTGGGATAGGTCGTCCCATCCAAGGTCATGGTGATCGAGGCCGGGGTCACGGTCGAGGGAGCGTCGTCCATGAGTTTCACCACCACGCCCAGATTCTCGTGCGCGTCGGTGTCGCCCAGGATCGGCAGGATGCTCTTGGCATACGCTTGCGCATGGCCGCCGCGGAAGGCCAGGACCGCATCCGGATCGGTTATGTCGTTGACCAAATGAACCGAACCGTCGGCGACGTTAACGGTGAAGATTTCGATGTTGGCCCCGCCGGTGCCATTCTCCCAGTCGCAACGGATCGGATAGAAGCCATCCGCGGCAACAAACACATCGAACGTGGTATCAGCCGCGCCGCGACCGGTGTTAAAGCGGCCCGCAACTGTGCCGAAAATATCGCCACGACCGGCGCCAAACGTGAACAGGAAGCCGTCGTCGCTATTCACGCCAAACCGATAGCAGCCCGCTTTCAATTGCAGGAAGGCCTCGATGTCCATCGCG